>CACOCL010000006.1 GCA_902625825.1 uncultured Pelagibacteraceae bacterium | reverse complement strand
GCACTCTATTTCTATTCCATCTTTTTTTCCTTCAATATAGATTGGTTTTTTGAAGAGGTTATTTCCATTTTTATTAATTAATTTTTCTCTTTTTTCGTCAAGAAATTCAACGAATTCTAGCACCCCACCTTCGTATTTAAATTCATTTGTTTTTTCTTTTTTCTGACTTCCGTCTTTAAAAGTAATTTTTATCCCCTTATTTAAAAAAGCAAGTTCTCTCATTCTCTTAATTAAAATATTTGAGCTAAATTTTACTGATGAAAAAATTTTTTTTGAAGGCAAAAAAGTAATTTGAGTTCCAGTTTCTTTTGCTTTTCCAATTACCTTTAATGGGGCTTTAGCCTCTCCATCATTAAATTCTATAAAATATTTTTTATTATCTCTATAAATTTCTAATTTTAGTTTTTCAGATAACGCATTTACAACTGAAACACCAACTCCATGAAGTCCACCAGAAACTTTATAAGAGTCATGATCGAATTTCCCACCTGCATGCAGTTGAGTCATTATTACCTCTGCGGCTGATTTTTTTTCTCCTTTATGAATGTCAACTGGAATACCTCTACCATCATCTCTAACTGTAACTGTATTATCGCTATTAATTGTTACAAAAATGTTTTTACAATATCCTGCTAAAGCTTCGTCAATAGAATTATCTACTACTTCATAAACCATATGATGCAGTCCAGTTCCATCGTCAGTATCACCAATATACATTCCTGGCCTTTTTCTTACTGCTTCAAGACCTTTAAGTACCTTTATGGAGTCTGCTTGATATTTATTTTTATTAGTCATATTTATATTTAGGAAAAAATTAATTATATCATTTTTTGTGTAAAAATCTTTTTTATTTAGTAGGGATATTATTATTTTTAAGTAAATTTATATTGAATTTAGATGGTTATTTAATGGCGGAGAGAATGGGATTCGAACCCATGAAAGGGTTTCCCCTTTACACGCTTTCCAAGCGTGCGCCTTCAACCACTCGGCCACCTCTCCTTTATTTGGAATACTTAATTTTAAATTTATAATACGCATATATTCTCGAAAATAACCTTACAGCATCGTGAAATTTTAAAACAATTATTTTTAATACTAATTTTGCCAAATATTTTGGTAATTTTTTTTTAAAAGAATTAATTATAGATAAATGTTCGTTCATTTTATAAAAATAATAAAATTTATCATGCGTAAAATTGTATTCTCGAATAAAAATTTTTTGATATCTATTTTTTACTTTTATTATTCCATGTTGATGGATGCATTTAGCCTCATAGACTTGAACAATAGATTTTTTTAAGTTTTTAATTCTTCTACATAAATCATCATCAGAGAAATAAAGAAAGAAATTTTCATCAAAAAATATTATTTTTTTTTCAAAATCTTCAGTTTTGAATAACATGCATGCTCCTAAAGCACTATCAACACAGACATCTCCTTCAAGATTTAATATGATATTTTTATCAGATTTTTCTGGTAAGGGGCCACCGCTATATGAAAGATTATTTTCATTATCGTAAGACGTTGGAGTTACGATAGTTAAGTTTTTATAAAATGAAAATTTATCAATCAGGATATTTATATCTTCAGTTTTGATTATACAGTCTGGGCCTAGAACTAATGTGTACTTAGTTTGACTTTGCTTTATTCCCTGATTATACCCTGCAGAAAATCCATTATTTTCTTTATTGAGTAAGTACTTATCTATCTTATAAGAGGATAATATTTTTTTTTGGAGTTCAATATCGTTTGCATTATCCACTATCACAATTTTATAATTTTGAATTTGGTCAAGAGTTTTTGAAATAAGTTCAAAAGGCTCTTTAAAAAGAACAATTATTATTGTTAAATTCTTATTTTGATTTAGATTTTTCATTTATTGCATTATACATTAAAGTTTAATATTTACTTTATATTTATGGCAAAAATTTTAATCACAGGATCAAGTGGTTTTGTTGGTTATAATATTCTTAAAAAATTAATTATTTCTAACACTGTTTATGCAACGTCTAGAAAAAATATAACATCTAAACATAAAAATTTAAAATATATTCATTTCAAAAATCATGAAGACTTAAATTTAAAATTAAGAAAAATTAAAGTTGATACAATTATACATTGCGCAACGCATTATATTAAAAGTCATCATTTCAACGACGTGGCAAAAATTATGAGTGCAAATTTAGAGTTTGGAACAGTCATTTTAGAAAATCTAAAAACCATGAATGTTAAAAAGTTCGTTAATTTTTGTACAGTCTGGCAAAATTTCAACTCTACAAAATATGATCCATTCAATCTTTATTCTGCATCAAAAAATGCTTTTTTAAATATTTTAAGATTTTATCAAAAAAATAATAAAGATATAAAATATTTCAATCTTTATATTTCCGATACTTTTGGCCCAAATGACAATAGAGTAAAATTGTCTAATATTTTAAAAAATAATTTCTCTAAAAGAAATAAAATTAAAATAATATCAAAAAATCTATCAATAAATTTAATAAATATTAAAGATATCGTCTCAGCTATAGAAGTAATTTTATTTAAAAATATAAATCAAGGTAGCTATAACATCACTAACAAAAATAATTTTTTGATTAAAAAGATTATTTCAAAATTAAAAGAAGATAAAAAATTTAAAATTAGTATTTACTGGGGAAAAGAAAAAAAAAATAATATCAAAATATATAAATTTAAAAACCTTCCTTTTTGGAAACCTAGACATAGCAAATTTAATGACTTGATAAATTTTATCATAGGACAATCTTAATGTTGTAATTAAATGAAATATATATAATTAAAGCTTATGAAAAAAATTTATTACGGTAAGGCTGTTTATGATAAAAAAGAAATAAATGCAGTAATAAGTGTATTAAAGAATAATAGTTTAAATTTAATCGATGGCCCGCACGTCAAAATTTTAGAAAGAAGGGTTGCAAAAATATTTGGAAAAAAATTTGGATTAATGGTCAATTCAGGTTCATCAGCAAACCTTCTTTCGCTTGCATCATTTAATTTTAAAAAAGGAAGTGAAGTTATAACTCCAAATTTAACTTTCTCTACTACAGTTGCTCCAATTTACCAGTTAGGGTTAATTCCGTATTTTATAGGAGTTTTAGAAAATAAATTTGTAGCTGATACTAAACAAATAGAAAAATGTATAAATAAAAAAACTGTGGCTATAATGATACCAAACCTACTTGGAAATATTCCTCTTTGGGAAGATATTTATAAAATAGCAAAAAAATACAACTTAAAAGTCATAGAAGATTCTGCTGATACAATTGGATATTCAGTTAATCAAAAAAATTTAGGAAAATATTCAGATATTACAACAAATAGTTTTTACGCTTCGCATATAATAAATGGCGCTGGCTTTGGTGGAATTGCGTGTTTTAATAATTTTGAACTTTATGAGCGGGCAAAACTTTTAAGAGGATGGGGAAGATCTTCAGCAACTTTTGATGAGTCAGAGGAAATAGAAGATAGATTTGATGTTAAAATAAGTGGAATAGAATATGACAAAAAATATATTTTTTCTAAATTAGGTTATAATTTTTTGCCTTCAGAGATTTCAGCTGCATTTGCAATTGAACAAATAAAAAAGCTAAAGCAAAATATTAGGTTAAGGCGATATAATTTTATTTTCTTAAAAAAATTTTTTTATAAATATAATAATCTTTTTAAATTACCCGAAATGCACCAAAATGTTCAAACACCTTGGCTAGCTTTCCCATTGGTCATAAAAAAAAATAAAAAATTTACTAGAAGAGAGCTACAAATATTTTTTGAAAAAAACAATATTCAAACTAGAACTATATTTACTGGTAATATTTTAAAACAACCAATAATGAAATCATTAAAATTTAAAAAACATAAAAATTCAGATGAAATAGCAAATGATGTAATGAAAAATGGTATTTTACTAGGGTGCCATCAGGGATTAAAAAAGAATGAATTAAATTATATTTGCAAAATATTCGAAAAATTCGTTAAATTAAAAAAATTATAATTCTTAATTTGTATATTTGTTTTTTAAAATGAGAATATTTGATACTATCACATTTTTCAGAGAAAATTTTATTACAAATTTACGATTTGAAATTCTTAACGACGTAGTTGATTTTTTTTTAGTATGTGAATCTATTTATGACCATCACGGTAACAAGAAAAAATTAAACTTTAGTCTTAAAAATTCTAAATTTAAAAATAAGTTAATCTACTTGGTTATGGAAAGACCTTTTAAAGCCAACTCTTCAGCGTGGCAGAATCAAGCTGAACAAAGAGAATATATATTAAATGGATTAAAAAAAGCTTCTGACGAAGATTATGTAATGTTTTCTGATCCTGATGAGATCCCCAATCCAGAACTAATCAAGGGTTTAAATTTAAATCAAAAATATGGGATTTTTATGCAGAAATGTTTTTGCTACAAAATAAATATGTTTAACAAATATGAAACCCCTTGGGAAGGAACAAGAATATCTAAATTAAAAGATTTAAAATCTATCGATTATTTGAGACAAAAAATAGTGTCTAAAAATTTGAAAGAACCTTTTTGGAAATTTAATAAAAATAAAAGTATTCAACTATTTGAAAACGGTGGCTGGCATTTTAATACACTTTTATCACCAGAGGAAATATCAATAAAATTAAAAACATTTGCTCATACAGAATATTCTGGTGCGGAATTTTCTGACGTATCTATAATAAAAAAAAACATTGATAAAAAAAATGATCTTTTTCAAAGAGGTTGGAAATATGAAAAAGTTAAAATAGACAATTCTTTTCCAAATTACATCTACAATAATCAAACACTTTTAAAAAAATGGATAATTTAAATTGGAAAAGATAAATAAATTTAAATTTAGAATTAACAAATTATATTATTCTTTGTTTAAGGAAAAATTTAATAAAGAAATTAATTTTGATTTCCCACAAAATATTAATAGATGGGATCTAATAAAAGAAATAATAAAAATAAGAAATTTTAGCTCTTATCTAGAAATAGGTTGTGATGATGATCATTCCTTTAATAATATCACTGTTAATGATAAAATTGGAGTTGATCCATATTCTGGGGGCAATTTTAGAGGAACAAGCAATTTTTTTTTCTCGCAAAATAATAGAAAATTTGATTGTATATTTATAGATGGACTACACGAGTACGATCAGGTCTGTAATGATTTGGAAAATTCTCTAAACTGTTTAAAAGAAAATGGAATTATTCTATTACATGATTCTTTGCCAGCTAATATTCATCAGCAGGCAGTACCAAGATATAAAATAATTTGGAATGGAGATGTTTGGAAATCAATTGTAAGGTATCGAATTAAAAATGATTGTGATATTGTGACATGTAAAATTGATCATGGAGTTTCAGTTGTACAAAAAATTATAAACAAGAAACCTTTAAAAAATATTGATATTTTAGATTGTAAAAAATTGAACTTTAAAGATTTCTACGAGAATCATAAAGAATATATGAGGATTATGAGCTACAAAGAAGTTATCGATTATATTTCGAAATCATCAAACTGAATTTAAAATTTTCGCTAATGTTTTTTGGTCTAAAAGCATATCTCCACTTTCATGTTTAATTCTATCTAGATTAATTCTATTATATTCAAATCCTAAAATTTGTGAGAATCTTTTGCATTTGAAGCTTAAATGATCAGAGGGAATTATTTCAAAGAGTTTCAATTTTTTATTTGAGAAGATTAAGTTTGAAAAAGCTGCTCCATGAGGTCCAATTATAACTTTTGCCTTATTAAATAGGTAAATTTGCTCAAAAAAACTAAGTTCACTAACTCTATAACTTTTAAATCCTTTGTTTTCGAGTAAGTCGATAATTTCTTTATTATTTATCAATTTGCAACGATTAAAAACAGAGTCTGATCTATCTATGAAGATATATTCGCAATTCTCAAATTTTTTGCATTTATCAATAAATCTCTCACGGAGATATAAAACTATCCATTCTGGTATGTTATTAACTCCTTCTTGTATTAAACCCTTTTTATACCAAGGATGCTCCAAAGCTAAAACATTTCTTGCTTTTATATGTCTATATTTGTTGCTATCAATAATTTTTTTTTTATCAATATTTAGCTCAGACAATATATCTGTCTGCCACTTTTTTTTACCCGGAAGGTAAAAATAGTCAATTTCATTATTTGAAATTAAAGTATTTGCTAGGACTATTTTTGTTACTACATCAAATAGAAAATGGAAATAATTATTTCCGCTCGCTCCTTGTACAAGTGATAAAATGTTTCCATTAAATTTTTTTAAAAGTCTAGGTGTGCCATTAGATAGAACTTTATTATAAGACTCATCTCTAAGGATACTATTCACTTGTTGAAAGGAAACATTTTGCACCAATTCATTATCTTGAATAATCGCAACATGCTCAACAAGATCAGTATAAATTCTTGCATTTGGCACGCTATATAACACCTCATTTAGATGATATCTATTTTTATAGTATATGCTCTCTATTTTAAATTTTTTGTATTTAAAAGATTTAGTTTTATTGAGTTTTATATGTCCATATAAAATTTCAAATAATCTTTGGAAAAATTTTTTAAACAGGCTTTGAAAAAATTTTTTTAATTTCATTTATTTATAAAATTTAATACTCTTGCACTTTATTTATATTCTTTATTTATTTATTTTAAAGCAAAAGCAACTATCGCGTTTCCTTTATCTACAAGATCAGGATATCCTTGCATTAATGTTCTTCCGCCAGTAGCATGAGTAATAATATATTGTTTACCATTAGCGATATATGTTGTTGGAGGTGCCGAACCAATAAAAGGTAATTCATAAGAATACAGTTCGGAGCCATCATTTGAATTAAAGACATAAAGTTTTTTATCTAATGTGCCTGTTGCAATGAGTATGCCACCTTCTGTACCTGTCACACCCCCGAAATTTTCTGTTCCTGTAATTTCAATACCTCTTTTTGATAAATATTCATATTCACCAAATGGAATCTGCCATATTATTTTTCCTGTATTTAAATTGAGCGCTGTAAGAGTGCCCCAGGGAGGTTTAACAATAGGAAAACCTAAATCGTCAAGAGCTCTTTCAAAACTACTTATGTAAGAAGGAATTTCTGTATTTTCATCCTCAATTTGCTCGAGACTAGTTTGCCATGGAATATTATTACTAGTTACATACATAACTTGTTTAGTATGATCAACAGAGGCTCCCATCCATTCTGCACCTCCGTTAAAGTTATATTGTAAGTTTTTTTTATTTAATTCGTAAGTATTATAAAATCCAATCTTATGGTTTCCAAATTTTGAATAAATATCTTTTAATTTATCGTTATCATATGACCAAAAATCAGTTTTAAAAAACTCATTATAACCAAAAGGCTCGGGCAGTATAAGATCAGGTTGATAAGAGCTCGTTTTTTCACCTTTTATTTTTGATGTAGGGACTTTTCTTAACCTAAATTCAAATATAGGTTTTCCTGTTATTCTATCTAAAATAATAGTGTTCGCCCTTTTGGTAGGAGTTAAAACAACATCTATTAAATTATCATTTTTTTTCAATGAGGTCAGTATTGGAGGAGCTGGTAAATCTGAATTCCATATGTCATGAGAAGTCTCCTGAAAAGACCAAAGAACCTTTTTTTTTATTAAATCTATTGCTATTATACTATCCGAATAAGGGTTATTTCCTGGTCTCAAAGTTCCATCAAAATAAGAGTGAGGATTTCCTGTAGTTAAATATAACAAACCACGCTTGTTATCAATCGATATACCACCCCAAGGATTATAGCCATCATTAATAAATTTTTTTCCTCCAATTCTTTTATCAATATCTTTTTTGTATTTTAATTTCCATTTTACTTCTCCATTATTTTTATCATATACCTCAACTGCATGGTCCCAGGTAACAATTATAATATTGTCTTTATAAATGACAGGGGTCATGACATTAAGTCCAGACTTTACTTGTCCCTTTTTTCCAAAATCATTGCAAGGTTTTCCGTTTGTTGAAAAAATACACACTAGTCTCTCTCTGTTAGAAAAATACAATTTTGATTTTTGACCTTCATCTCTATGATACAATAAACCTCTTCTAGCTACGAAATAACCATATTGATCAGACTTCCATATTATTTTTCCATTCTCACCATTTATTGCAGCGATATAACCTCCAGCAATAGGTGTATAAATAATCCCTTCCACCACAATAGGATTGGCTTGAATGTCATCAGCAAATCCTTCGTGTTCAAAAGTCCACGCGACTTCCAAGTTTTTTGCGTTTTCTTTATTTATTTTAGTAAGTGAGGAAAATCTATTTGATGAATTATTTCCATGACTTCTTAACCAATTTACCCCGGTGTTAGAAATAGGAAATTTTGTTTCAGTATAATTATTTTCAGCCTCAATTAATTTGTACTTATCCAAAGAGGTTCTTTTTGATTTATCCTCTATGTTCCAATAATTTTTATGTTTTTCGTATTTATCGTAAAGAAATTTTTCATATTTAAGATTAATATAGTTGTGTATTTTTTTTATAATATTACTATTTAGATTGTCATAGCTGTAAGTTATGCTACTTTGATTTACAAACGAAGTATCTATTTTTTTATAATCTTTCCATACCCATGCAAATAATAAGAAAATAGAAATCAGAATAATTTTTCTATACATATTTGAATTATCCTAGTTATTCTTTGTTTATTTTCAATACGCCAATGAATGCCTCTTGAGGTATTTCTACATTACCAAATTGCTTTGATTTTGCTTTACCTTTTTTTTGTTTATCTAGTAATTTTCGTTTCCTATCCCTGGCTCCACCACCATGGATTTTTGTTAGAACATCTTTTTTAAAACCTTTAATAGTCTCTCTTGCAATAATCTTTCCCCCTATAGCAGCTTGGACAGGTATCATAAAATTATGTCTAGGTATAAGATCTTTTAATTTCTCACAAACTTCTCTACCAATAGATTGTGCAAAATCTTTATGAACCATCATTGCTAGCGCATCTACTGGCTCTGAATTTACAAGAATTCCCATCTTTACAAGGTCACCTTCTTTATGACCAATAATTTCATAATCAAAACTTGCATATCCACTCGTCATCGATTTTAGTCTATCATTAAAATCAAAAATCACTTCATTAAGTGGAATTTCGTAATTTATTACAGCCCTGCTACCTGAATAACTTAAATTTGTTTGCACACCTCTTTTGTTTTGACATAGTTTCATTATAGAGCCTAAATACTGATCTGGAGTAATAATTGTTGCTTTTATCCAAGGTTCTTCAATTAATTTAATGGAGGTTGGATCTGGCAGGTTTGATGGGTTTTGTAAATTTTTAATTTCTCCATTATTCAGGTGAACTTTATAAACGACACCCGGTGTAGTAGTTAATAAATTTATATCAAATTCCCTTTCTAATCTCTCTGTTACTATTTCTAAATGTAACAAACCCAAAAATCCACATCTAAAACCTAATCCTAATGCGGATGAGGTCTCAGCCTCGTAAGTAAAACTAGCATCATTTAATTTTAATTTTGCTAATCCATCTTTTAATTTTTGGTATTCTGAGCTATCAACAGGGAAGAGGCCACAAAATACGACTGGTTTACTTGGTTTAAATCCTGGTAGTGCGTTATTTAATGGATCAGATGCATCACAAATTGTATCTCCAACTTTAGTGTCTGAAAGTTCTTTGATTCCAGTTGTAATGAAACCAATTTCTCCTGCGTTAAGATATTCTACATCTTCTGGTTTTGGTGTAAACACTCCAACCTTTTCAACAAAATACTCTTTGTCATTTGACATCATCTTTATTTTCATATTCTTTTTAAGTTTTCCATCAATAATTCTTACCAGTATTACAACTCCTAAATATGTGTCATACCAACTATCAACTAGCAAACATTTAAGCTTTTTATCTATTTCTCCTTTGGGACTTGGCAGTATTTCAATAATTTTTTCTAATATTTCATCAACTCCTTCACCAGTCTTACCAGAGCAAGGAATAGAATTTATTGTATCAATACCTATTACATCCTCAATTTGTTTATTTGATTTCTCTAAATCTGATGCTGGTAAGTCAATTTTATTTAGAACAGGTATGACCTCGTGATTAGAATCTAAAGCCTGATAAACATTTGCCAAAGTTTGTGCTTCAACTCCTTGGGTGCTATCAACAATTAGAATTGAGCCTTCACATGCATATAACGATCTACTTACCTCATAACTAAAATCTACATGCCCAGGAGTATCTATGATATTTAATGTATATTCTTTACCAGATTTTGACTTGTAAGTTAATTTAACAGTTTGAGCTTTAATTGTAATACCTCTTTCTCTTTCAATATCCATTGAGTCAAGAACCTGTGCTTTCATTTCTCTATCACTTAATCCCCCACATTTATGTATTATACGATCAGCTATCGTAGATTTTCCATGGTCAATGTGAGCTATAATTGCGAAATTTCTTATATTTTCAATAGCGCTCATTTCTTTTTAGGATCTTATTTTAGCACCAGTTTTATTTTCAACTGCTTTAATAATCAAATTATTAATATTTTCTAAATCATTTTCATTTAAAGTTTTTTCATTTGATTGTATTGTTACGCTTATTGCTATTGATTTTTGATTTTCAGGAATGTTTTGACCTTCATAAACATCAAAAACTTTTATGTTGCTAATTAAATTTTTATTAGTGCTTGAAATAGCATTTACTAAATCTTGTGCCTTAACATCCTTATTTACAGTGAAAGCAAAATCTCTCTCTGACTTCTGAAAATCAGAAACATTAAATTTAATTTTTTGATTTTTGAGATTTTTATTAGATATTTTTAAATTATCCAAAAAAATCTCAAATCCTAATAAAGATTCTGTTTTAATATCAATCTTTTTTAATATGTTTGGATGAATTTCACCAAAGAAAGCTGCTGCTTGACTTTCATTCTTATTTAAAAATAGTCTTCCTGATTTTCCTGGATGGTAATAATTAGGTGTATCATTATCTACGAAAAATTCATCATAATTATAGCCTGCTTCAACTAAAGTTTGAACTACATCTCTTTTTATATCAAAAACGTCTACCTCTCTCTCTTTTTCAATCCAAGACAACCTAGATTTTTTACCAGAGGACAAACCACAAACTACTGTATTTTGTTCTCCCGGGTTCTTACCAGTAAAAACAGGGCCAATTTCAAAAATTGATAAATCTTTAAAACCTCTGTCTAAATTTTTACTCATATGCATAATTAAATTTGAAAATATCGAGTTCCTTAAAACTCCTAAATCTGAACTTATTGGATTTATTATTTCAATATTTTTGTTTTCACCTTGAAAGTGCATATTGTAATTTGCATCGGTGAAAGACCACGTAATTGCTTCTAAATAACCTTTCGATGCAACAGCTCTCTGTAAAAAATGAAATAACTTTTGAGATTTATTTAAAGTAGATTTATTTCTTTCTTTAATTGGATTAGTGATTTTTATTTTATCATAACCACTTATTCTTACTAATTCTTCAACAATATCTATTTCTTGTGAAATATCGGGTCTCCAAGTTGGAACCGTTAACTTTAAATATTTTTTTTCTTTTTTACATTTAAAACCTAGATTTTCCAAAATTTTGATCATTTCACTCACAGAAATTTTGTATCCAGATATGCTCTCGAATAAATTGGTATCAAATTTAATAACTTTTATTTTATGGGTTCCAACTTTTTGAATATCTATTTTACTAATTTCACCTCCACAAATTTCTTTGATCAATAAAGCAGCTTTATGTAAGCCATCTTCAATTGATAATGGATCAAT
Organism: uncultured Pelagibacteraceae bacterium; assembly: GCA_902625825.1. Taxonomy (GTDB): domain Bacteria; phylum Pseudomonadota; class Alphaproteobacteria; order Pelagibacterales; family Pelagibacteraceae; genus Pelagibacter. Next base: position 31,338 of record CACOCL010000006.1, on the reverse strand, counting down.
TCCTCTTTCAAATCTAAACTTTGCGTCAGTATCAAGGTTCAATTTTTTCGCAGTATTTCTAACTGATGATGGTTCAAAATAAGCTGACTCTAAAAGAATATTTTTGGTATTTAATTCTGTTCCGGATCTAGTTCCTCCAATAATTCCACCTAGTCCTAGGACTCCTTTGTAATCACTTATGACACACATTCCCTTTTCTAATTTATAATTTTTATTATCTAGGGCTATGAATTCCTCGCCAGAATTAGAGTTTCGAACGATTATACCTTTCTCAATTTTGTCTGCATCATATGCATGAAGTGGACGATTTATATCAAGCATCACGTAATTTGTAATATCAACTATTGCAGAAATTGGTTTTTGACCAACTGAAATCAATTTATTCTTTAACCATTTGGGACTTTCTGTATTTTTTACATTAGTAATTAAACAGCTTCCAAAAGTGCTACATCCTTGATTTTTTTCTTTATTGATTTTAACTTTTAATGTTTGTTTTATTTTTGATTGAATTTTTTTTTCTTTTAGTTCCAATAATTTTCCAAAACCCGATGCAGCGAGATCTCTGGCTATACCTCTTATACCAAGACAGTCTGGCCTATTAGGTGTTATTGATAAATCGATAAGGTTAGATTTTGATTTTGAAAAAAAACTCTTACCAATTTTTTTTTCATATTTAGATGATAATTCAGTTATTCCATCACCTTCATCAGACAAATTTAACTCAGACTCTGAACAGAGCATACCATGAGAAGTAACACCTCTGATTTTAGCTGTTACTAATTTTGTTTTAGTTTTAGGAATAGTTGCACCCGGAGGTGCATATATGGTTATTAATCCTTCTTTTGCATTTGAGGCTCCACAAACAACTTTTTTAAGTTCTCTCTCTCCAACATTAACATCACAGACCTTGAGCCGATCTGCATTTGGATGTTTTTCAGTTTTAACAATTTTTGCTATCTTAAATAATTCATTTTCAGCAAAAAGACTTTCAACACTTTCTACTTCCAGGCCTATGTTGGTAAGTTGTTCTAAAAGATTTTTTTCTTTAAAGTTAGTCTTTAAATGATCCTGAAGCCAATCAAATGTGATTTTCATCTACTAAGACCTCTATAGTTTGTTGGAACATCTAAAGGGTCAAATCCAAAATGATTTAACCATCTAAAATCGCAATCAAAAAATGCTCTTAAGTCATGAATACCGTATTTAAGCATAGCTAATCTGTCGATCCCTATACCAAATGCATATCCCTGAAATTTTGATGGATCAACTTTCACATTTTTTAAAACATTTGGATGAACCATTCCACATCCTAAAATTTCAAGCCATTGATTCCCCTCTCCAATGACAATCTTTCCATCTTTCATTTCGTATCCTATATCAACTTCAGCAGACGGCTCGGTAAAAGGGAAATGACTTGGTCTAAATCTCATCTTTATTTTATTTACTTCAAAAAATTCTTTAATAAAATAATTTAAACATCCTTTTAAATGACCCATATTAATGTTTTTATCTATGTGAAGTCCCTCAACCTGATGAAACATAGGTGAATGGGTCTGATCACTATCAGATCTGTAAGTTCTCCCAGGTGCAATTATTTTAAAAGGTGGTTTATCTTTCAACATAGTTCTTATTTGAACTGGCGAGGTATGTGTTCGTAATAATTTTTCTTTTTTTTTATCTAAGTAAAATGTATCATGCATATCTCTTGCTGGATGATTGTCAGGAGTATTAAGAGCTGTAAAATTATTGTATTCGTTTTCAACATCTGGCCCTTCCTCTACACTAAAGCCTATTTCTGAAAAAATAGAAGATATTTCATCAATCGTTTGAGATACAGGATGAATTTTTCCTCTCACAAAACTTCTTTCTGGTAAAGTTACATCAATTTTTTCTTTCTCCAGTTTTTCGTTAATTTCTGAATTTTTAATTCTATTTATTTTTGTGTCTATTAGTTCAAGAAGTTCATCCTTAATAATATTTAAATCAGATGCAAATTTTTTTCTTTCTTCCTCGTTAATTGAACTTATTTTTTTGAATTGGGAAGAGATTAAACCATTTTTTCCAAATAATTTTGATTTTATTTCATTAATTTCATTGAAATTTAAATTCTCATTGAGCTTTAGAAGAAACTCATCTTTTATTTTTTTTAGATCTGACATTTATACAGATTATTTCTTCAGAAAAATAAAACAATAGCGAAGATTAATTTAAAGCAGATTGTGCTTTTTGAACAATAGTTTTAAAGGCTTCTGGGCTATCATAGGCTATCTCAGCTAGAATTTTTCTGTCTATTTTTATTCCACATTTATTTAATCCATAAATAAACTTAGAATAAGTTAATCCTTCAGCTCTTACACCTGCATTAATTCTTTGTATCCAAAGTGATTTAAAATCTCTTTTTTTATTTCTACGATCTCTATAAGCGTATTGCATGGCTTTCTCCATTGCTTGCCTTGCAACTCTTATAGTGTTCTTTCTTCTGCCCCATTGACCTTTAACAGATTTTAAAACCTTTTTGTGTTTTGCTCTACTAGTTACACCTCTTTTAACTCTTGCCATTTTATCCTCTTAAGCTGTAAGGCATATAAGACTTTACAATTTTTCCATCTTGTTTTGAAAGGGTAGTCGTGCCTCGTAATTTTCGTATTTGCGAATTTGTTCTCTTTATCATACCATGTCTTTTACCTGCTTGAGCAGTTATTACTTTCCCCCTTGCAGAGATTTTAAATCTTTTTTTTGCTGAGCTTTTTGTTTTTAATTTTGGCATAATTGTGCGAGGTTATACAAAGAATGCCAAAGATTTACAACCTATATATTTATAATGGCTGAATCACCATAATCATTTGTTTTCCATCAAATTTTGGATGTAACTCTACTTTACCTATATCTTTCATGTCTTCTTTTATTTTTGTCATGAGCTCATTCCCCAAATGAGAATGTTGAAGTTCTCTTCCTTTAAATCTAATTGTAAATTTAACTTTATCTCCTTTTGCAATAAACTTCTTTGCATTTTTAACTTTAAACTCATAATCATGAGTCTCTGTAACTGGTCTCATCTTAATTTCTTTAAGAGCTATAATTTTTTGTTTCTTTTTTGCAAGATTAGCTTTTTTTTGAGCATCATACTTAAATTTTCCCATGTCCATTATTTTACAAACCGGGGGATTAGCATTCGGCGCTATTTCTATTAAATCAAGGCCTTGATTTTTTGCCATAGAGATAGCCTCATTCGTATTAATAACACCTAAATTTTCCCCATTGCTTGCAATAACCTGAACTTCAGGTGATGAAATTCTATTATTAGATCGAGGACCACGATCTTTTGTTCTTCTTTGAAAATAATTTTGTTTAAAATCTGCCACTTAATTTTTAAAAGGTGCTTTGTTTAAAGCAGAAAATTTTTTTAGAAATAGTTTTAGTTCCATATTTTCTTGTTTATTAGAATCCAATCTTCTAATGGTTACAGAGTTACTGTCAACTTCTTTTTTACCACAAATTAACAAAAGAGGGACTTTTGCCAGTGAATGTTCTCTAATTTTATAATTCAAATTATGATTTTTTAAATCAACCATAGAACTCATTCCAGCTTCCTTAATTTTTTGTGAAACTTTACTGGCATAGTCTTCAAAATCTTCTGAGATTGGGATTACAACTGTTTGAAGTGGTGATATCCAAAATGGAAATTTTCCTGCGTAATTCTCAATCAAAATTCCAATAAATCTCTCAAGTGATCCAAATAATGCTCTATGCAACATCACAGGAACTTTTTTTGTACCATCTTTAGCAACATAAGAGGCATCTAGTCTTTTAGGTAAGTTTAAGTCAACTTGTACTGTTCCACACTGCCAATCTCTTCCAATTGCATCTCTTAAAACAAATTCTATTTTTGGTCCATAAAAAGCTCCCTCACCCTTGTTAATACTATATTCTAACTTTGAAGCTTTGACTGCTTCTAATAATGATGCTTCCGCTTTATCCCAAACTTTATCTTCACCCACTCTTACCTTTGGTCTATCAGCATATTTTAAAACTACTTTTTCAAAACCTAAATCTTTATAGATGTCTAGAATTAAATTTGTTACATTTAAACATTCGCTAGTAATTTGCTCTTCGGAACAAAAAATATGTGCATCATCTTGAGTGAATGCCCTTACTCTTAAAAGTCCGTGTAAAGCTCCTGAGGGTTCATAACGGTGAACTTTACCAAACTCTGTTATTCTTAATGGCAAATCTCTATAACTCTTTAAACCTTGATTAAAAACTTGAATATGGCCGGGACAATTCATAGGTTTAATCGCAAAAACTTTTTCATCGGGCGTTTCAGATGTATACATATTTTCTCCATATTTTTCCCAATGTCCTGATTTTTCCCATAACAATCTATCCAATACCTCTGGAGTATTTACTTCTCGATACCCTGCAGCATCTTGGCGTGCTCTCATATAGTTAATTAATTTTTGAAATAAAGCCCATCCTTTTTCGTGCCAAAAAACAGATCCTGGGCTTTCTTCTCTAAAATGGAATAGATCCATTTCTTTACCAAGTTTTCTGTGATCTCTTTTCTCTGCCTCTTCAATTCTTTTTAAATAATCATCTAAATCTTTTTGAGACGCCCAACCAGTTCCATAAATTCTTTGTAACATTTCGTTTTTGGAATCACCACGCCAATAAGCCCCTGCAACTTTTGTGAGCTTAAATGCTTTGCCTATTTTTCCTGAGGATAAAAGGTGTGGACCTCTGCACAAATCGTGCCAAGTATCACCATGATGATAGATAGTTAATTCCTCATTTTCTGGAATACTTTCTATTATTTCAGCTTTGTATTTTTCACCAATTTTTTTAAAATGACTTATTGCTTTATCTCTTTCCCAAACCTCTCTTCTTGTTTTTACATCTTTATCAATAATTTCTGACATTCTTTTTTCTATTTTCTTTAAATCATCTTCAGTGAAAGGTTCTTTTCGGGCAAAATCATAATAAAATCCATTTTCAATTACTGGTCCAATGGTCACCTGCGTTCCAGGATATAATTCTTGAACAGCCATAGCCATAATGTGTGCAGCATCGTGTCTAATAACCTCTAATCCTTCAGGGTCTTTTGCTGTAAAAATTTTTACTGAACAATCTTTTTTAATTGGAAAGTATAAATCTTTTAAATCACCATCAACACTCATTATCAAGGCTTGCTTTAAAAGAGATCTACTTATCTTTTCAGCGATCTCTAACCCTGTAATTTCATTTGGAAATTTAAGATTTTTTCCATCAGGTAGTGTAATTTTCGGCATTTAATTTATTAATCTTTTATACTCTGAATAAGTAGAAAAACACATTTTTTCAACATTAAATTTTTTTATAATGTTTTTTCTTCCCTCTTTTCCTATCAATCCTAAAGAATGATCGTCCATTGTAATGGCTCTTATAATTTGTTTGCTTAAAGATACTGGATCTCCGGACTCGAATAGGAAACCAGTTTTACCATTTATGATAGTCTCATTTGAACCACCTATATTACTTGCTATAATCAGTTTCTCCATTGATTGTGTCTCAACTGCAACACGACCGAAAGCTTCGGGCTCTATTGAGGCTGAAATAACTATATCTGAAAGCTTGTAAGCTAAAGCCATGTTCTTACAATTATCTATTAGTTTAATCTGATTAGTTAATCTGTATTGCTCAATCATTCTAATCAATTTTTTTCTATATAATTTTCTACCTTGATCGCTTCCTAAAATTACAACATTGAAAGCCTCATAGCCTAATTCAATCTTAGTTAAATTTATTGCCTCTATTAATAATTCTTGACCTTTCCACGGAGTTAATCTTCCAGGCATTAAAATAATTTTTTTCTCTTTAGTTATTTCCCATTTTTTAAGAAGTTTTTTTTCATCAGTTTCAAGTATTGTAGATTGGTCATAGTAATCAACATTTATACCTCTAAAAATTACTAGAAATTTTTTTTTTGATTTTAGATATTCAGAATAATTTTCTTTGATGTGTGAAAAAATAAAATTAGATCCAGCTATTATTAAATCAGATCTTACCATGACAGAATTATAGAACTTTTTTAATTTACCAATAAAGTTGTAAGTCCCATGAAATGTTGTAACAAACTTTCTTCCAGTTAACTTTGTAGCAAGCAAGCACGACCAAGCCGGAGCTCTACTTCGCGCGTGAACTATAGAAATGTTATAAAATAATATTATTCCAATTAAAATTATTGCATTAACAAATATCAAAAGAGGATTTTTACTGTGTACTGGTAATCTTATTAACTTTACTTTTTTCTTATCAACAAATTTTATCAGCTCCCCACCACTAGTGACTATATAAGATTGACAATCATTTTCTGGTAAATAATGAGCGATGTCATAACATCCAGTTTCAGCTCCTCCAAAACCTAATTTAGGGATAACTTGTAAAACTTTAATATTAGACGACATCAGATTAGATTATATAATAATAGATAAAACTAATAAACTTTTATGAAAAAATTCAAATATTTAAAATTCTCTAGCACAAAAAAAATAAGATATTTAAATTTTGTCCAAAAAAATAGTGCTTATATTGTTTTTTTACATGGTTTTATGTCGGATTTGGAGGGCAAAAAACCTAAAAGCCTCCTAAATTTTGCCAAAAAGAATAAACTTAGTTTTTTAGCTCTCGAATATTCAGGCCATGGTAAATCTTCAGGTAAATTTGTTGACGGTAATATTTCAAAATGGACGAGGGATACAAAAGTATTAATCTCAAAAATAGTCAAAAAAAATAACTTCATACTTGTAGGTTCAAGTATGGGTTCATGGATAAGTCTAAACTTATTTAAATATTTCAAAAGTCAAATTGTTGGGTTTTTGGGGATTGGTTCTGCTCCAGACTTTTTAGAAAATCTAATGTGGAAAAAATTTTCAAAAAAAATGCGAACAGAATTAATTAAAAAGAATATTTATAATTTAAAACATGGAGATTATGTATATCCAATAACTCTTCAACTAATAAAAGATGGAAGAAAAAATAAAGTATTAAATAAAAAAATCGAATCAAGGATAAATGTCACAATGATACATGGTGAAAAAGATGAGGCTGTTCCAGTCTCATATTCAAAAAAAACTTTAAAAATTTTTAAAGGTGCAAAAAAAAGATTAGTCCTTGTTAAAAATGGTAATCATAGCCTTTCTTCACCAAAATGGCTAAAATTAATTAAAAAAGAACTGATTATTATGATTAAATAGCTTCTTTTGTTTTTGAATTATAAGTGATTGGATTTTTAAGCTTGTCTAACATTTCTTTTGGACACACTTGAACAAAATTTTTTATTTCCTCATCAAAATTAGAAATTATTTTTTTTGATATTGTTGATTGTGTTTCAAAGTAATGCTCATAAACCAAGTCTTTTAAAAATTTTTTCCAGTATTCAGTTTCAATGTTTTGCCAAACAACTGAGTTTGGATTTATTTTTTTTTCAAATTGTAAAGATTTATCATAAATAAATGCCATTCCGCCTGTCATACCTGCAGCAAAATTATCTCCAACGTTTCCAAGGATCACAACTGTTCCTCCGGTCATATACTCACATCCATTAGAGTCACATCCTTCTATTACTGAAATTGCTCCTGAATTTCTGACAGCAAATCGATCCCCAGCTTGGCCAGCAGCAAATAATTTGCCTGAGGTTGCGCCATAAAGAACTGTATTTCCAATAATGGTATTTTCATTTGAGATTAAATTACTTTCATGTGAAAGTTTGATTGAAATTTTTCCACCAGACAATCCTTTGCCTACATAATCATTAGCATCGCCTTTTAAATTTAATTTCAATCCTTTCGAGGCAAAAGCTCCAAAAGATTGTCCTGCAGAACCTATAAAGTTCAAAGTTAAAAAATCATCTTTTAATTTTTCGTAACCATATTTCTTGTATAAATGGTGAGAAATTCTAGTACCAACAGCTCTATTTGTATTTTTGATAGCAAATTCTTTATCAATTGATTTTAATCCATCCAATGCATTCTCAATTTCTGGCCAGATTTCTTGATCCAAGGTATCTGGTACTTCATTAATAGAAGGTTCTTCACAATATCTTTTATTATTACCTGGGTCAGCTTGTACAAATAAAGGATTTAAATCAAGATCATCCAAATTAGGAGAACCTTTATTAACTTGCATTAGAAGATCTGTTCTTCCAATTATTTCATTTAATGACTTAAATCCTAACGAGGCAAGTATTTCTCTGACCTCTTGCGCAATAAAAGTGAATAGATTTACCACTTTATCTGGGGTTCCAGTAAACTTTTCTCTTAATTTATCATCTTGAGTACAAACTCCGACTGGACAAGTATTTGAATGACATTGTCTGACCATAATGCAACCCATTGCAACTAAGGCTGTAGTTGCAACTCCGTATTCTTCTGCACCCATCATCGCTGCTATAACAACATCTCTTCCTGTTTTAATTCCGCCATCTGTTCTCAATGTAATTTTATGTCTTAGATTATTAAGTGTAAGAACTTGGTTCGCTTCAGTAAGGCCCATTTCCCACGGTATCCCCACATATTTTACACTTGTTTGAGGAGTGGCTCCCGTTCCGCCATTATGTCCAGAAATTAAAATAATGTCAGCTTTTGCTTTAGCAACACCAGCAGCAATTGTTCCTATGCCAGATGATGCAACCAATTTAACACCTACTCTGGCTTTAGGATTAATCTGTTTTAAATCATAAATAAGTTGAGCTAGGTCCTCTATCGAATAAATGTCATGATGAGGTGGTGGTGAAATAAGGGTTACACCTGGTGTTGAGTGTCTAAGTTTTGCAATCTCATTAGTTACCTTAAAACCTGGTAATTGACCACCTTCACCAGGCTTCGCGCCTTGAGCAATTTTTATCTCTATTTCATTGCAGTTATTTAAATAATTTACAGTTACTCCAAATCTTGCAGAAGCAATTTGTTTTACTCTAGAATTCGCACTATCTCCACTATCCAGTTTTTTAAATCTTTTTTCATCTTCGCCACCTTCACCACTGCAAGATGCACCTTTTATTCTATTCATACCAATTGCAAGAGTTTCGTGTGCTTCTTTAGATAAAGCCCCGTGTGACATGCTTCCACTACCAAACCTTTTTAATACATTCTCTATTGGTTCAACTTCAGAAATATTAATTGATGGACCTAATTTCTTTTTTCTAAAATCAATTAAATCTCTTAAATTAATTGGTGGTAAATTATATATTCCTTCTGCATATTTTTTATACGCATCGTATGAATTTGAACCTACTGCACTTTGCAAAAGATGAATAAGTCGACCTTGATATTGATGAGTTTCTCCATTCTTTCTATATCTATATATACCTCCAATAGGTAAAACAGTTTCAGTGCTTTCAAATGCTTCCTTATGAATTTCTCTTATTTTTTTTTCAATACCAACTAATCCAATGCCTGAGATTTTTGATGTCACTCCTGGAAAGTAATCATTCACAACTGTTCTACTTAGTCCAACAGTTTCAAAGTTGCATCCACCTCTATATGAGCTTAAAACAGAAATTCCCATCTTAGACATTATTTTCAACAAGCCAGCATTCACTGATTTTATATATCTTTGCACACAGTCATCAAAACTAAATTGTCCAAAAAGTTTTTTTGTATACCTTTGATATAAGCTATCAAAAGCTAGATAAGGATTAACAGTGGTTGCACCTACACCTAATAATGTTGCGAATGAATGTGTGTCTAAAGCTTCTCCAGATTGAACGTTGATAGATACATACCCTCTTAATTTTTTTTCTATTAAAAATGAATTTATAGCTCCAACACATAATAACATCGGTATAGGCATATTTTTTGATGAGAGATCTTTATCACTTAAAACTAATTGCGTTACTCCTTGTCTTACTGCAATCTCAGCCTCTTTTTGGATTCTTGCTATTGCTGCTGATAAGTTATCGTTTTGGGAAAATGTACAATTAATCGCAACTGAATTTTTCCCAAAAAAATTAATGAATTTATTAAATTGAGAATTAGATAAAATCGGACTGTTTAAAACATAAATATTTTCTTTAGTGAGTGTATCAAAATCAAGAATATTTCCTAAATTCCCAAATCTTGTTTTTAAGCTCATTACTTTATTCTCTCTCAGTGAGTCTATGGGAGGATTTGTTACTTGACTAAAATTTTGTCTAAAGAAATGATAAAGAGGTCTATACCTATCAGAGAGGACAGCTAGAGGAGTATCATCACCCATCGAGCCTGTTGCCTCTTTAGCATCCTCGGCCATCGGGTGTAAAATTAGCTCCAAATCCTCTAAACTTATCCCAAAAGTATATTGTCTTCTTCTTAAATTCTCTCCATCGAAAGTATGTTTTTCATTTGAGATTGATAATTTTTCATCTAAATCTACAATTTGAGAATTAAAGTGTTTAAATTCTTTTGCTAAGTAGTCCTTTATTTGAATATTTGAAAAAACTTTTCCCTTTTCAATTCTTACACCAATAATCTCACCTGGCCCTAATCTACCTTTTGAAAGAATTTTTTTTTCATTCAATTCAATCATGCCTGTTTCAGATCCAGCAAAAAGCATCTTATCTTTTGTAATTGCATATCTAAGAGGTCTAAGTCCATTTCTGTCATTGGCAGCTATTACCCATTCGTTGTCTGTAGCTGCAATAGCAGCTGGTCCATCCCAAGGTTCCATAGTGCTATTTAGAAAATTGAATAATTGCTGATGACTTTTAGGTAAAGTCTTATTTTTTTTTGACCATGCATCAGGAATTAACATCAATTTAGCTAATGGCGCTGATTGCCCTGATTTGTTCAACAATTCAAATACATTATCTAAAGCAGCAGAGTCAGAAACTCCTTTTTGGATTACAGGTTTTAAATTTTCTACATTATCAAAAAGGGGACTGCTCATTTCTTGCTCATGAACTTTCATCCAATTTTTATTTCCTTTATAAGTATTTATTTCTCCATTATGAGCAACCGCTCTAAAAGGTTGCGCTAAACTCCAACTCGGCGCAGTGTTGGTTGAAAATCTTTGATGAAAAATTGCATATCTTGAAACAAATCTTTTATCGCGCAAATCAAGGTAAAAATCCGATATAGCCTCAGCTAAATATAGACCCTTATATATTATAGATTTTGAGCTCATCGAACAAATATAAAAATTATTTAGTGAAGCATTGAAGACCTTGTTTTCAATTCTTTTTCTAGTCTCATAAATTTTTCTCTCTAAATCTTTATCTAATAAATTTGGATCATTAGATTTGAATAAAACTTGGATTATTTCTGGCATAGTTTGAAGAGCCTTTTCACCCAAAACTTTAGGGTTTACAGGAACTTGTCTCCAACCATATATACTGAAATTATTTTTTGTTAATTCACTTTCAACTATTGTTTTACAACTTTCTTGTGAAGAATAATCATTCCTTGGTAAAAAAATCATTCCAACACATATGTCAGAATTATCATAATCATGACCGGTTACTTGTATTTTTTCTATAAAAAAATCTTTAGGAACTTCAACGTGTATTCCTGCTCCATCTCCTGTTTTTCCATCAGCATCAATTGCTCCTCTATGCCAAACTGCTTTTAATGCTTCAATTCCATATTCTACTATAGCTCTAGATTTTTTTCCTTCTGTTGAGGCAATTACACCAACACCACAAGCATCATGTTCCATTTCTTTAGAATAGACGTGATTTTTAGAAAGTAATTCAAAGTTCTTTTTATAAATTTCCATTAAGCTACTTTTGATTTATTAATTTCAATTTTTTCTAGATGAACTTTAATAGCTGCAGCTGCATCTCTACCATCTTTTATAGCCCAAACAACTAGTGATGCTCCTCTTACAATGTCTCCTGCAGCAAAAACTCCTTTAAGGTTTGTTTCCATCGTGTCAAAATCAGTTTTAATAGTTCCCCATTTAGTAACTTGTAATTCTCTATTATCAAAAAGAACCGGTAGGTCTTCAGGATCAAATCCCAAAGCTTTAATTACCATATCAGCTTTTAATTCAAATTCAGAACCCTCCTTAATTTCAGGTCTTCTTCTTCCTGAATCATCAGGTAAACCTAATTTAATTTGATCAACTATTAAATGTTCAACTTTATTTTCACCTTTAAATTCTTTTGGACTCGATAACCAAACAAATTCAACTCCCTCCTCTTCAGCATTTGCAACTTCTCTAGCTGATCCAGGCATATTCTCTTTATCTCTTCTGTAAAGACATTTGACAGATTTAGCTTTTTGTCTGATGGATGTCCTTACACAGTCCATTGCGGTATCTCCTCCACCTATTACTACCACATCCTTTCCTTCAGCATTTAGAATACCTTTATCAAACAAATCCACTTTGTCACCTAGACCTTTTTTGTTTGAGGCTGTTAAAAATTCCATAGCTGGGAAAATATTATTTAAATCATTTCCAGGTAATTTAACTTCTCTTGGCTTATAAACGCCTGTAGCAATTAAAATTGCATCATGTTTTTTTCTTAATTGATCCAAAGTAGCATCTTTGCCTACTTCAAAATTTTGTATAAATTCTATTCCTCCGTCTTTTAAAAGTTGTGTTCTTCTCTGGACTACATGTTTTTCTAATTTAAAATTTGGAATACCGTAAATAAGCAATCCTCCAGCACGATCGTACCGATCATAAATAGTTATTTTGTATCCATCTTTTCTTAATTGTTCTGCAGCTGCTAATCCTGCAGGGCCTGCACCTATTATTCCTACACTTTGTTCCTTCTCATATTTTACTTTGATTGGTTTTACCCAACCTTGTTCCCAGGCATTATCTGTAATGTATTTTTCCATAGAACCTATTGTAACTGTCCCATGACCTGATTGCTCTATTACACAATTACCCTCACATAATCTATCTTGAGGACATATTCTTCCGCATACCTCAGGCATATTATTGGTACTTTGAGAAAGTTCATAAGCCTCCTTTAGTCTACCTTCGGCAGTTAATTTTAACCAATCTGGAATGTTATTACTTAGCGGACAATGTACTTGGCAAAAAGGTACTCCACATTGCGAACACCTACTTGATTGCTCTTGAGCCTTACGATTTATAAATTCATCATAAATTTCATTAAAATCATCTTTTCGTTCACTAACCTCTCTTTTAGGTGGAGTCTGCTGACCTATTTTTACAAATTTTAACATTTTATCAGTCATATTTTTTTTCTGAATTCAGGCAAAATATACATTGTTTTTATTAGGAAAAGAATTATTTAGGTCAGCAATACTGACATATATTTAATTAAAAACAGCTAAAAATAAAGAAATTTTAATTTTTGCATAGCTAATATGTTTAAATCGAAGTGTTTTAAATAGATATTTTTTAAGTTACGACATTTATATGCTCCAAAATTTTATAGAAATTCTCATCTTATCTGCCATTCAAGGAATATCTGAGTTTTTACCTATTAGTTCGTCAGCTCATTTGATTGTAGTGTCAAGTCTGTATGATATTAAAGCGAGTTCATTGTTGATAGACATTAGCTTACATTTAGGTTCTTTATTGGCAATAATATTTTTTTTTAGAAAAGACTTGTTTGACCTTAAATATAATAAAAAATTATTAAAATTAATCATAATTGGCTCAATTCCGCTTATTATTTTCGGATATTTGCTACATTCATCTGAGTTAATTTATCTTTTGAGAAATATTAAACTTATAGCATGGACTACATTATTTTTTGGGATTATTTTATACTTTGCTGATCAGAGAAAAATCGATCAAAATATTTCTTCAAACCTTGACTTGAAGTCTATTATATTTATCGGATTATTTCAAATACTTGCATTAATACCTGGTGTAAGTAGAGCAGGTATTACAATGACTGCTGCAAGATTTTTAAATTTTAATAGAGTCGACTCTGGCAAAATTTCATTTTTACTATCTATTCCTGCCTTAGCAGGAGCAAGTTTTCTAGGGTTAAAAGATATACAGTATGAAACTTTAGAAATTAATTTATTAGTAATTATTGCTATAGTATTTTCTTTTCTGTTTTCATATATAACAGTTAAATTTTTCTTAAATTATTTAAATAAATTTTCATTAAATATTTTTGTAATCTATAGATTAATTGTTGCATTAATTTTATTATCAATAGTTTACATTTAAGCTGATCGTTTTATTAAAGGTAGTAATTGAGATAATAAGACACCACATAATATAAAGAAACATCCTAATAAATTATTGATACCTAATATCTGATTTAACAGAAACCAAGCTGCAATCGTTGCAAAAACACCCTCTAATGAAAAAATAATTGCCGCTGGAGCAGGCGTAATATTTTTTTGTGCATAAATTTGTAAAACAAATGCAAATCCCCCTGAAAGAATCCCAGCATATAAAATTGAATCAATTTCATTTAAGATATTTTCGATAATAAATTCCTCATAAATTAATCCTATCGCAAAAGAAAATAATGCTACTAATAAAGTTTGAATAGCACCTAAAGTTAACGGTAAATCATATTTTGTGACTATTATTCCAGTAAAAATGATATGGGTACTCCAAAACAAAGCTCCTAATACAACAAGTGTATCACCAAGTCTTACTGTTGCATCATGGAAATTTGTAAGTAAATAACCCCCAATTAAACATAAAACTACAGAGGGCCACACACTCCAATGTATTGATTTTTTTTTAAATAAAAAAATTATTATTGGCACCATGGGGACATAGAAAATTGTAAAAAAAGCGGCATTTGCAACATCGGTATACAAAAGAGCAACCTGTTGTAATGCTGAGCCCAAAAAAAGTGATAATCCGATTAAAAAAGAGAGTGTAGCAAAAGTTTTAAAATCTAATTTGAACTCTGATCTAAATTTTTTAAGCTCAAATAAAAAAACAAGAGGAATAATTGCTAAAAATCCGACAAAAAATCTTACTGCGTTGAAAGTAAAAGGACCTATATTGTCCATACCCGTATCCTGGGCAATAAAAGTAGTTCCCCAAATAAATGTGCATAATAATGCACTTAATAATGAGACTGTTTTAGACATAATTTGTTTTAGACTGCTAATTTGTAAGCAAAGTTTTTTCCTAAATTTTCTTTTAACTCATTGTTAAAACGAGCTGCTTCTGCTCCATCGATAATTCTATGATCATAGGACAATGATAAAGGCAACATAATTCTAGTAACAAATTTTCCATCAACGAAAACTTGTTTTTTTACAGATCTTCCGATTCCTAATATTGCAACTTCAGGAAAATTTATAATAGGTGTAAAAAATGATCCTCCAATGCCACCTAAGCTTGTTATTGTCATGGATCCACCGAATAATTCTTTTTTATCAATCTTAAGATTTCTACATTGATCACTAAGATTTTTAAGTTCAGAACTTATAAGATTAATATTTTTATTGTCTGCATTTCTTAGTTTAGGAACCATTAAACCATGCGGAGTATCCACCGCTATTCCTATATGGTAATATTTTTTTTCCGTCATTTTTCCACTATCAATATCATCGATAGAACTATTAAAATTAGGAAATTTTTTCAATGAAGCAGTCAAAGCTTTGACAATAAAAGCTAAAGGTGTAATTTTTTTTTTTTCTCCAGTATAAATATCAGTTAGTGATGTTCTAAATTCTTCTAGCTCTGTGATATCTGCTTCATCATGATTGGTTACATGAGGAATATTTGTCCAAGAATTCATCAAGTACTTTGATGATAGTTTTTTTACTCTCGGTATATCTTTTATTTCTACTTCTCCAAATTCTGAATGGGAGTATTCTTGTTTAATCTTTTCATTACTTTTATTATAATTATTAATTAAATTACTAGATTTCGAAGCTACAAATAATTTTACATCACTCTCAATGACTCTACCTTTACGTTCACTTCCTGCAACTTGATTAATATCAACGCCAAGTTCTCTCGCAAATTTTCTAACTTTTGGACTTGCGGATGATATATTGAAAACTTTATTTTGATCAGATAATATTTTTTGAGACTTTGGTTTTATTTCCTGAGTTTTTTTAATCTCTTTTTCAATTAATGGTTTCTTTTCAACTTTTTCCTGTGCTTCATTAATATTTTCTAAAATTAAGATTAAGTCGCCCTCTGAAACTTTGTCTCCCACTTTTGTTTTTAAAGTTTTAATTTTACCATCAAAATTAGAGGGAATTTCTACACTAGATTTATCACTTTCTATTGTTATTAAAGGGTCATTTTTTTTTAGAATTTGACCTTCGGAAACTAAAACCTCAATCACTTCTACATCCTTAAAATCTCCAATATTGGGTACTTTTATCTCAATTTCTGACATTATAATTTTGTTGGCATTGGTTTATTAATATCTATTTTATATTTTTTAATTGCCTCTTTAGCGTACTTGGATGCTACAAGCTGTTCTTTAGCTAAAACACTTAATCCATAAGTAACAACATGCTCCTTATCAACTTCGAAAAAATTTCTTAAATTTTTTCTAGTATCACTTCGTCCAAAACCATCTGTTCCGAGTGAATAAAAACTTTTACTAACGTAGGGTCTGATTTGATCTGAGTTCATTCTCATATAATCCGAGGCAGCTAAAATAGGTCCTTCCGTTTTACCTAAACATTTTTCAACATATGACTTTTTTGGTTCTTTATCTGGATTTAAAAGGTTATATCTTTCAACTTCTAGGCCGTCTCTTCTTAATTCATTGAAACTTGTTACGCTCCAAATCTCACTATCTATTTGATATTCTTTTTGCAATATTTCAGCACCTGCAATCATTTCTCTTAAAATTGTGCCAGATCCCAAAAATTGAATTTTAGTTTTTTTATATTTATTAAACTCCTTAATTTTGTACATGCCCTTTAAAATTCCTTCTTCACAGGACTTATCTTTCGGCATAGCTGGATGAGAGTAATTTTCATTCATAGTCGTAATGTAGTAGAAAATATTCTCCTTTTTTTCGTGCATTCTTTTTAATCCATCTCTAAAAATAACTGCTAATTCATAATGAAAGGTTGGATCATACGATACACAGTTTGGAATTGTTGATGCCATAAGATGACTATGACCATCTTGATGTTGTAGGCCTTCTCCTGCTAGAGTTGTTCTTCCAGCTGTTGCTCCAATTAAAAATCCTCTAGACTGACTGTCTGCACCTGCCCATGCTAGATCTCCGATTCTTTGAAATCCAAACATCGAGTAAAAAAGATAAATAGGTATCATCTCAATATCATGATTTGTGTATGAAGTTCCCGCAGCAATCCATGAAGACATTGCTCCTGCTTCTGTAATTCCTTCTTCTAAAACCTGTCCACTTTTTTCCTCTCTATAAGAGCTCAATTGGGCAGAATCTTCAGGTTCATATTTTTGTCCTTCATGGGCATATATTCCAACTTTTTGAAAAAAACCTTCCATACCAAATGTTCTAGCCTCGTCTGGAATAATAGGGACCAACCGGGGTGCTACATTTTTATCTCTCAGAAGATTTGTTAGCATTCTCACTAATGCCATTGTAGTAGACATTTCTTTTTTGCCAGTTGAAACTTTCATATTTTCAAAAATATCTTTAGGAGGTGCTTTAATTGATTTAGCATAGGTAGTTCTCTCTGGAATAAATCCACCTAATTGAAGTCTTCTTTCTTTAATGTATTTAATTTCTGGAGAATTTTGATCAGGTTTATAATATTCAATATTCTTAACCTGTTGATCAGTCAAAGGAACATCAAATCTATCTCTATAATACATTAAGTCATCGACATCTAATTTTTTAGTCTGGTGCGTAGTATTAACACTTTCCCCACTTTTGCCCATACCGTAACCTTTGATAGTCTTAGCGATCACAACCGTCGGGCTTCCGATATTTTTAGATGCTTTATCGTATGCAGCAAAAACTTTATGGGGATCATGGCCACCTCTATTTAATCTCCAAATATCTTTATCTGAAAGGCTAGAAACTAATTCTTTTGTTTCTGCATATTTTCCAAAAAATTTTTCTCTAACATAAGCTCCATTTCTTGCTTTCATCGCTTGATATTCACCATCAACTGTTTCATTCATTGTTTTTACTAAATGACCAGTTTTGTCATTTGCTAATAATTGATCCCAATATGAGCCCCATATCACTTTAATGACATTCCATCCTGCACCTCTAAAAATTCCCTCTAATTCTTGAATGATTTTTCCATTACCACGTACAGGTCCATCCAATCTCTGAAGGTTACAATTTACAACAAATATAAGATTATCTAATTTTTCCCTTGCTGCTAAACCTATTGCTCCAAGAGACTCTGGTTCGTCCATTTCTCCATCTCCCAAAAATGCCCAAACTTTTCTGCCCTCATCTTTAATCAGACCTCTATTAATTAAATATTTCATATATCTCGCTTGATAAATAGCTAGCATTGGTCCTAAGCCCATTGAAACAGTTGGAAATTGCCAAAAGTTCGGCATTAACCATGGATGAGGGTATGAAGACAAACCACCTGGATTGACCTCTTGTCTAAAACTGTCTAATTGTTTTTCATTTAATCTTCCCTCAAGAAATGCTCTTGCATACATACCAGGTGCACTATGTCCTTGAAAATAAACTAGATCTCCTCCAAATTTATTATTTTTAGCTCTCCAAAAATGATTCATTCCAACATCATATAAGGTAGCTGCGGATGCAAAAGTTCCTATATGACCTCCAAGTTCAGGAAATTTTTTATTTGCCCTTACTACCATCGCAGCAGCATTCCATCTTATTAAAGATCTAATCCTTCTTTCTATATTTTGATCACCGTTAGATTTTTTTTCCTCACCTACAGGGATTGTATTTATGTAAGGAGTATTTTGTGTATATGGAATATTAGCCCCTTCCATATATGCTTTATTAATAAGTTCTTTGATTAAATAATGAGCCCTATAATTTCCGTCCTTTTCTATAACATCTGAAAGAGATTCTAACCACTCCTTCGTCTCCAATGGATCAATATCTCCCTCGTTCACTACCTGTATTATTCCAGGTTTTTCTTTTTCTGTTTTTTGAATTGGTTTTTTTTGGTCTTGAGCTTTTTCTAAAGAACTTTCTGCCTCTTGTATTAAATTTTCAGTATTTTTTGGAACATCTAGCGAAGAAGAAGACTCTAGATCAATACTTGAAATATTTAAAATTAAATCTCCCTTTGAAACTTTATCTCCAACTTTTACAACTATATTATCAATTTTACCTGAAAAAATTGAGGGTATTTCAACACTAGATTTATCACTTTCTATGGTTATGACAGGATCATTTTTTTTTATTTCTTGACCCTCCTTAACTAATAACTCAATTACCTCAACATTCTCAAAATCACCAATATCAGGAACTAATAATTTTTCAGTCATTTTTATGTCTTATACACTATAAAAAAGTTGTTAAATGCAAATCTTAACACATTCTGCTCAATTTTTTGACACTCTTTACATGCATGCTTCAAATATGTTTAAAAAGTTATTAAAAACACTTATTCAGCCAAAAGTTAGCACTTACGTAGATGCTAAAATATGGATACAAAAAATTTTATTAGAAGAGAAATACGGAAAAATTAATTCCTAAATTCTCTCCACGCACAAAGCTATACCCATTCCACCACCTATACAGAGTGTTGCGCAACCTTTATTTTTTTTTTGCCTTTTCATTTCATGTATCAAAGTTACGAGTATTCTTGCACCAGATGCACCAATAGGATGGCCAAGAGCTATGGCTCCACCATTAACGTTTACTTTATTTTGATCAATACCTAGTTCACGAATCACTGCAATACTTTGAGATGCAAAAGCTTCATTAATTTCAAATAAATCAATTTCATCTAATTTCCATTTGGCTTTTTTACTTGCTTGACGAACAGCCTCAATTGGACCTAAGCCCATAACGGATGGATCTACACCAACTGAAGACCACGATACAATTTTTACTAGCGGTTCTATCGATTTTTTTTCTGCTTCATCTAATGAGGTTAATAACAAAGCTGCAGCACCATCGTTAATACCTGAGGAATTTCCCGGTGTAATAGTTCCATTATCTTGAAAAACAGTTTTTAGTTTTTCTAAATCCGAAATTTTTAATCCAATCCTTGGATGTTCATCCATATCTAAGATACTCTCATTGTGATTTATTTTTACTAACTCTTCATTAAATTTTTTATTAGTGATTGCTAATTCTGTTTTTTTTTGAGATTTCAAAGCAAATTCATCTTGTTCTTGTCTTGTTATATTAAACTTTTTTGCTACATTCTCTGCCGTCACACCCATATGATATTTGTTAAATGCATCTATCAACCCATCATTAACCATTGTGTCTAATAATTTGTCTTCTGATATTTTTTTTTCATCTCTAAAAAAAATTGAATGTGGAGCTAAAGACATGCTTTCTTGACCACCTGAAATTACATTATTTGACTGTCCTAACTTGATTGATTGGTAACCAGATATTACCGCTCTAAGGCCAGACCCACATACTTGATTAATTATATGAGCTGGTTTTGAAATGGGTATGCCAGCATTAATTGCAGCTTGTCTTGCGGGGTTCTGACCAGTCCCTGCAGTTAATACTTGGCCCATTATTACTTCGTCAATCTCTTCATTAACAAATTTGGATTTTTTTAAAACTTCTTTTATAACGATAGATCCAAGTTGATCAGATCTAATATTTTTTAATGAACCCCCGTATTTTCCTATTGGTGTTCTAATTGCGTTTACAATAACCACTTCTTTTGATTTATTACTCATAAAATTTTAAATTTGTCTTATAATTAAAATACACTAAAAATTGGTATACTATAATTAAATAAAAATTAAAAATGCGCCTGTAGCTCAACTGGATAGAGCGCTTGGCTACGGACCAGGAGGTTCTGGGTTCGACTCCTAGCAGGCGCACCATGAAAGTAAATATATATGTTTAAATGGATTTTTAGGTGTTCTCTGCAAATGTCTGTAATTTATTTTTTTATTATTATTTTTATAATTTTATTAGTTTTAACTTTTATATTATAAAGAATTATGTCTGAAAAATTTGAACAAATAAGTCTTAAACCAGGTTTCATGAAACATAATGGAGGTCTTTTGTTCAGAAGTATTTCTGAGATTGAGTATGAATTTAAATCTATAGTTAGTGAAAATCACCTCAACGCTGCTGGTATCACTCATGGAGGTTATCTCTCAGCTTTAGTTGACGCTGGAGCAGGTACTGCAGCTCACCGATCTACAGATAACGCACCATGTGTAACT
Organism: uncultured Pelagibacteraceae bacterium; assembly: GCA_902625825.1. Taxonomy (GTDB): domain Bacteria; phylum Pseudomonadota; class Alphaproteobacteria; order Pelagibacterales; family Pelagibacteraceae; genus Pelagibacter. The sequence continues at coordinate 10,146 of CACOCL010000006.1, read as the reverse complement.
ATTTCATTAGATTTAAAGTTTATAGGTGCAACTAAGATTGGAGATGAAATTTTAGGAAGTGTTAAAATTTTAAAAAAAACAAAAACACTTGTTTTTTTGTTTTGTGAACTGAAATGCAACAATAAAATTATTACTTCCGCATCGGGAGTTTGGAAAATTCTCAAAATAAAACCTTCAGATTTAGGACCAGGAGGATAAGTTTTTATCTTTTAATATCAAATACCAAGAAGAGACATTTATCTAAAATATTTTTGAAATAGTTTTAATTATGTTAAACTAAAATTAATTAAAAAAAGTAAAATGAGAACTTTTAATCCAACGATTCGGTCATGTTTTAGTCCATTTTTGTTCTTTAACACCAACAATATCTGGTAGGTTAAAATTAAAATATACTAAAGATAGAAATGTATAATAATAAAATCACTGCTGTCTTAGGGCCAACAAATACGGGTAAAACTCATCTAGCTATTGAAACAATGTTGTCTTTCGATAGTGGAATGATTGGATTTCCACTTAGATTATTAGCCCGAGAAGTTTATGACAAAGTAAGCAAAAAAATCGGATCAGATAAAGTCGCATTAATAACAGGAGAGGAAAAAATAATACCTTCAAACGCAAAATATTTTTTATGTACTGTAGAGTCTATGCCTATAGATAAATTTTTAGATTTTGTTGGAGTTGATGAAATACAAATGTGCGCAGATCACGAAAGAGGTCACATATTTACAGATCGTTTACTAAATTTGAGAGGTAATAAATTAACAATGTTTATGGGTTCGAATACTATTAGAAATATAATTTCAAAATTAGAGGATGATGTAGAGTTTATTAATAGAGAAAGGTTATCTAAACTTTCATATTCTGGGCACAAAAAAATTTCAAGAATTAATAGAAAAACTGCAATTATTGCGTTTTCAGCTGAAGAGGTTTATGCAATTGCTGAATTGATAAGAAGACAAAAAGGTGGAGCAGCTATAGTTATGGGCTCCTTAAGTCCTAAAACTAGGAATGCTCAAGTCGAGCTGTATCAGTCAGGTGATGTTGATTTTTTAGTCGCCACTGATGCAATTGGAATGGGGATTAATATGGATCTGGATAATGTTTATTTTTCTAATTTGAAAAAGTTTGATGGAAAAAAATTAAGAAAATTAAATCTATCTGAAATTGGTCAAATAGCAGGAAGAGCAGGAAGATATTTGAATGATGGAAGTTTTGGGATCACTGGAAGTTGTAAAGAAATAAATGCAGATGAAGTTAATTTAATTGAAAATCATAAGTTTGAAGAAATTCGATCTCTTTTTTGGAGAAATTCAAATTTAGATTTTAATAACCCATTCGCTCTAATTAAATCACTTGATGAAAAACAAAATAAGGATTGGTTAAGAAAAATTCACGAATGCGAAGATGAAAAAGCACTTAAATTTTTTTTAAAAGAACAAAAGTTTAAAAATGATAAATTGAGTAAAGAAAAACTTAAATTATTATGGGAATGTTGTCAGATACCTGATTTTGTCAAAAAAACTTACGGAAACCATTATGAAGTGATTAAAAATGTATTTACATATCTAAATAAAGATAAAGGTAAAATCACAGACGATTTTATGCGTCTTCAATTAGTTAAACTAGATAAATTAGAGGGAAATGTTGATTCTTTATCAAATAGAATTGCAAATGTAAGAACTTGGTCTTATGTTTCAAATAAAAATAATTGGGTAGAAAATCAAAATTATTGGATAGAAAAAACAAAATTATTAGAAGATAGACTTTCAGACAGACTTCATGAGGAACTTACAAAAACTTTTATTGATAAAAGAGCCAGCGTGCTTGTCCGAGGTTTAAAGCAAGATATGGAATTTGATACAAAAATTTTAGATGACAACAAAGTAATGATAGACAATCAATTCATTGGTAAAATAAATGGTTTAAAACTGGAACTTGATTTAAAAAAAGGAGCTTTAGAAACAGATATTAAATCTCTTAAAAAAGCTGCAAGACAGACTGTCGGTCCAGAACTTGAAAAAAGAATTCAAATAATTATTGAAACAGGATTAGTTGATTTAAAGGACAATTTTAAAATTTATTGGAATGATAATGCAATAGGAAGAATTATACCTGGTAGAGATTATTTGAATCCAAATATTGAATTAATAGTTGATGATATTTTAGAATTAAATCAAAAACAAAAATTGATAAATTTTTTAAATAAATGGATTAAAAATAAAATTGATTTTATTTTAAAAAGTTTAATTGATTTAAAAGACCTAAAAGAAAAAAATTCGTCAATTAAAGCTCTTGCATATCAACTTTATGAAAATAATGGTGTTTTAAAGAGAGAACAAGTTTCTGAATATCTCAATGTTTTAGGTCAAAGTGAAAGAAAAGTTTTAAGAGAATTGGGAGTTAAATTTGGAAGATATCATGTTTTTTTATACAGATTAATTAAACCTGAGGCAGTCTCACTAAGAACATTACTTTGGAAAAATTTTCATCAAAAGTATTTTGATTTACTACCACCAAAATTTGGTCTTAATTTTATAGATAATAAAAATCAGGTAAATAAAAATTTTATGCTTCTTTGTGGCTTTGAAAAATTTGATAATTTTTTTGTTCGAATTGATATTTTAGAAAGGTTATTCGTACAAATAATAAACTCGAATAAAGAGAAAAAAATTAAAATGGTCCCTGAAATGATAAACCTATTAGGATGTAGTAAAGAAAATTTTAAAAAATTATTAAAGAAAATGAATTACAAGGTTACAGAGGAAAAAAATGAAATATTTTTTGTTTACATGCCTAGAAAGATTATTAAAAAAACTTTTGATAAAAAAGGTAGGAAAGAAAGCCCTTTTGGTGTCTTAAAAGATCTAAATTTTAAATAAAAAATATGTTTTTTGGAAAAAATAAGATTAAAGATGAAAATAAAAATTTGAATAATATCACTGCTTTATTAATTCATGCAGCAAAAATTGATGAAAACTTTTCCGTAACTGAAGAAAAAATAATTGAGGAAACAATATTGCAATTAGGTGCAAAAAAAGAAAACATAAAAAATATATTAATTGATGCCAAAAAAATTGAGAGTGATGCTAATCAAATTTTAGAATTTACAAGAGAAGTTAAAACTTTAAAGAGTGAAGATAAAATTAAGATAATTGAGGCTTTATGGAAAATTATTTACTCTAATAATGAGGCTGATATCTATGAAACTAGTTTAATGAGAAGACTTGCGGGGCTTTTATACATTGACAATAAAACAATGGGCGATATTAAAGAAAAAATTAAAACTCAATTTTCTAAATGACTTACATAGTAAATGACAAATGCATCAAATGTAAATTGATGGATTGTGTGGACGTTTGCCCTGTAGATTGTTTCTACGAAGGTAAAAATATGCTTGTAATTAAGCCGGATGAGTGTATAGATTGTGGCGTTTGCGAACCTGAGTGCCCTGTTGAGGCTATAAAAGCTGATACGGAGCCTGGAAGTGAAAAATGGTTAGAGATCAATAAAGAATATTCAGAGATCTGGCCAAATATAACTGAGAAAAAAGATCCTCCATCGGATCATGAAAAATATAAAGATGAGCAAAATAAGTTTGAAAAATATTTTAAAGAAAACATTTAAAAAAAAATCCAAAAAAGTTAAAAAACAAACAGCTAAAAAAAAGGCTGCTAAAATTAAAAAACCAGCACTTAAAAAACCTAATAAAGTAAAATCTAAACTTAAAAAGACTATAAAAAAAACCACAAAAGTTGATAGTAAAAATAAAGAGAATAAAACAGATAATTTAAGAATTTCTAAAACTAACGAAGTAAAACCGGAAATTAAAAAGGTAAAAAAACAAGAAACGGAAAAAAGAGAGTATAAAATTAAAGATTATGTTGTTTACCCTAAACATGGAGTAGGTCAAATAACAGAATTTAAAAAAATCAGTATAGGCGGCATTGATGTTGAAACCTATGTAATTAAATTTGAAAAAGATAAAGCAAATGGAATGGTGCCAGTCAACAAACAGTCTCACCTTCGTCCACTGGCCACAATAAATCAAGTTAATAAATGTGTCTCTATTCTCAAGAGTAAACCAAAAATCAAGAGATCAATGTGGAGCAGAAGAGCTCAAGAATATGAGGCTAAAATTTCTTCTGGAAAGATCTATGAATTGGCTGAAGTTGTAAGAGATTTGAATAAAGGAGATGACTTAATGGTTGATCAATCATATAGTGAAAGACAACTATTTGAGAAAGCTTATGAAAGAATTTTATCTGAATTTCAAATAATACTAAATATTTCAGCAGAGGACACTCAAAAGAAACTTGATAAAGCCCTTAAAAGAAATTTAGAAACTCAATCAAAAACTCCTACAGCCACAAAGCCTAGTGAAACATCATCTGACTTGACCGATCAAGAACCTATAGCTGAAACTGATGAAGAAAGTTTGGACTAAAAAAAACGCCTCTCACACGTAAATCGTTATGAGAAGCGTTTTTAATAAAGAATACTAAGTAATTATCTTCTTCTTCTTTTTTTAGCTTTTTTCTTAGCTTTTTTCTTAGCCTTCTTTGCTTTTTTTCTTCTCTTAGGCATCTTTAGCTCCCTTTTTTAGTTAAACGAATCAAATGATTCGTTATTAAGTTATTTTTATTTTTTTATACACGTTATGTCAATTCTTTAATTAAAGTTAAAATTTCAAAAAAAAAATTTAATAAAAAAAAATTTATTTTTTTATTAAATGATTAAAAAAGTTAATGTTTATGCGCTTTATAATCAAAAATTTAAATTAAATTAATAAAGTTTTTCTAAATCTTCTTTATATTTTTCCAAAATTTTTTTTCTTTTTAGTTTTAAAGTTGGTGTCAACATTCCATTTTCAATTGTAAATTCTTCTTTTATTAATTTAAATTTTTTAACTTTTTCAACTAAAGATAAACTTTTATTCAGGTTTTCTAGGTAAAACTCAATTTCTTTTTTATTTTCTTCACTTTCGCTTACAATTAACGCTACCAAGTAGGTTTTTTTATCACCATAAACAAAACTTTGTTTAACTTTTTCATTTAAACATAATAAATTTTCAACTTTAGATGGTGAAATATTATCTCCACCTAAGTTTACAATAATTTCTTTTTTTCTATCTGTTATTTTTAAATTTCCTTCTTTTGTTATTTCACCAATATCACCTGTATGCAACCAACCATCCTTTAAAATCTCATTAGTTTCTTTTTTCATATTCCAATAACCTAGCATTACATTTTCCCCTTTCACCAGGATTTCGCCGTCATCAGCAATTTTAACCTCATTTGTTTTAAAAGGTGGCCCAACAGTATCTATCTTGATTTCGCCAGGAATATTACAACTCACTACAGGTGATGTTTCTGTCAAGCCATATCCTTGGAGAGTTGGTAAACCTATTGAATTTAAAAATTCTCCAATTTTTTGATCTAAAGCCCCTCCCCCAGAAACAAATGCTTTTAACTTTCCTCCAAATTGATTCTTGATTTTTCTTCTCACTAATATTTCACAAAAAAAATTATTAATTTTTTCTTTAAAAGAAAGATTTTCATTATTCAAAGTTTTTGTGCCAAGTGATATAGTTTGATCTATTAGTTTTTTTTTAAAACCTTTTTGCTTTGAAAAATTTAGAGAAATTTTACTGTATAAGTTTTGATAAAATCTTGGTACTGCTGTCATTATGGTAGGTCTTGCAATAGACATATTAGGTAATAATTTTTCTAAACTTTCTGCATAAAATATTTTTGCTCCAAGTAAAATTTGAACATACTGAACAGTATGTTCGTATGAGTGAGATAAAGGTAACCAGGTTAAAAATACTGGCTTACTATCTTTGATTAATGTTTTTAAAATTTCTTGAGCTCCCTCACAATTTGATAAAATACCACCATGGCTAAGCATGACTCCTTTAGGATTCCCTGTAGTTCCGGATGTGTAGATTATACAAGCTAGATCTTTTCTATGAATTTTATGATTAAAGTTTAAATTTTTTTTAAATGTTTCATTTTCAAGATTTTTGTTACATATATCTTCTATATTATCAATCTTATCATTTATATTTTCGATTGATAAAATTTTCATTTCGTCTGATAAAAATTTTTCTATTTTTTTTAATTGAAAATTGTTTGAAACAATGCACACTTTTGGTTTACAATCATTAATGATATATTCATAATCTTTTTCTGAATAGGTTGTAAATAACGGTACGGTAACTCCTCCAGCGTTCATAATTGATATATCTGCAATAAGCCATTCAGGTCGATTTTCTGACAATAAAACGCACCTATCTCCTTTAGATATACTTGTTGTTAAATATTTTGATAGAATCTGAATATTTGACTCAACTTGTCTCCAGGTTAAAAATTCTTTTTTATCATTTTTTAACCATCTTAAAAATGGTCTATCAGAAATAGATACTATATCCTTATGTTTCTCAAAAAAAAGTTCGACTAAGCTGTTAATTCTATTTAATTCCATAATTTGGTGGGCGAAGAGAGAATCGAACTCTCACTTCTTGCGAAACACGATTTTGAGTCGTGCGCGTCTACCAGTTCCGCCATTCGCCCATAATAGTTTAATAAATTTATTAAATAGTATAAGAACTAAAATTATATTAAAACCAAAAAATGTTTAATAGTCTTTACAAAAAATGTTTAGATTTAGCTGCTCATAAAAGTTCTAAATATTATTTAGCAGTAGTATCATTTATTGAAAGTTCATTTTTTCCTATTCCTCCAGATATAATGATAATTCCAATGGTTATTGCAAAAAAAAACAATTACATGAGAATTTTTCTTATTACGACAATATTTTCAGTTATTGGTGGGATATTTGGTTATCTAATTGGAGCGGCCTTTTTTGAATTTGGATCAAATATTATGAACTTTTATGGTTATGAAGATAAATTATTTAATATTAAGAATGATCTAATCAAAAGTGATGGTTTTTATGCTTGGCTCGGAATACTTTTTTTAGCAGGTTTCACACCTCTTCCGTATAAAGTTTTTACCATTGCGAGTGGCTTGATTGGTTTTAACTTATTCACATTCGTTATAATAAGTTTTATCTCAAGAGGGTTAAGATTTTTTATAGTGTCATATTTGTCGTATAAATTTGGAGATTTATTCACCAAATTTATGGAAGAACACGGTTCTAAATGGTTTACAATAATTGGAATATTAATTGTCACAGTTGGTCTTGTGATTTATATAATTTTTAGATCATATGATTAATTCAGAACCCAAATTTTATCTAAAAATAATTTTAATTTTTTCTTTAATAGCATTAATTTCTGCGTATTTTATAGAATATGTTTTAGGGCACCAGCCTTGCAATTTATGTTTAATCGAGAGAATTCCCTATGCCTTATCTATAGTTTTAATCACTTCAATTTTTCTATCCAAAAAGAATAGTAAATTTTTTGTTTTATTATTAATACTTACTTTTATTTTTGCATTTTCTATTTCATTTTATCATTTAGGAATTGAACAAGGATTTTTTAAAGAATCAACGGTTTGTAATGTAAAAAATTATTCTGAAAATATCTCGAAAGAGGATTTAATCAAACAGTTAAATGATAGAATTGTAAGCTGTAAAGATGTGACATTTAGGATTTTTGGTTTATCACTAACAAGTATTAATATTGCTATAAACTTATTATTTATTATAACACTTATAAAAATTTATACAAAATATGAAAAAAACAAGTAGTAGAGTCGAAGAGTTTATTAGAGTAGATCACGCTGGTGAAAGAGGTGCTGTAAAAATTTATGAAGGTCAGTTATTGGCTCTTAATACAATTGTAAAAAACGACAATTTAAAAAAAACAATAGAAGATATGAAAGAACATGAGGTAGAACATTGTCAATTTTTTGAGGAAGAAATTAAGAAAAGAAATATCAAACCAACAAGATTTCTTCCATTGTGGGATCTATTAGGTGTAGGTTTGGGATTTGGTTCAACCTTATTAGGAAAAAAAGCTGCAATGCTGTGCACTGCATCAGTAGAAGAAGTAATTGATAAACATTATTTAGATCAAATTAATCAATTAGGCCCAGAAGAAAAAGAATTAAAAAAAAAGATAACCAAATTTAGACAAGATGAGCTTGATCATAAAGATATTGCATATGAGGAAGGTGCATCAAAAAAAGGTTTTTATTCAATTATGGATAAAATTATTAAAACAGGTTCAAAAATAGCAATTCGTATTTCTGAGAAAGTTTAGAATTAAGCCTCTAGTTCAACATCCCAATATAAATAATCCATCCAACTTTTGTGAAGATAGTTTGGAGGAAAATTCTTACCATTACGATGTAAATCTTCTGTTGATGGTTGAAAAGGATACTGTTGAAGTTTCATTCCTGAGGTTTTCAATAATTTACCTCCTTTTTTAACATTACAAGCGGAACATGCTGTAACGACATTGTCCCAATTAGTTTCTCCACCTTTAGATCTTGGCAACAAATGATCAAAAGTCAGCTCGTCACCACTTCCACAGTACTGACACGAAAATTTATCCCTTAGAAAAACGTTAAATCTTGTAAAACTTGGTTTTGATTGAGGAACAATATAATCTTTTAAAGCAATCACGCTTGGTAATTGCATATTGAATGATGGACTCCTTACCACTCTATCGTAATTACTGACTATTGTTACTCTATCTAAAAAGACTGACTTCACAGTATCTTGCCATGACCATAGTGACAATGGATAATAACTAAGAGGCCTATAATCCGCATTCAGGACTAGTGCTGGACATTTTTCTAACGAAACATCTTGATCAATAAAATTATTCATAACTTATTTTAAACTTAAATAAAAAATTTTTCAATAATAACTAAAAATTAAATTTTTTTTAATAGATAATTTAATGCTATACTTGATGCTTGTATAGGAATATGATGGTCGCAATTTTTAATTAGATGAGTTTCTATATCAATATTATTTCTTATAAGAAAGTCTTTAGCTTCCAATAAAAAACTTGGTGAAACTACAGCATCAGAATCTCCATGTATAAGCAAGATATTTGTTGAGTTTTTTTTTCTTTTTTTGAGATTTTCTTGATCAATAATTTTGCCAGAAAATCCTATAATACTATTGTAGTTTTGATCTGCAGTGAGACCTAAATTAATTGACATCATGCAACCCTGGCTAAATCCTGACAAACAGATTCTTTCATTTTCTAATTGATATTCGTTTTTAATTTCATTTATAAATTTATTTAATATTTTTTCAGCTTTTAAAGATTGTTCTAAAATATAATTTGGATCATCTTTCGTTAAATCAAACCACTGGAAGCCTGTTGGATTTATAGAGCATGGCTCATGAGCATTAGGACAGATAAAAATTGTATTTGGTAAGTGTCTTTTCCAGTTCATTGATAACAAACTTATATCTTTCCCATCTCCTCCATATCCATGAAGAAGGATAATTGCATTTGTAATTTTTGCATTATTTTCAGGTTTTATAATGGTAGAATCCAGACAAAATGTCATAGCATATAATTTATGTTTTTTTATTTATAAAACAACTTACAATACAATTATGATATCTGGAATATTTGTTAAAATTTTATCTATAATTCTCCTAGTAGCTGTTGGTGTTGTCTTGATATTAGGTATCGGAACATTGTTTAAAGGAGGTGAAACTAGCAAAAAGTATTCAAATAAATTAATGCAATTAAGAGTTTTGTTACAGTTTGTTGCTATAATTGCTTTAGTTGGTTTTGCTTACTTTTTTAAAAACTAATTATATTTACTTAACCATTCTATGAATTTTTTGTCCTCAAAATCTATTGAACCTATAATTCTTGCAAACTCCTCACCCTCTTGATTAATAATTATAGAAGTTGGTATTCCTCTTAATTGAAATTTTTTTGCTAGTGTGACTGGTGAGTCAAAATAGGGTTTTAGATTATTTATATTAAGATCATCAAAAAAACTTGAAGCTTTTTTTGGGTCATCCTGTCCAACATTTATCGGGAAAATCTTTAAATTATTCAATTGATCTTTAGTTTGTAATGAATTCAATGAGGGCATTTCCTCTTTACAAGGAGCACACCAGGTAGCCCAAAAATTCAACAATATAAGTTTTCCTTTATATTCGCTAATGTCTACTTGATTATTTTGATCATCTAAAAAC
>CACOCL010000005.1 GCA_902625825.1 uncultured Pelagibacteraceae bacterium | reverse complement strand
TATTCGTGTTCACTCATAAAAATTATCCAATCTTAATAGTGTTAGCATCAACAAATTTATATTCTGGTATTTCCATATTCGTTGGTGCTGGGCCTTTTCTAATTCTTCCTGAAATATCATAATGAGAACCGTGACACGGACAGAACCAACCATTGTAATCTCCTTTTTGGTCTAAAGGTACGCAGCCTAAATGAGTGCACACGCCAAGCATAACAAGCCACTCTGGATTTTTTGCACGATCTTCATCTTTTTCTGGATGTTTTAATTCTTCTAAATTCACAGATTTAGCCTCTGCAATTTCATCTTGTGTTCTTCTTCTAATAAAAACTGGTTTTCCCCTCCACAGTACAGTAATAGTTTTTCCAGGATCAACTGCACTTACATCCACTTCAGTGCTTGCTAAAGCTTTCACTGAAGCGTCTGGGTTCATCTGATCTATCATTGGCCACACCACGGCACCTACTCCCACTGCTCCAACCGCATAAGTAGCTGTGAATAAAAAGTCTCTTCTTTTAGTTTTTTTTTCCGCCATCTTTTACTTCGTATAATTCTATATATTGATTTAGATTGTTAATATATGATTACATATAATAAAAAAGTAATATTTTTCTACTGAAAGAATGACACATAATCTTCAATATCAGGGGCTTAAAATTGCTTTATTTGAACCAGATATTCCTCAAAATACAGCAGCTATAATGAGGACATGTGCTTGTTTGGGCACAAAATTAGAGATTATTGAGCCTTGCGGTTTTTCTTTTAACGATAAAAGGTTTAAAAGAGTGATCATGGATTACATGGACAATAAAAATTTAGTTTTTTTTAAAAGTATCGACCATTTTTTGGAAATTAAAAAAGATCAAAGAGTGATATTAATGACAACCAAGGGCAGTTCATCTTATACGAATTTTAAATTTAAAAATAATGATACAATTTTATTTGGAAGAGAAAGCGCGGGTGTTCCAGAGAAATTACATAAGATAATTAAAAATCGTTTAAAAATACCTATGGTAAGCTCTAAACGCTCACTTAATATTGCTACTTCAGTAGCGATTGTTTTATCAGAATGCTTAAGACAAATTAAAATTATTTAGTATGAATTTAGAAATTAAAAAAGATTTAGCAAGTAATTGGTTTAAAACGCTGCAAGAAGCTTTTTGTTATGACATTTTAAAACTTGAAAAAAATAAAATAAAATTTCAATCAAAAACTTGGAAAAGAAATATCTCTAGAGATGAAGGTGGAGGTGAATACAGAATTCTTAGGGATGGAAAAATTTTTGATAAAGTCGGTGTAAATTTTTCAAAAGTATATGGTAAATTTCCAAAAGAATTTCAAAAAAAAATATTTGGTGCCGAAAAAGATCCTAGATTCTGGGCTTCAGGAATTTCCGTTGTTATGCATTTGAAAAACCCCATGATACCTGCGATGCATTTTAATACTAGATATATTTGTACTACTCAAGATTGGTTTGGAGGAGGAATGGATGTTACTCCATCAAAGATTGACGACAATGAAAAAAAAGAATTTCATAGAACACTAAAGAAATTATGTAATCGTCATAATAAAAATTATTATAAGAAATATAAAGAATGGTGTGATAAATATTTTTATTTACATCACAGAAAAGAACCAAGAGGAATAGGTGGTATTTTTTTTGATTATAAAAACGATAGTTTTGAAAAAGATTTTATGTTTGTAAGAGATGTCGGTATTACATTTCAATTTATATTTAACCAAATAATTAGAAAAAAACTTAAAAAAAAATGGACAAAGAAAGATAAAGAAATACAATATTTTAAAAGAGGTCGGTACACGGAGTTTAATTTGCTCTACGATAGAGGGACAAAATTTGGATTGCAAACAGGTGGAAATGTTGAAGGAATTTTAATGTCATTACCACCTTTAGCTAAATGGAAATAAATGACTAAAGAACCAATTACATCAAATGGCCTTAAAAAACTAAAAGAAGAATTAATTTTTTTGAAAGAAAAAAAAAGACCCGAAATTGTTTCAGCAATAGCTGAGGCAAGATCTCATGGAGATCTAAAAGAAAATGCAGAGTATCATGCTGCTAAAGAAGAACAGTCTCATAATGAAGGTCGTATAACAGAAATTAATGATATTATCGCTAGAGCAAATGTTATTGATGTTACAAAGTTAAATAATGATGGAAAAGTTATTTTTGGTTCTACGGTATTTTTAGAAAACTTAGATAATGGAGAAAATATAAGTTACAAAATTGTTGGTAAAGACGAAGCTGATCTTAAACAGAAACTGATTTATTTTCAATCGCCAATTGGAAAAGGATTAATAGGAAAAAATAAAAAAGATTTAGTGGAAATTAACACTCCAGCTGGTGTGAAAAATTTTGAGATAAAAGACGTAAAATATATCTAACTTTTTATTATTTGTTCAACTTGCTTATCAGAAATTTGAAAATTATTATTTATCCATTTCTCTTCAATTATCTTAAGTTTATTTCCCAACTGTTTACCTTCTGGAATTTTATATTTTTCCATCAATTTTTTTGCACCTAAGGGTAGCTGTGGTTTTTTTTTATCTTCATAAAGTTTTAAAGTTTCCAATAAACTTTGTTCATATTTTTGAGACTTAATAATCCTAAAAATTAAAATATCTTCAATGGCTTGTTTTCCATGGTAGTAGAAAACTTTATTCAAATTTGTTTCTTTAAAGGTGTTTACATTTATCTTTTCAGAGTAAAAATTTTTAATAGTCTCTATTCTTTTTTTATCAATTTTAGGAATATTATGCTTATAAAGAAAATAGTCTGTGTTGTCTGACTCATCAATAATCATTAATGATAATAAAAAAATAAAATCAACTTTTTTTAAAATTTCTTTTTTTTCCGAATTGAGCTTTGAAAAAATACGAATATTTTTTAATTCTGGAAAAATTGCTAAAATAATTTCAAGACATATCTTATCTTTTGAAAGTTTTTCCAGTGTGCTAAGCTTAGAAATTTTTTTAAGTTCATCTAACAATCGCTCTTTTGATAAATAAGATACACCCTCTATATTCCTTCTTAGTTTGCTGATAACTTCTAAGTCATGAGGTTGTTTTGAATAATCCAAAAAAAATCTTAGATATCGTAGAATCCTTAAAAAATCCTCATTAATTCTTTGATTAACATTTCCAATAAACCTAACTAAACCTTTTTCTAAATCATCTTTACCATTGAATGGGTCAAATAAATTTCCATCTTTATCCGAATATATTGAATTTATTGTGAAATCTCTTCGAAGAGCATCTTGCTTCCAATCTTTTGAAAATTTCACTTTTGCATGTCTACCATCTGTTGATATATCTTCTCTTAAACTAGTAATCTCAAATTTATAATCATCAATTAAAGCGGTAATAGTTCCATACTGGATTCCAGTTTCATAAAATTTAATTTTATTTTTTTCAAATATTTCACAAACTTGTTGAGGAAGTAAATTTGTAGCTAAATCTATATCATCTACTTCCTCATGACAGATTATTTTTCTAATACAACCACCTACGTATCTAATTTCACTTTCAGGAGAAAAGGAATTGATCGCATCAAAAATTTTACCCACTGGATTTTTCTTAGTAAGATTTTTAATATTAGAGCTAATATATTCTAAGTTGTTTGATCTTAAAAAAATTTTATCTAAAAAGTTTTTCATAATTGGCTGGGGCGCTAGGATTCGAACCTAGGATGCAGGTACCAAAAACCCGTGCCTTACCGCTTGGCTACGCCCCAATATAAAATTCGTATAACACAAAAAAATAAAATTTATATAGTTTTTGATGATATACACCAGTAATTTTTATATTTTTGATTGAACTTTTTTTTCGCACTTTTGCATATACCTTTTGATCGATAATATGCAACAAGGGCAGATCCTGATCCAGTCATTCTTACAAAAAGAGGATTAAGAGAATTTTCTAAATAAAATTTTATTGATTTTAACTTCGGGTATGAGGAAAAAGCAATCGGTTCTAAGAAATTATTTGTTTTTTTTAGGAAATCAAATTTAAACATGTTTTTATTAGGTTTTTGAAATTGTGGTTTATTTAGTTTTTTCACCTTTGAATATATTTCTTTTGTAGAACAACCAAAGTCAGGTTTAACGAGTAGAACATGAAATTTACCACAGTTTTTAAAAAATTTGATTTCTCTTTTTGATTTGATAATGGCACTAGTCGAATTAAGTCCCAGGATTACATCTGATCCAATCAAATAACAAATATTTTTAATTTCTTTTTCTTTAATTTTTATTATATTTTTTTTTTTTAAATATTTTAAAATATTAGATGCATTCATTGAACCTCCGCCAAAACCAGCTTTGCTGGGTACTTCTTTTTTAATTTTTATAAAAAATTTTTTATTTTTAAGGAATTTTTTCTTTTCTAATAAATCTAATAATTTTGAAATAGTATTATTCTTTTCTATATTCTTTGAGAACTTACCATAAAACATTATTTTATGTCTTTTTGATTTAATCTCTTTAATAAAAATCTCATCATGCAAATCAATAAAAGAAATTATACTTTCAATTTTGTGATAAAATTTAGTTCTACCAAGTATATTTAATGCAAGATTTATCTTTGCATAAGATTTAATCTTATTAAAATTCATATTTTTTAACTTTTTGGACCTTCAATAAATTTCTTATTGATTTTCTCAATCATGTCATTCTCTGTATCCTTCATTTCTAAAACATTTGACCAAAAATATCTTGCTTGTATTTTTCTATTTAATTTCCACAAAATATCACCATAATGATCATTTACTATTGGATCATCAGGCATCAACTCAACAGCTCTTTTTAAAAATTTTTCAGCTTCAATAAAATCATCAATCAAGTAATAAGCCCAACCAATTGAGTCAATAATATAAGGGTCATCGCTTTTTGCTGCATATGCTGTCTCTAGCATTTTGATGGCCTCGTCAATTCTATAATCTCTTTCAAGCCAGGAGTAAGCTAGGTAATTGAGAACATAAGCATCGTTAGGTTTTATATTTAAGGAAAGCAATAAATCTTTATCTGCCTCTTCATAATTGCCTATTCTCTCATGACAGCCCCCTCTTCTGTACAGAAGGTCAGATTTAATTTCTGGATCATCATCAATAATTTGAATTATTTTTGTGTAATAATTAATTGCCTCTTTATACTCTTTTGCATTTCTAAAAAAATTTGCCATATCAAATAAATGTTTTTCGTTTGGTTTTTCAATTTTATTAAATTCGGATTTTATATAATTTAAAGACTCTTTTTTATTTTTTAATTTAGCAATGATTTGGGTTTCTTTTTTTACTCTATACCAATAATAAAATTCATTATCCTTTTTAAAATTTTTTAATGTTTTTTTTACTTTTTTATATTCGCCGTTAAAATAATGATTTTCTGCTATCAATGAGAGATTAAAAATAAATTTTGGATTTAAATATATTGATAAATTTAAAAAGTAATTCGATCTTTCAAAATTGTCTTGAGATGAATAAAGATTTGAAATCAAGAAAAGAAATTCACTTATTATATGATTATGATCTGTACACGTGAAAAATTGTGAAAATTTTTCCATGTTTCCATTTTCAATCCAGCTTTTACCTTGGGACAGCAGTAGTGTTGTATTAGCATATTGAATTTTCTCTGATATTTCTTTTGCATCCTGCAATCGATTTTTTTCAATTAGGTAACTGAGATAAAAATAAATATATCTTGTGTAATCATTACGGACATCATTAAATAATTTTTTAAAAAATGTGTCTGTATCATTACTTCCCAAATAACATTTTTGGAAAGTTTCTGAAATAGTTGAAAATTTACCAAAATTTTTCTTATCTCCCGAAATTTTTTTTTCTTTAAAAACAAAAATATATTGCTCTAAAGTCTCAACTATTGCTGTGTCAAAGTTACTAGGTTGTGCAAGAGCAATAGCATTTTTTAGGTGTTGAGAGGCTAAATCAAAATTATTTTTTTTAATATTATCAAGTGTCAATAATAGATAAGCATCAAAAAATTCTGAATTTTTCCTACCTTTGTTTTTTTTAATTTCATTTATGGCTTGTAAAACTTTATTTTCTAATACTAATGAATTGATCAATCTTTTTAAATACGGATCATGCTTATTAACCAAAACTTTTGATGAGTTGAAGAAATCTAGAGCTTCTGAATTATTGTTGTTCTCAAATGCTACTATTCCAGAAAAATATCTTGAGAGATTTTTTGAATTAAAATCATTAAAACTATTACTTTTAGAATAAATTGGGCTTTGATATAAGAGAAGTATAAAGAATATTAATATTTTTTTTTTTGGAAACATAATAATACTCTATGATTAAAAAGACTTTAAATCAAAATGCCAAATATGTTAAAGAATTAGAAAATAGTATTGATTTCAGATTCATCTTTGCTGACCAGCCAATTAACCGATTTAAGTTGACCAAAAAGGATGAAAATAAAGATCAAAGATTATTAATTCTTAAACAAAAAATTAATTCAATTGAGAATTGTAATTTAAAAATTAATTCAAAAAATCTTGTATTTGGAGAGGGCGATGTAAATAGTCCCATCATGTTAATTGGAGAATCGCCAGGAGCAATTGAAGAAAATTCTGGGAAATTATTCCAAGGTGAAGTTGGTGAACTTTTAACTAAGATGTTATTGGCAATCAATATCAAAAGAGAGAGAGTATATTTAACATACTGCACTAATTTTAGACCACCAGAAGATAGAAAACCGACTAGTCAAGAAATTAAGCGTTATTCAATATTTTTAAAAGAGCATATTTCAATCATAGACCCAAAAATAATTATCCTCTTAGGAGGTACGGCAATGGAAGCTGTTACAGGTTTTGGAGGTAAAATCGCTGAACAGCGAGGAATATGGAAAGAGATTATTTTAAATAGTAAAACTTACCCATTAATTGTTACTTATAGTCCCTCGTACTTGATAAGATTTCCTGAGAATAAAAAATACTCTTGGCAAGATTTAAAAAAAATCAGACAAGAGATCGAAACTTTAAAAATAAAAATTTAAATGAAAATTATTGCAGGGGTTGATGAAGTTGGTCGAGGAAGTTTAGTTGGTCCAGTTTTGGCTGCGGCTGTAATTTTGAACAAATCTATAAAAAAAAAATTACTAAAAGATTCAAAAAAATTATCAAAAACACAACGAGAAATTTTGTTTAAATATATTAAAAAAAACTCTATCTGGGCAACAGGAAAAGCCTCTGTTAAAGAAATTGAAAAAATGAATATTCTTCAAGCAAGCCTCTTAGCTATGAAGAGAGCAATTAAAAATTTGGACAAAAAACCAAATCTTATTTTAGTTGATGGAAATAAATTACCTAAAATGTTGGGGTACAAACTTAAATCAATAATTAAAGGAGATCAAAAAATACCCTCGATTTCAGCAGCATCAATTGTCGCTAAAGTTACTCGTGACAAATTAATTACAAAATTAGGAAAAAAATTTAAGGGTTATTACTGGGATAAAAATATGGGTTATGGAACTAAAATACATTTAAAAGCCATTAAAACCTTTGGAATTACTAGCGAACACAGAAAATCTTTTGCTCCTTTAAACAAGCTGAAATAGGTTTCACGTAGAAACACCAGATATTGTTATATAAAAAAACCATTACACAATTTTTATCTATTTAATTCAATCCTAGGTTGACCCAAGAATCTTTTTAGAGTCTAATTTATTTTTAAAATGTTATCGTTATTCAAAAATAAACTAATTAATGGAGATAGCTTAAAGGAATTAAAAAAAATTCCTGACGAGACTTTCGACTTAATTTTTGCAGACCCTCCTTATAACTTACAATTAAGAGGTGAGTTAACTAGACCTGACAGATCTAAAGTCCTTGCAGTAAATGATAATTGGGACAAATTTGAAAATTTTAAAAAATATGATGATTTCACTTATGCATGGTTAAGTGAATGTAAAAGGGTCTTAAAAAAGCATGGTGCGATTTGGGTAATAGGTAGTTATCATAATATTTTTAGAGTTGGCACAGCTATTCAAAATTTAGGCTTTTGGATTTTAAATGATGTTATTTGGAATAAAAAGAATCCAATGCCAAACTTTAGAGGAACACGTTTTACTAACGCTCATGAAACTCTAATTTGGGCTTCAAAATCTGAAAAATCAAAATATACTTTTAACTATCAGTCTTTAAAATGTTTAAATGATGATCTTCAAATGAGATCAAATTGGAGTTTATCAATTTGTAATGGGTCAGAAAGACTAAAAAAGAACGGCAAAAAAGTTCATTCTACCCAAAAACCTGAGGCATTACTCCATAGAATTTTATTAGCAACTTCCAACAAAAATGATTTAGTTTTAGATCCTTTTCTAGGTTCAGGAACGACTGCTTCAGTTGCAAAAAAATTAGGAAGAAATTATTACGGTATAGAAAAAGAAAAAGCTTATTTTAAAGCCGCCGAACAAAGATTGAAAAATACTAAACCCATTGAGGACAATTATCTGGATACTCTTAAAAATAATAAATCTAAACCAAGAATACCTTTTGGCTCATTGGTAGAATTAGGAATTATAAAACCTGGGACAACAATTTTTGACAATAAGAAGAAAATAAGTGCAAAAATCATGGCTGATGGCAGTATAAAACATGATCAAACTGAGGGCTCAATTCATAAAGTTGCAGCTGCAATTCTTGGTGCTGAGAGTTGCAACGGATGGACTTATTGGCACTATAATTTAAATGGTTTAGCAGTTCCAATAGATAATTTAAGACAAAGATTAATTAATAAGAGCTAATTTCTATAGATCTTACCCAAATAAGATTCTAAAAATTTTTTGTTTTTCGTCAACTTCTTTAAAAATATATCTCTAAAAAATATTGTTAAAGGATTAGATAAATGAAAAGCAAATTGATTAAGTTTTGATCTAAAATTAATCATTTTTATTCTATTAACTCTATTTTTAAAAAAATTGTGCTCTGTGTTATTTTCAATACTTTTAAATAACTCATAAGCACTTTCAATTGACTGAGATGCACCTTGGGCAAATGATGGTGGAAAAGCAAAAAAAGCATCACCAATTAAATGAATATTATTATTTGTTAATCTATAGAAATTATTACTAATAAACACTGGAAATATTCTAAGCTCTTTTAAATTTTCTAAAAAATCTTTATCTGCTAAAGGAATTTTTTCTAAAATTTTTTTTATAAATAAATTATTACTAAAATTCGAATAGTCGTTTCGCTCCTCAGATGATAAATGATATTTCATTATAGCTATAAAATTTAATTCTCCTCTAGAGTTTATTGGATAAATTACATGATGAAAATCTGACCCAAAAAATACTGAAATATTTTTGTTGTCGATGTTTTCAGGGATTTTGGTTAAAATTCCTCGAATTGCGATTGTATTGTTATATATGGGTTTAATTTTGTTATTTGAGATAAGACTTTTGCTTTTAGAGAAAACTCCATCAGAAATTATCAAATAATCACATTCGACAATTTCATTATTCTCAAAAGAAAGTTTAATTTGTTTGTCGAGTTGTTCTATTTTTGAGATATTATAGTCAGATTTAATCAATTTTTCTAAATCTCTTTTTAAAAAATTTATTAAATTAGATCTTTTTAATGTAGTGTATTTGCAATTATCTAAATTAAAGTCTGAAATATTTAATTCACATATTTTATTGAAGTTCTTATTTGAATAAAAATTTATTTTTTTAGGGGTAAATTTTTCATTACTATGAAATCTTTCAAATCCAATTTCATTTAAAAGCTTGATGCTATTTACTGACAATTGAACGCCATAACCCTCTTCTAATGCAGCTGAAGTATTTTTCTCATAAATTGAAACTTGATAATTGGGATTTTTTTTCAATAAGTTGGCAATAAATAATCCAGAAATTCCTGCACCAATAATAGCTACTTTTTTCATCAATTTTTTTCTAAATATTTAACAATTTTTTTTGTAAATGATGGTAGCACGTAATTGTCTAATTTTTTTTCATCAACCCAAAAAGGCGCTTGAAATTTAATACTATTTTTTAAATACTGAATTTTAATATTCATATTCATATTAGATAATTTAAAATTTAAGTTTTCGTTAAAATTTTTGGGTTTCGATAACTCTTCCATTGGAAATATTGTTAAATTTTTTAAAAAATTAAACTTGGTATTTTTAATTAATAAATATCTATGATCTTTTTTATAAACTTTTAAAAGAAAATATTTTTCTGTGTTTTTTTTTGTAATTTTCGTTAAATCAAAATCTTCTTTTTTTAAAGATTTACAATTATAAGATACAGGGCATTGACTACATAGTGGATTTGTTGGTTTGCAAACTAGAGCTCCTAATTCCATAAGAGCTTGTGCGTAATCACTAGATCGTGATGATGTTCCGAATATAGATTTTTTTTTAAAAAGGTTGTCTTTTTGAATATCCCTCTCTTTTTTTAAATATAAATATCTTTTTAGAACTCTTTCTATATTTCCATCTAATGGAATGTAAGGCTTATTGAAACCTATCGCTAAAATTGCACTTGCAGTGTAATTTCCAATTCCAGGTAACGATATCAAATCATCGAAATTATCAGGCAACTTTCCCTTAAAGTTTTTAACAATAATTTGAGCAGTTTTTTTTAAATTTCTTGCTCTTGAGTAATAACCAAGACCCTCCCAAAGTTTGATAAGTTTTTTATTATCAACTTTTGAAAGAATTCTAATACTAGGAATTTTTTTTATGAATCTATTGAAATATGGTATTACAGTTGCAACCTGAGTTTGTTGCAACATAAACTCACTAACTAATGTGTAGTACTGTCTTTTTTGCAAAGAAACACTTTTTCGCCATGGTAATGATCTTTTATTAATATCATACCAATTAAGAATTTTTTTTGTTAATAATTGTTCTTTCATATGCAATTTAAAAAATATACTAAGCAGAGAAATAGAAGCATTCAAGGCTTAAGATCTTTTAAAGATACTTTACCAAAAAATATTAAAAAGATTATTATAAAAAAAGGTCACATTTTTTCTGAAACACTCAATAATTGGAAGTATATAGTTGGGGATAACTTATTTAAATTTTGTTACCCCAAAAAATTTAAAGACTCAAACAAGTTTGGTGTAAGTACTTTGGTAGTTATGGTGAAAAGAGGTCATGAAGTTGACCTCGAATATTCAAAAAAAGAAATTAAAGATAAAATGAATAATTTTTTTGGGTATAATGTTGTTGAAAACTTAAAATTTTCCAGTTTTGATTATGAAACTATGAATCCAATTAGTGAAAATCCTAAAAAAGCCAATGTGACAAATAACAAATATCAAAAACAAATAAAAGAAGTTAAAAATGAAAAAATCAAAAAGTCTTTAATTGAATTGACAAAAGTATTTAAGCAAAAATGAAAAAAATCTTATTATCAATTATTTTGTTTATAGGAATTGAGACAAATGTAAATGCTGAAACCAAAAGAATATTTTCTGGCAACGAGAATGCAAAAATTATTATTCTAATATATGAGTCTCTTACTTGTAGTCATTGTGCAGATTTTCATAAAAATATTTATCCTCAACTTAAAAAAGATTACATTGATACTGGCTTAGCCAAAATAGAATTCAGACATTTCCCTTTAGATGTTGCTGCTTTTAACGCCTCAAAAATTGCTCAGTGCAAAAAAAATCAAGGTTTAGAAATTCTTGAGAGTCTATATTCCAATCAACAGGCTTGGGTAAAAGGAAGTACAGTTGAAGAAGTGAATGACAGTCTTAAAATATTTTTAAAGAAAGAGGGTTTTGATATTAATTTTGAGAAATGCGTTAACAACAAGGAAATTGAAGATTTTGTACTTAATGATCGAATCGAGGGAAATAAAAAGTATAGAGTAAATGCTACTCCTACGATAATTATCAATAACAAAAAGTTTGAAAAAACTCTAAATTATAAAAATTTAAAAAAATCTCTCGAAAAACTGATATAAATTTATCATGGAGTTTAAAAAAATCCAACTTAATGGATTTAAATCTTTCGCTGATAAAACTAGCTTCTTAATTGAAGAAGGCCTGACAGGTATCGTTGGTCCAAATGGATGTGGAAAATCAAATATTGTTGAATCTTTAAGATGGGTAATGGGAGAGACATCAGCAAAAAGCATGAGAGGTTCTGGTATGGAAGATGTAATTTTTTCAGGGACCTCAAACAAACCATCCAAAAATATTGCAGAAGTTTCAGTAAGTGTTGCAAATAAAAATAAAGAAGGTCCAGTTCAGTTTAGAGAACTAGATGAAGTAAATGTGAGAAGAAAAATTGAAAAAGATAAAGGTTCTAAATTCTATATTAATGATAAAGAAGTAAGGGCTAGAGATGCTCAAATGTTTTTTGCGGATCTGTCAACTGGTGCCCACTCACCTTCAATGATTAGTCAAGGTCGTATTGGTGCACTTGTTACAGCAAAACCAACAGATAGAAGGGCTATTCTTGAGGAAGCTGCGGGAATATCTGGTTTGCATGTTAGAAGGCATGAAGCGGAACTGAGATTAAGCGCAGCTGAAAACAACCTCAAAAGAGCCGATGAATTAAGAAAACAACAAGAAAGACAGCTGTCAAATCTTCAAAAACAGGCTGAGGAGGCAACTAAATACAAAAATATATCTGATGAAATTAAAAAAATTGAAGCAGGTCTTTACTATTTAAAGTTACTTGAAATTGATAAAGAGATCAAAATTGAAAATGAGATTAACACCGAAGCTGAGGAGGAAGTAAGTGGATTTAATAACAAGATAAATGAAATTGAGACTTTAATTAAGTCTGAGACGGACAATGTTACACCCTTGAGAGAAAAAAATATTGAAAATGTCTCAAAGATACAAAGACTAAATTTAGAACTCCAAGGTCTCGACGAAGAGAATTTGAGAATTCAAGATGAATTAGAAAATATTAAAAAAACTCTCAAAACATTTGATGATGATATCAATAGGGAAAAAGGAATTGTCATAGATGCAAACTCAAATGAAAAAAGATTGAAAGAAGAAAAAAATGAATTGATTGAAATTGACTCAAAATATTATGAAACAGAAAAAAGATCTAATGAAGATCTTAGTAATGCAAAAAATAAATTAAAATCAGAAATAGATAAAGTTAAAGAGCTTATTAATTTAAAAAAAGGTGAAGAAGCAATTAGTATTCTAGAAAATTGCAAACTAATTATTGATGAATATGCAGAAAGCTATAGCCAAAATCAAAATATTAAAAAAGAGTCTGTAAAAAGAAATCAACGAATAAGCACTATTGGTAAAGAAATAGAGAGCTGGAAAAATTTATTTTCTAATTCTGAAAAGATGATTACAGAATTGAGCGAAAGAAAGAACAAACTAAATTTACAATTAGAAAAATTGGACAATCAACCAAAATTACAAGCAGAAAAAAAAGGACAAATTTCTGAAAGCTTGAGAATTTCTGAAAAAGAAAAAGATGAAAATGAAACTATCATAAATGCAACAGATCAAAAAATTGAAACTTTAAGAGCCCAACTAAATCAAATCCAAGAAGAATCAATACAAATTAGAGAAAGAAAAGCTAGCTCTGGAGCAACTATTGAAGGACTAAAAAAAAGAAAAACAGATTTAGTTGATAGAATTTATTCAGATCTTAATTTATCTGAAGAAAATATTTTAGAAAACTCAAATCTATTTGGTAAAGAAGAGCTTCCAGACGCTGTTAATCAAGAGGACTTGCTAGATAAAAAGAAACAAGAAAGGGAAAGATTGGGTTCAGTTAACCTAAAAGCCGATGAAGAAACTATTAAGTATGAAACTGAAATAAAGAAAATGGAACAGGATAGATCTGATTTAGTCACTGCTATAATGAAGTTAAAAGAGAGTATTAATGAACTAAACCAAAAAGGAAGAGAAAGATTAACTGAAGCATTTGATAAAGTTAATAGAAAATTTAATGAAGTTTATACAAAATTATTTAATGGTGGAAATGCGAAGCTTGAATTAGTCGACTCTGACGATCCACTTGAAGCAGGATTGGAGATGTTAGTAAGTCCCCCAGGCAAGAGACTTCAATCTATAACTTTATTATCTGGTGGAGAACAGGCGTTAACAGCCTTATCTTTAATTTTTGCAGTTTTTTTAACTAATCCGTCTCCTATTTGCGTCCTTGATGAAGTTGATGCTCCACTCGATGATGCAAATGTAACCCGATTTTGTAGTTTGCTCGAGGAACTAACAAAAATAACCAATACAAAATTTATTATTGTCACTCACCATGCTTTGACAATGTCTAAAATGAACAGACTATATGGGGTTACTATGCCTGAGAAAGGTATAAGTCAGCTAGTTTCTGTTGATTTACAAAAAGCTGAGAGTATGGTCGCGTAGCTAAGATTAAGAAAATGTCAAAAGATCCATTTAAAACTCGCTTAGAGATTGCAAAAAAAAAGGCTTCGAAGAGAGAATTAAACAACAAAAAACACAATCCATCGTCAATTGGTACTGCTTTTAAGCTAAGCACTGAACTAGTTTCCGCTGTGGCGGTGGGGACAATTATTGGGTTTATTTTAGACAAGACCTTTGGTACTAAACCCTGGTTAATTTTAATATTTTTTTTTGTAGGTGTGATTGCTGGAATAACGAATGTAGTTAAGTCTGCAAAAAATATGCAAAATAGATAAAAAATTTATGGCAGCAAATCCAATGACCCAATTCGAAGTTTATAGAATTGGTCCAGAAATTAAAATAGGAAATTTTGATATTTCATTTACAAATGCAAGTTTGTTTATGGTTATAAGTTCTTTGGCAATTTTAATAATCTTTAATCTTGGTTCTAAAAAGAACTCAATATTACCAAACAAAATCCAACTTCTTGGCGAATTAAGTTATTCTTTTGTGTCAAAAATGATAAACGATACAGCAGGTTCTAAAGCTAAACCTTATTTTTCGTTTATATTTTCATTATTTATGTTCGTCCTTTTTTGCAATATGTTCGGGATGATACCTTATACTTTTACTGTTACAAGTCACATCATAGTGACTTTTGTTCTGGCAGCTTTTATTTTTATTGGCGTAACAATTATTGGTTTTATCAAACATGGTTTTGGCTATTTAAAATTATTTGTGCCTAGCGGCGTTCCAATAGTTTTATTGCCATTAATTATTATAATTGAAATTATATCATACTTAAGTAGACCTATAAGCTTATCAGTAAGGCTTTTTGCAAACATGATGGCAGGTCATACTATGATGAAAGTTTTCGGAGGCTTTGTAGTAAGTCTCGGAATAATTGGTGGATGGCTTCCACTTAGTTTTTCGGTTGCTTTAACTGGTTTGGAGATCTTAGTTGCTTTTCTTCAAGCATATGTTTTTGCAATCTTAACCTGCATCTATTTAAATGATGCATTAAATTTACACCATTAATTAACATAGGAGGACATAATGGAATTAGAAGCAGCAAAAATGATAGGGGCAGGTTTAGCAGCCATTGCTCTAGCAGGTGCCGGGGTTGGTATTGGAATAATATTTGGAAATTATTTATCAGGAGCGATGAGAAACCCTTCTGCAGCACAGAAACAATTTCCTAATTTACTTTTAGGATTTGCTCTTGCAGAGGCAACTGGATTGTTTGGATTAGTAGTAGCGTTAATCATTCTTTTTGCGTTTTAAATAATGATTAAAAAAATATTTTTTCAGTTTATATTTTTTAATTTCTTTTTTTTAAAAGAAGTTTTTGGTGCTGAAAGCGGTGGAATGCCTCAATTAAATCCTGAGTTTTGGATTTCACAAATATTCTGGCTTACATTAACCTTTGGTACTTTATATATAATTTTGTCTAAATTGATTCTGCCAAAGATAAGTGCAAATCTAGAACTTAGAAAATCACAAATACAAGAGAATATTGAGGCAGCAGAAAAGCAAAGAGAAAGTAGCGAAAGCAAACTAAAAGAATATGATCAAATTATTCTAAAAACAAAGTTAAAAGCAAAAAATATTTTTAAAGATGCCAGAGATAAAGCTCTTAAAGATATAAATTCTAAAAAAGAAGTTTTAGATAATCAAATCGATGATGAAATAAAAAAGGCTGAGAAAGAAATTGAATTATTAAGAAAAGGAGCTCCTGAAAAAATTAATAAAATTGCAATTGAAACGTCTTCAGAAATTGTAAAAAAATTGATTGGAGCTGATATAAATAATAGCAGCCTTTCTGCAATTGTTGAGGATCTCACAAAGAAAAGTGGGGATAAGTATTATGGCTCTTGATGCAACTTTCTGGGTAGCAGTTTCTTTCATAATATTTTTTGGCGGACTTATTTATTTAAAAATTCCTCAAAAAATTAATTCAATTTTAGATAAATTAATTTCTGATATAAAAAATGAAATTAGTGAAAGTGAAAAATTAAGAACTGAGGCTAAAACATTATTAGATAATGCCCAAAAAAAATTAGACACAGCTGAATCAGTAAGTAAAAATATTCTTGAGGAAGCAAAAAAAGACAGTGATAAACTTATAATCGATTTAAACGATAACTTTCATAAATCATCTGAAATTAAAAAAAACTTAGCTGAAAACAAAATCAGTCAAATGAAGGAATCTGCGATTAAAGAAATAAAAGATGCCTCAGTCCAGGTGGCCGTTGACTCAGTAAAAAAGATTATTACTACTTCAGTTGATAAGTCTAAGTTAGATGTACTATTTCAAAAAAATTTAGATGAGACAAAAGAAGAGTTAAAAAAAATAAACTCATAATACGCTTACATTTTTTCTAAAAAAATATAAATTATAATCATGAAATCTATAGTAATTGGTTCAGGTTTTGGAGGAATAGCGGCTGCTCTTCGACTTAAAGCAAAAGGTCATGATGTAACTTTAATTGAAAAGCATCCAGATCTAGGTGGAAGAGCAAGAGTATTTAAAAGAAATGGCTTTATATATGACGGTGGGCCAACAGTAATTACAGCACCATACTTAATTAAGGAATTATTTGAATTATTTAATAAAAATCCAAAACATTACATAGATATAGCTCCTTTAAAGATTTGGTATCAGTTTATTTTTGAGGATAAAACTAAATTCAATTACTCCGGAGATGAAATGGAAATGAAAAGACAGATTGAGGAAATCTCCAAAGAAGATGTAGTTGGCTACGAAAAACTAGTAGATTTTACAAAAAGAATTTTTGATAAAGGTTTTACTGAACTAGCAGACGTCCCCTTTGACAAGCCTCTTGTGATGATGCAGCAATTGCCAGCTCTTTTAAAACTTAAAAGTTACAAATCAGTCTATTCATTAGTTTCATCCTATATAAAAAATGAAAAATTAAGAAGAATGTTAAGTATGCATCCCCTATTGGTTGGTGGAAATCCATTTACAACAACTTCTATTTATGGGCTAATTTTATATTTAGAGAAAAAATGGGGAATTCATTATTCAATGGGGGGAACTGGAAACATAATAAAAGGTTTTGAAAAACTGATGGATGAAGAAGGAATTAAAGTAATCAAAGGTTATGAAGTAACAAAAATTATTTCAGATAAGAAAAGGATTACTGGCGTTCAACTTAATGATCAAACGGTTATAAATTCTAATAACGTTATCTGTAATGCAGACCCCCCTGCAGTTTATGAAAAAATGTTAAATGAAAATACTAACAATTCATTTCTTTTTAAATGGAAAAAAAATCGAATGGAATATTCAATGGGGTTATTTGTTTATTATTTTGGAACCAAAAAAAGATATGAAAATGTTGAACACCATACAATAAAATTTGGAAATAAATATAAAGAACATCTTGATGATATATTTAACAAGAAAAAATTAAACAATGATATTAGTTATTATCTTCACCGCCCATCTGCAACAGATAAATCAATGGCTCCCTCGGGACAAGATTGTTTTTATGTTTTGGTTCCAGTTCCAAATAATCAATCAAAAATTGATTGGTCAATTGAAGGTGAAAAAATGAAAAATTTAGTGATTGATAAAATGGAAAGAGATCTTATGCCAAAACTTCGTGAAAATATTGTTGAAGATTTTTATCTGACACCAGATTATTTTGAAAATGATTTAAATACTAAACATGGATCTGGTTTTTCAATCCAACCAAAGTTTTCACAATCTGCTTATTTCAGATTTCATAATAAATCTGAAATATACGATGGACTTTATTTTGTAGGCGCTGGTACTCATCCAGGAGCTGGGGTGCCTGGAGTACTTTCGTCAGCAAAAGTATTAGATAGAATTTTATAATGTCTAATGCAAGCTATCTATCAGTTTACGCTAAGTCATTTAGCTGGGCTGGTTATTTTTTACCTAAAGAAAAATTAAAAGAATGTTCAGCTTTGTATGATTTTTGTAGGATTGCAGATAATATTGCTGATGATGAAGAGGGAATAGAAAATAAATTAAAAAAATTTACTCAATTCGAAAAAGATTTTCATAAAAAAAATTTTAAAAATTCTATAATCAAAAATATGTGGGATCTTATCGAGAAGTTCGATATATCTTTAAAAGTTGTTCATGATTTATTATTAGGTATAAAATCTGATATTAGAACAGAAGTAAAATTAGACACAAAAAAAGATCTTTTGATTTATTCATACCGAGTAGCTGGAACTGTTGGATTAATGATGGCAAAAATTTTAAAAGTTAATAAAAAAAATTCTCTTAAATCGGCTATTGATCTTGGAATTGCAATGCAGCTTACCAATATATCAAGAGATGTTATTGAAGATGCAAAAAATAATCGTTTTTACATTGATAAAAGCTTTGAAAAAATCTCATCAACTATCAAACTCGCTGAAACTTTTTATGAAAATTCATTTTATTCAATTAAAGATATACCAATAGGTTTCCGTTTTTCTATTTTGGTTGCTAGGAGAGTTTATAGAAAAATAGGACATAAAATCTTAAATACAAAAAATTTAGAAAATTATCAAAATTCAGGAAAGATATATGTTTCAAACTTTGAAAAAACATTTGAAACTTTTTTCTCAATTTTTGACTTAATCAAACTATCATTAAAGAATGAAAGATATGATCAAATACAACATAATCATAATTTAATTAACGAAGAAATAAATTTAGATGAAAGAATTTGACTATATAATTATTGGAGGTGGTTGTGCAGGGTTATCACTAGCATATGAGCTTGAAATTAATGATAAATTAAAAGATAAAACTTTAGCTATTATTGAACCAAGAACAGAATATAAAAGGGACAAAACTTGGTCCTTTTGGAAAGTGGTCTCTCATAACTTTGATGATTGTGTTATAAAAAGTTGGAAAAATTTTACAATTAATATACCCAAAAAAACTAATCATTTAGAATGCCTAAATTATCCATACCAAAGTATTGATAGTGGTTTATTTTATAAAAAAGTTAACAATAGATTAAAAGAAAATAAAAATATTTCTCTCTTTAAAGATATAAGTGAAATCAATTCAAAGAATTCTTTCATTTTTAATAGTGTTCCATCTATTAAAAAGAATCACCTTAACCTTTGGCAACATTTTTGTGGAGTAGAAATTGAAACACAAAATAATTTTTTTGATGATGAAATTTTTAATCTTATGGATTTTGATTGTGATCAAAGAGAAAGTGTTCATTTTTTTTATACTCTTCCCTATTCAAGAACAAAGGCTTTAGTTGAAACAACTTGGTTGTCAAAAATGAATGATAACTCTCAAAAAGATTATGACAATCAAATAAAGGATTATTTAGAAAATCATTTAAACTTAAAGAATTATAAAATAACTTATAAGGAAGAAGGTGCTATACCCCTATTCTATCAAACGTATGAAGAAACAAAAAATAAAATAAATATTGGAACTGCAGGAGGTATGACTAGACTTAGCACTGGTTATACTTTTTTAAATATTCAAGAACACAGTAAATATATTTGTGAAAACATTGAAAACATATCAAAAATTAGAAAATTTGAGATAAGTAAAAAATATCAATTCTTAGACGATATTTTTTTAAGAGTTTTAAATGAAAACCCCAAAATGATGCCTGATATATTTTTTAAGATGTTTAAGGGTTCACCAAAGACTGTTATAAAATTTTTATCAAATAAAAGTAATTTTTTTGAAGATTTAAAAATAATTTTAAAAATGCCAAAATGGACTTTTATTAAAGCATTATTTAGCTAAATGAATTTATATAGAATTAACAAACAATACTCCCTTTTTCTATTTTTTTTCTGCTTACTAATAGTCTTTTCAATGTCTGAATTTTTAGATAGAAAAGAAATCGTTATACCCTTTCAAACAATATTGTGTTTTTTTTTAATATCTATAGTCGGTATTTCACATGGCGCACTTGATCATGTTAAAGGATTTAATTTAATGAAGATTTATAAAATAAAAAATAAATTTTTATTTTTTCCGATTTATATAATGATTTCATTATCAATAATTGTTTTATGGATTTTTATTCCCCTACTAACTTTACTATTGTTTTTAATTGTTGCTTCGTATCACTTTGGGAAAGAAGATTGCTGTGTTGGGAATGTTATAAAAATGAAATTTGAAAATTTTTTATATTTTTTGAAGGGATCTTTAGTGGTAATCGCGCCCCTGACTTTTCATACAAATGAAACATTAGAAATTTTTAAAATTCTAAATGTAGATATGATTTTACTAAATGAAAATTTTTTATTTGGTTTTATTTTAATAAGTTTAATTGCAAATATTATAATAGTTTATAAATCAAATAATGAGGTTTTTTTTCTAGCAGATTGGTTAACAGTTTTATTTCTAAATATTTTTTTGTCACCACTCGTTGCCTTTACTATCTATTTTTGTTTTTTACATTCAGTAAGACATTCTTTGTCATTGATATATGAATTCGATAAGAGTGAGATTAAAGTAGGCTTTAATAAATTTATTAAGCAAGCTCTACCCTTAACTTTAATAACTGCAATATTATTTGTATTAAGTGTTTATATTTTAACAAATTTCTATGTTTTAGATGACGCTATATTAAAGGTTATATTTATAGGTTTGGCGTCTTTAACTTTTCCGCATATATTGCTCGAATATTTATTAGAAAAAAATGAAAAACAAAGAAATTAAAATTTTATTATCTGCGCCCAGAGGTTTTTGTGCTGGTGTCGAAAGAGCAATTGAAATTGTTGAAAAAGCTCTTAATAAATATGGCGCTCCAGTTTATGTACGACATGAAATAGTTCATAATAAATTTGTAGTAGATGATTTAAAAAAAAAAGGAGCAATTTTTGTAGAGGAATTAGAGGAAATAAAAGATAAAACAAGACCAGTAATTTTTTCAGCTCACGGAGTTCCAAAAAAAGTCCCTCTTGATGCTGAAAGTTATAAAATGACATATGTTGATGCAACTTGTCCACTTGTTTCAAAGGTACATAGGGAAGCAGAAAATTTACATAAAGCAGGATATCATTTAGTTCTTATTGGCCATCAAAATCATCCTGAAGTCATAGGGACAATGGGTCAACTACCTAAGGGATCAATTGATCTCATTCAAAATGAGGAAGAAGCAAGAAATTATAGGTTTGAACAAAAAAAACAATTAGCTTTTGTTACTCAAACAACTCTTTCAGTTGATGATACAAAAGATATTATTCAAATTTTAAAAAAAAGATTTCCTAAAATTCGCGAACCTCACAAAGAAGATATTTGTTATGCAACAACAAATAGACAAATGGCAGTAAAAAATATTGCCAAAAATTGTGATATGTTTTTTGTGATAGGAAGTAGAAATTCATCAAATTCGGTTAGGCTGGTAGAGGTTGCAAAAAAATCTGGATGCATGAACTCACAATTGATTCATTCTCAAAGTGAAATACCTTATGATCTTATCGAAAATTCTAATACTATTGGAATATCTTCAGGAGCCTCAGCACCCGAAATACTGGTTGAGAATTTCATATCAAATTTAAAGAAAAAATTTAAGGTTTCTATAGATGAAGTTGAGATAATAAAAGAAGATGTTGTTTTCAAAGTTCCAAAAAAATTAAATTAAATGGCTGTTTATACTAAGATAAACAAAAAGGATATTTCCTTTATAAATAAAAAATTTGAATTTCTAAATTTTAAAAGTTTTAAAGGTATTAAGCAAGGTATTGAAAATACCAACTACTTATTGAAATCAAAAAATAAGAAATTTATTCTCACAATCTTTGAAAAAAGAGTAAAAAAAAAAGAAATACCTTTTTTTATGAAATTAATGGATCAGTTAAGTGATCTAAACATTGCCTGTCCCAAACCCCTTAGAAATCGTAAGGGTGGTTTTATTTTTAAATTAAAAGGTAAATCGGCATGTATCGTAACCTTCCTTAAAGGAAAAGATAAAAGAAAACTCAATAATAGAAATTGCTTTGATATCGGCAGAATGATTGCTCAAATGCACTTATCAACAAAAAAAATTAATCTTTACAGAAAAAACTCTATGGGAATTAAAAATCTAAATCCACTATTAAATAGTATTAAATTCAAATCTAAAAAATTTATAAATATAGAAAAATTTTTAAAAACTAATCTTAGGGACATTAAGAAAAAATGGCCGAAAATATTACCTAATGGAATAATTCACGGAGATTTATTTATTGATAATATCTTTTTTAAAAATAACAAATTATCTGGGTTGATTGATTTTTATTTTGCAGCTAACGATTACTATATGTACGAAATTGCTATATGTGTAAATGCCCTGTGTTTTGAAAAAAATAAAACAAAATTCATTATAAACAAAAAAAAAGTTAAAAATTTAATTAAAGGATATGAAAGTATTAAAAAGATCTCACAAAAAGAAAAAAAATCACTAAATATTCTATGTCGTGGAGCTGCAATTAGGTATTTTCTAACAAGACTTTATGACTATACAAATACCCCTAAAACAGCATTAATAAAAATTAAAGACCCTAGAGAATATTATCAAAAATTAGTAGTTCATAATAATTTAAAAACTTATAAAGATTATTTAAATTAATGATAAAAATATACACTGATGGTTCATGTATTGGAAATCCAGGTAAAGGTGGTTGGGCAGCAATTATATTAAATGATGGAAAAAAAACTGAAATAAAAGGAAGTAAAAAAGATACAACAAATAATCAGATGGAGTTATTAGCCCCTATTAAAGCTCTTAAAGAAATTCCAAAAGGTAGCAAAGTTGAAATCTTTACAGACTCTAAATACGTAAAGTCTGGAATAACAGAGTGGATACATAATTGGAAAAAAAATGGATGGAAAACTACTAATAAAAAAGATGTAAGTAATAAAGAACTTTGGACAGAATTAGATCTGCTAAATAGTGAATTTGAAATAAGTTGGAATTGGGTAAAAGCACATTCAACTGATAAGTTAAATAATGAGGTAGATTTACTTGCTAGAAATGCTACCACCTTATAGTTAGGGACACCTGGCAACAGAACTGCCTTAATTCATAATAAGTTATTTAATAAATTTTCTGCTGAAGTTAAACCGCATTCTTTGGTTTCTTTTTCAACATGAATATTAACTGCTGTTAAATTTTCAATAACCATCAAGTAACGATTTGATCTAATTCCCATTCCTTTAGAATTTCGATCAACTTCTGCACCTATTGCTTTCGTAAACAACAAATATGGATCAGATAACATTTTAATTTTATCTCCAGTATTATTAATCTCTCCCCAACCATTCATCACATAAGGATCATTTACTGATAAACAAAATATATTTTCTATTCCTTTTGCTTTAATTTTGTCTGCATTTGTTACAAAACCTGGTAAGTGAAGTTTGGAGCAAGTTGATGTAAATGCCCCAGGTAAACCAAACAAAACAACTTTACCATTACCAATAATTTCACTTAATTTGCTTTTTTGAGGTTCTCCATCAACAAGGTGGAAAATTTCTGTATCTGGAATTTTATCTTTTATTTTTAGTTTCATATTGAATTTATTACATAGTCTTTGACTTTCTCTAGATCATTGGGAAGAACCTCAAATTTTTCTTTTCTATCATTAACAAAATTTAGACTTTCTGGTAAATTTTCAGTTTTTGAAATTGCATCCTCAATTGCTTTTGGAAATTTACATGGGTGTGCAGTTGATAATACAACACAATTTTTTTCCAATCCTAATTTTCTCACAGCACCAATACCCACTGCAGTATGCGGATCCACTACCATCTGATGTTCGTCATTGATAGTTTTTATCATTTCAACAGTCTCGTTTTCATCAAGCATTTCAGATATAAAATTTTTTTTAATTTTATCTAGATCTTCTTTATCAATTTTATAAGTATTATTTTTTATTTCAGCCATAGCATCTTTTGTTACTTCTGAGTTACAATCTTTTACGTCGTATAAAAGCCTTTCAAAATTACTTGCTATTTGTATATCCATACTTGGTGTATTTGTTTCCTCAACTTTCTTTTGATTATAATCACCACTAGATATAGCTCTATGCAGTATGTCATTTTTATTTGTAGCTACGATTAGTTTATCAATTGGAAGGCCTAGTTTTTTTGCTAAATAACCTGCATAAATATCACCAAAGTTTCCTGTTGGAACAGAAAAGGATAAAGGCTTACCATTTCCAATTTTAAAGTAAGCGTAAAAATAATACACAGATTGAGCAATAATTCTTGCCCAATTAATTGAGTTTACACCTGACATATTAATTGCTTTAGAAAACTTTCCGTCATTGAACATTGCTTTTACTAAATTTTGACAATCATCAAAATTGCCCTCTACCGCAATATTAAATACATTGTTCTCTTCATGTATTGTCATTAGTTTTCTTTGCACTGGTGAAATTTTATTATTTGGATGCAATACAAAAACATTTAAATTGCTTTTTCCTTTTAATGCATCTATTGCAGCTGCACCAGTATCACCTGATGTTGCTACAATAATATTAATTTTTTTTTGATTACTCTCTAAGTGGTATTGGTAAAAATTGCCAATCAATTGCATTGCGATATCTTTAAAAGCAAGAGTAGGCCCATGAAATAGCTCTAAAACTTTTAAATTTCCTAAAACAGAAATTTTTACTACATCGTCAGATCTGAAATTTGAGTATGAATCTGAGATTATTGAAGTTAATTCATCTTTAGACATGAAATCTCCAATAAAAGGATAAATTATTTCAGCAGCTAAATCTTTATAACTAAGGTTGCTTAAATTATCTAAGTCCTCTTTTTTAAATTGCTTGATTGATTTAGGTACGAAAAGGCCACCATCATCTGCCAAACCTTTTAAAAAAACATCCTTAAAAGTAAAGTTTTTATTATTATTTCTTGTGCTTATATAATTCATTTAATAATTCTTTTTCCTAAAATATAAATATAGCAAAAGAATTGAAATCGCTAATGAAAACCATGTCATTGCGTATTTTTTGTGATTATTAGAAATATTAGCTGTAATTTTTTTTGGTCGAGGAAGTTGATAATTTCCATCCAGGTAAATTATATATTTTGAAAAATTTTTACCTGTAAATTTCAAAATATCTTCTCTATTTAAGCTAAACCAGTAGTTTTCTTTAATATCATTGTCAGGTTTAAAAATATTTTTTCTTCCCTGAATTTTGAGAGTTCCTATTATATTGTTTTGATCAAATATATTTATTTCTGAAGAATCCTTCTTCTCAAATGGTATCCAGCCACGATTGATTAAGTAATTCTCATTATCAATTAAAATTGGATTTATAACCTCAAATCCTGGTGTACCAAAGTCGTTCAAGTTATATAAATAAATTTGTTTTTCAAAATCAACGACTCCAGATGTTTTTATTTTAAGAAAATTTTCTTTATTTGTCTTTGTTAGCTCTACTGGGGGATTTTTTAACGAGTTTTCAATTTCTAAGATGAGATTATTTTTCCAATTTAAGCGTATTATTTGCCAACTTCCTAATGCAATAAAAACAAGTATAAAAAAAATTATAAAAACAGAAAATAAAAACTTATGTTTCAAAGACCTAAATTTAACTTCCCCAAATATAGATAGCTGCAAATAAGAATAACCAAACGACATCAACAAAATGCCAGTACCAAGCTGCAGCCTCAAATCCGAAATGATGGTCTTTATTAAAATGTCCTCTTTTTCCTCTAAATAAACACACAGCTAAGAATATAGTTCCAACAAGCACATGGAATCCGTGGAATCCTGTAGCCATATAAAATACTGACCCATATATATGATCAGAAAAAGAAAATGATGCATGCTGATACTCATAAATTTGAAGAAGAGTAAAACAAAACCCTAAAATAACAGTTAACCATAAACCTTGGATAAAACTTTTTCTATCATCCTCTAAAAGAGCGTGATGAGACCAAGTCACTGTAGTTCCTGATAATAGTAAAATTAATGTATTGATTAATGGAATATCCCAAGGATCAAATGTTTCAATGTCTTTTGGTGGCCAAACATTTCCAACAAAGTCATTAGGAAAAAGACTTACATCAAAGTATGCCCAAAACCATGCAACAAAAAACATTACTTCAGAGGCAATAAATAGTGTCATACCATATCGATGGTGTATTTGAACTACCGGAGTATGATGTCCCTGATGCTCAGCCTCAATTACTACATCTCTAAACCACATATATGCTCCATAAATAAGCAGTGCAAATCCAAGATACATGCCCCACGAAACATCAGTGTGAAGATAGTAAACTGAACCTAAGGCCAATACTAAACAAGAAAAAGATACATAGATAGGCCACGGACTTGGATCAACTAAATGGTAATCGTGTTTTTTTTCACCTGACATAATTTAATTATGATTGTTTATAGTAATCTGTCGAGAAAAAAGTATACGACATAGTTACATCTTCTAAGTTTTTAACGGTTGGATCGTTTATCATTTCGGGATCCAAATAAAAAGTCATTACATATGTAGCTTTTTCTCCAGCTTTTAGTGATTGTTTCTCAAAACAAAAACATCCTAATTTACTGTAATACTTTCCAAAGCTTGCTGGTGAGACATTAAAACTGGCGACCCCAGCAGTTGGTTCGCCACTATAGTTCTCAACTTCAAATTCTATTTTATTTACTTGACCAACTTTAACATCGATTACATTTTTTTTTGCTTTAAATTCCCAGGGTAAGTTATTTACATTTGTATCAAATCTTACACTTACTACTTTGTCTAAAACTATTTTTGGAGCATCATCAGATACCTGTGTTGTTCCTCCAAAACCTGTTACTCTACAAAACAAGTCATATAATGGTACAGCTGCATAAGATAAGCCCAACATAACTACAAAAATACCAGCTAGTATAATTGGTGTTAATTTTTTTTTTTGTATCATATGGCCCTATCAAAAACTCCTGTGTTATATAAAGTAAAAAAGAAAAGAAAAATCATAAAAGCCACTATTGCAACAGCAGTCAATATATTTTTTTTCCTTGTTTTCTTATCTGGTGTTATCATAAAATCTTATCTATTAAAAAAAGAACAAAAACTAAAAATAGATATAGTATTGAATATCCAAATATTGCCTTAGCTTTTTTTGGGTCAAATCTATTTTTTTTGTAATTCCAAAGCCCATAACACAAAAAATTATAATAAATTGTTAATATTAATGATGGAACTAAAAAAGTTAAACCAACAAAATTAATTAAATATGGAAATATAATTACCGGCAACATTAATAAAGAATATACAAAAATATTCAATTTCGTACTCTCGACACCGTTTGTTAGTGGAAGCATTGGGATGTTAGCTTTCTTATAGTCATCTGATTTATAGAGACTTAATGCCCAAAAGTGCGAGGGTGTCCAAAAAAATATAATTAAAAAAAACGCTAGTGGTTCTAAAGATAAAGATCCAGTGGCAATCGTCCATCCGATTACAGGTGGAAAAGCTCCTGACGCACCTCCTATAACTATATTCTGAGGTGTTCTTCTCTTTAACCAGATCGTATAAACAAAAACATAAAATAATATAGTTAATAGTAATATCGCAGCTGAAATTCTATTAGTAAAATAATCTAATGCTAGCACAGATATTACCGATAAAGTAACCCCAAGAATAAGTGCTTGGTTTTTGTTAACTTTTCCAGTTGGGATAGGTCTTAAACAAGTTCTTGTCATTAATGCATCTAAGTCGGACTCATACCACATATTCAGTGCCCCAGCTGCACCAGCTCCTATAGAAACTAATAAAATCCCTATGATAGCATCTTTAGTAGAAACTAAATTTGGTGCAGTTAACAATCCAACAGCACAAGTGAAAATCACCAAGGACATTACTCTTGGTTTCATTAGTTTAAACAATTCAGAAAAATTAAATAAATCTTCCTGACTTAGAGTTTTATTTTTTAGTCTTGAATTGTTCATCAGTTTTTAGCTCTATAAATTAACTGTGAGATTTTTGTACATCTTGGTCGTCTTCAAACTTTGGTAATTCATCAAATGTGTGAAAATTTGGTGGAGATGGAACTGTCCATTCTAAAGTTGTAGCGCCTTCTCCCCAAGGATTTTGTTGAGCTGCTTTTTTCTTAGCAAACGCATAAATTAGATTGATAAAAAATACTGCTAAGCCCGCAACAGCAATATAAGAACCGATCGAGGAAATGTAATTCCAGCCAGCAAATGCGTCAGGGTAATCTGCATACCGTCTTGGCATACCAGCTAAACCTAAAAAGTGCTGAGGGAAAAAAATTAAGTTTACACCAACAAATGTTAACCAAAAATGTAATTGTCCAAGCCATTCTGAATATTCATAACCTGACATTTTTGAAAACCAGTAATAAAAACCAGCAAAAATTGCAAAAACTGCTCCTAAAGAGAGAACATAATGAAAATGGGCTACTACATAATAAGTGTCATGCATTGCAGTATCTACACCTGCGTTTGCCAAAACTACTCCTGTTACACCCCCAACTGTAAACATAAATATAAATCCTAATGCCCACACCATTGGAGTTTTGAATGAAATTGAGCCACCCCACATAGTAGCTATCCAGGAGAAAATTTTAATTCCAGTAGGCACAGCAATAATCATTGTTGCGGCTAAAAAATATGCTTTTGTATCTGTGCTCAATCCAACTGTATACATGTGATGTGCCCAAACGACAAAACCTACAATACCTATTGCTACCATTGCATAAGCCATTCCTAAATAACCAAAAACTGGCTTTCTAGAAAAAGTCGAAACAATATGACTTATCATTCCAAAACCAGGTAAAATTAAAATATAAACTTCAGGATGGCCAAAGAACCAAAATAAATGTTGAAATAAAACAGGGTCACCTCCTGTTTGGGCTTCAAAGAAAGCCGTTCCAAAATTTCTATCAGTCAATAACATTGTTATTGCTCCGGCTAGGACGGGTAAAGATAATAACAACAAAAATGCTGTAACTAGAATAGACCATGCAAATAAAGGCATTTTGTGTAATGTCATTCCTGGTGTTCTCATATTTAAAATTGTAGTAATGAAATTAACTGCTCCCAAAATTGAAGATGCACCAGCCAAATGCAAACTTAAAATTGCCAAATCCATTGCAGGTCCAGGTTGACCGGCTTTAGATGACAGAGGAGGATAAATAGTCCAACCACCACCAACTCCAGTTTGGCCTGGAGGACCGTCAGCAAATATAGATAAAATTAATAATGTTAATGATACTGGTAATAACCAAAAAGAAATATTATTCATTCTTGGAAAAGCCATGTCAGGCGCACCAATCATAATTGGAACAAACCAATTTCCAAAACCACCAATCATAGCTGGCATCACCATGAAAAAAATCATTATCAATCCATGACCAGTGACTAAAACGTTATATAAATGATAATTACCACCTAGAATACCATCTCCTGGATGCATTAATTCCATTCTCATTAAAACTGAAAACGCAGTGCCAATAACTCCTGCAACAATTGCAAAAATTAAATACATAGTGCCAATGTCTTTATGGTTAGTAGAATAAGCCCAACGCTTCCAACCCGTTGGTGTGTGATGCTCGTCAGGTGATGTAGTTTGTGTGTACATATTTATTTACTCGCTAACTTTAATTTATCATTTATAATTTCTTCCTTTGCAAATTTTTCTCGTGCTTCGGATAACCATTCCTGATAATCCTCTTCACTCACAACTTTGACAGCTATTGGCATAAATGCATGTTTAATTCCACAAAGCTCTGAGCATTGACCGTAGTAGGTTCCTTCTTTTTCTGCTTTAAACCAAGTTTCGTTTATTCTTCCTGGAACTGCGTCTCTTTTAACACCAAATGAAGGCAAAGCCCATGCGTGCAAAACATCATTAGCTGTGATTAAAACTTTTACTACTTTATTAACTGGGACCACTACTTCATTATCTACTGCTAACAATCTTGGTTGGTTTGCTTTTAAATCCTTTTCCTCGATCATATATGAGTCGAAAATTATGTTTTCATCTGGATATTCATAACCCCAGTACCATTGGTAGCCTATAGCTTTAATAGTTAAATCTGCCTTTGGTATTGCATCTTGTTTGTACAAAATTTTAAATGATGGTACTGCCATAACTATTAAAATCAAACATGGGATTAGTGTCCACAAAACTTCCACAGTTACGTTATGAGTTCTTTTTGATGGATTAGGATTTGCTGATGCTCTAAATCTCACACAAGCGTATAACATCAAAAATAAAACAAAAACACTTATTGCAATAATAATTGGTAATAAAAGGTTGTTATGAAAGGCTACAATTTCTCTCATAGACTGAGATGCCGCTTTTTGAAATCCCAATTGCCACTCATTAGGTTGATTAGCAAAAGCAGTTTGGCTAACTAGCACACTTGAAAATATAAATAAAAATTTATTCATTTTTAATAGCTATATAAAGCTCTTTTATAAAAATTACACTTTAGTTTTCGCGACAATTTATCAATTTAATACATGATTTACGATTGAAATAGCTGATATCACAGCTGTTTCAGATCTTAATATATTATCATTAATTTTAAATGCCTGAACGCCTTTAAAAGAGAGAATCTCCTCCCTTTCAAGTTCTGAAAAGTCTCCCTC
Source organism: uncultured Pelagibacteraceae bacterium (assembly GCA_902625825.1). Taxonomy (GTDB): domain Bacteria; phylum Pseudomonadota; class Alphaproteobacteria; order Pelagibacterales; family Pelagibacteraceae; genus Pelagibacter. The sequence goes on along the minus strand of CACOCL010000005.1, from coordinate 13,030 downwards.
TGGACCAATAATAATACATATAGACTTACCCGAGAATTTCGATTTATCAATTTTTTTATTATTTGAATTTAAATCTGTAAAAATTAAATCCATTTGATTTGAATTTAAAAAATTTTTCAAATTTTGTGGTTTTTCTATTATTGGAATATTAAGACGATTTGATTGTTCACTTGCTTCAATGACAATTTTTTTTAGGCGATCTAAATTAACTTTTCTTACAACTGTTCTATCAAAAATTATTGGTAAAAATTTAGTCACTCCAAGTTCGGTTGCTTTTTGTATCATAAAGTTTTGATAATTTAGTTTAATTGGGGAAAAGGCTAACCATAATTCTTTAATGCTTTCCTTTTGTCTAATTTGTTTTGTTGTTTTAAATTCGACCATACTTTTTGATATTGATAAAATTTTTGCTTCCCATTCTCCATCTTTATTAAATAATGAAAAAACTTCATTTTTTTTTACTCTCATCACTTTCATTAGATAATGTGATTGTAACTTGTCCAATTTATCAGTCATGTCATCTGATAATGTGCTTGAAAAAAATAATCTAATATTGCCCATATATGTTAAGTTAGTTTATGAAAAATATTAAAGCAATAATTTTTGATGCTTATGGAACATTGTTTGATGTCAATTCTGCTGCTGAAAAATGTAAAGAAAAAATTGGAGATAAATGGGAAAGTTTTGCAAATTATTGGAGAACTACCCAATTAGAATATACATGGCTTAGAAACTTAATGGGAAAACATAAAGACTTTTGGCAAGTTACAGAAGACAGTTTAGATAAATCAATGAGGGCTTTCGATATCAAAATTTCAATGAAGAATGAATTATTAAATCTATATAAATTTTTATCGCCATTTGATGAAGTCCCAAAGTCTCTTAAAACTTTGAAAGAAAAAAAATATAAATTAGCAATCCTCTCTAATGGAACACCAAAACTTTTAAATGAATTAATAAAGAATAATGATTTAGAAAATTTATTTGATGATATTTTTTCAGTTGAAGAAGTGGGCGTTTACAAACCAGATTCAAGAGTTTACGACATTCCAATCAAAAAATATCGAATAAAAAAAAACGAAATTGCTTTTTTAAGTGCAAATACTTGGGATGTATCTGGTGGAGGAAATTTTGGTTATAATTCTATTTGGGTGAACAGGAATAACAATATTTTTGATAATCTTGATTATAAACCTAAATATGAGATAAAAGATTTAAACAAATTGATTTCTTTACTAAGTTAAATATATAGACAGATTATGAAAAAATTTATCTCTTATGGAAAAAATGTTTATGATAATGCTGAGATTATTGCTGTCACGAAGACATTAAAAAAAACTACTCAAATGGGTACTGCTGTCTCCACATTTGAAAAAAAAATTTCTCAAATGTTTAATAAAAAATATGGATTGATGGTTAACTCGGGATCATCTGCGCTTATTTTGGCTTTTAAAGCGTTAAACTTAAAAAAAGGAAGTGAAGTGATCACTCCGTGTTTAAATTTTGGAACTGCAGTATCTTCAATTATGTTGAACAATTTAGTGCCAGTTCTTGTTGATGTTAATATAAGAACTTTACAGATAGATGCAGAATTAATCGAAAAGAAAATTACAAATAAAACTAAGGCGATATTAATACCAAATTTAATTGGAAATATACCAAATTGGAAAAAAATAAGAAAAATTTCAAAAAAACACAAGCTTTTGATAATTGAAGATTCTGCCGATACACTTGGTGCGAAAATAAATAATAAACCTACAGGAACTTTTAGTAATATTTCAATTACCAGTTTCTACGGATCACATGTAATTAGCTGTGCAGGTAATGGTGGAATGCTTTCAACTAATGATAAAAATGTTTATATAAAATCAAAAATTTTAAGAAGTTGGGGAAGATTATCTTCCTTGCTAAAAGACTCTGAAAACATAAAAAAAAGATTGGGAATAAAACTTAAAGGATTTGATTATGATAGAAAATTTGTATTTTCAGAGGCTGGTTATAATTTTGAACCTTCGGAAGTTGGTGCTTCTTTCGGTTTGGTTCAATTAAAAAAATTTAAATTTTTTAGCTCATTAAGAAACAAAAACTTTAAATTTCATTTAAATTTTTTTAAAAAATATGGTCAATTTTTTTTAACTCCTGAAATTAGTAAAGGAGTTTATACAAATTTTTTAGCTTATCCCATAATTTTAAAACCTAACAATTATTTTAATAGGAAAGATTTACAAATTTTTCTTGAGAATAATAAAATACAAACAAGGCCAATTTTTAGTGGAAATATTCTGAGACATCCAGCTTTCGGTCAATTGATATCAAATAAAAACAAATTAAATGAATTTAAAAATGCCGATTACATTATGAAAAATGGTATCTTAATTGGTTGTCATCAAGGACTTAAAAAAGAAGATTTAAACTATATACACAATACAATTCTTAAATTTTTAAAATCTAAAAGTGTCTAATATAAAATACTCAATAATATGTTGTTATTACAACGAAATAGACGTACTTAAAAAAAAATTTATACCATTTATTGATAAAGTAAAAAATTTTCCTTTCACTTACGAGATATTTTTCTGTGATAATAATTCACAAGATGGTTCTAGAGAATTTTTACAAGAAATGGAGAATAAAAAAATACCCCATTTAAATTTTATATATAATGATAAAAATCTTGGAAAAGGTGGCTCGATTAAAAAATGTATTAATATCTCCAATGGAGAATTTATTACCATTTTTGACATTGATGAATACTTAGTTGATGATTTGATAAAAGCTGACAATTACTTAAAGTCAAATAAACAAACTAAGTTTTTAGTTGGATCAAGGGTAATGCACCAAAAAAAATTTATTTATAAAAAAAATTATTATGGTGTAAGAATAATGACGATGTTAATAAATTTTCTTTTCAAGACAAATATATCTGATGCAGCGGGAGCAACTAAAATATTTAAAAAAGATATCTACGAAGATTTAAATATTAAAACAAAAAATTTTGATTTTGAATTTGATGTTTTATGTAAATTTGCAAAAAAAGAATATCAGGTCTCCGAATTTCCTATTGAATATTTTCCAAGATCAATAGCTGAGGGAAAAAAACTTAGAGCTGTCAAAGATGGATCGTCTATACTACTAACAATTTTAAGGAATTATTTTTTAAAATGAACGATAGAAATATTCTTGTCACTGGTGGTCTTGGTATACTAGGAGCTGCACTTGTAAAAAAATTAAGTAAAAAAAAGTTATATAATATCTTCATTTTAGATAGATCAAAAAATATTAATAAGATTAATGTTTTAAATCTTAACAAAATTAATAGAGTAAAAATTATCAAAGGAAATTTTAATGATTATAAAACAGTATTTAGAATAATTAAAAATAAAAATATCGGAGTAATTTTTCATCTTGGTGCAATAACTCAAGTTATTGATGCATACAAAAGTCCAATGGAAACATTTAATTCTAATATAATTGGAACAATCAATATTCTTGAAAGTATAAGAAATTTAAAAAGAAACATATCTTTGATATTTAGTTCATCCGACAAAGCGTATGGATCTCTTGTAGGAGATGCCTATATAGAAAATCATCAGCTTAAAGGAAATTATCCATACGATGTTTCTAAATCTACTTCAGATTTGATTGTTCAAAGTTATGTAAAAACTTACAATTTAAAAGCGGGAATAATAAGATCAGGGAATATTTATGGTCCTGGTGATCTAAATATGGATAGATTAGTTCCTCATGTAATTATTTCATCTCTACAAAACAAAAGATCAATTTTGAGATCAAACGGAAAATTAATTAGAGATTATATTTATGTTGATGACGTAGCAGAAGCATATTTTATGCTAATGAAAAAAATGATAAGAACAAAAGAAAAGTTAAGAATTTATAATGTTGGTTCAAAAGAAAATTTAACAGTAATTAATTTTGTTAAGTTAATTACGAAAATGATAAATGGAAAAAATATTGCTCCAATAATTAAAAATAATTCTAAAATTGAAATTTACAGGCAGAAACTCAATTATATGAAAATAAAAAAAGATTTGAATTGGTTGCCAAAATCTAGATTGAAAGAGTCTTTAAATAAAACTATTAATTGGTACAGAGAGAATATCAATTATTTTAATGGTAAATTAGGCTAAAATCATCTAATTAATTTAAATGCAGACAGTATTTTTAGCAGGAGGTATGGGAACACGCCTCTCTGAAGAGACACATAAAATCCCAAAACCTATGATTAAAATTGGAAAGTACCCTATTCTTTTTCATATTATGAAACACTATTCAAATTTTAATTTTAGAGATTTTGTAGTGTGTGGAGGATATAAATTTAATTATATTAGAAATATTTTTAGTAAAAATAAAAATTTATTTAATAGACAAAAATTAAATTGGAACGTGAATGTTATTAATACGGGTCTGAAAACCCAAACTGGAGCAAGAATAAAAAAAATTAAGAAATATATAAAAGACGAAAATTTATTTTTTATGACTTACGGAGATGGTGTAACTAATGTTAATATTAATAAACTTCTACAATTTCACAAAAAACATAAAAAAATAGCAACCTTAACTGCTGTAAGACCTTTGCCAAGATTTGGAAATATTAAATTAAATAAAAATAAAGTTTCAAATTTTAGCGAAAAAGACCAACTCCAGGAAGGTTGGATAAATGGTGGCTTTTTTGTTCTTAATAGAGAAGTTTTTGATTATATTGACAATAGAGAAAATTGTATTTTTGAAAAAGAACCTCTTCAAAATTTATCTAAAAATGGACAGCTCATGGCTTATAAACATGAAGGTTTTTGGCATCCAATGGATACCCTTAGGGATAAGAATTACCTTAATGAATTATGCAAAAAAAGAAAACTTAATTGGCTTTAACAATAATCATTTGAAATGTTAAATGAAAAAAAAATTTATTCATTAATTTTTGCGGCATTTTTTATTTCAATAATTACAAGTTTCATTTTAATTCAAAATTTTGATAAATACGAAATATCAACTGATGATCTTGAAAATCACGCGATAATTAAAGGTGATATTCCAGATATTTGGATTGATGGTCAAACAATTAAAGACGATCTAATCAGTGGAAAAAGTTATTTTGAATCTGGTAAAGAAATATTTCGTTCATACTTACCTCCACGATTAATTGCTTTGTATTCATATATTTTCAATTACGAATTATTTGAAAATTGGGAGTCAAAAACTTTTAGTACTGATAATAACAAAATATATTACCTTATTTTGCAATCTCTTTTTTATTATCTATCGTTAGTTTTGTTTTTTAAAAAAATCAGAAAATATTTTGAACTTAAAACATGCTTTTTTATATTAGTTTTTTTATCCTTAGAACCAACTATTTTTTTTTACCATTCTTCTTTTCATACTGAATCTATTTTTTTCACAATGCAAATTATCATGCTCACTTTACTTATGGATGATATTCATAAAATTAATAAATCTATTTTAATTGGTATTTTATTAGGGTTTATGTTTTTGCAAAAATTAGTTGCTATATATTATATAATTCCAATCTCAATTTACTATTTATTCAAGTTAAGATTTAGGGGGATAGTTCCTTTATTATTTATCATTTTATTTTGTTCTTTGATTATTTCATTCGTTGGATATGGAAATTTAAAAAGAGCAGGAGTATTTTACTTTATGCCGCCATCATCCAAAATAACTCTACACTTATACTTTCCAAGTATCATAATAAGTAAGGCAGAAAAAATTAAACCGAGTGATGCTGAAAAAATTGTACAAGATGATAAAAATAAATGGTTAGATGCTAATAAAATTGATCTTGACTCTGAGAGAGATAGGATGGTCTATTATAATTACCTTCAAGAATATTCTATTAAAACTCTTTTAAAATATCCCTTAACATCTTTTAAGTATATCTCGTGGAGAACTTTACAAACTGGTATACTAAATCCAACTTACATAATTGATTTTATGCGTCATGAAAATGGAAAAAAGCCAGCATATTATCAAGAAGCAAAATATAAAAAAATAGATATTCCTTTAAGAATTTTTTATTCAGTAATTTTATATTCAATAATTATTTATGGCTTTTTTAGCACAAGAAAAAGTATTAAAGTTGAGCATCATATTTTATTTATCTTGTCATCAGCTTACATGCTTGCATTACTTGGATGGGCAAATAATTCAAGATATTTCGTACCAATATTAATCTATTTATCCATATATTTTGGTCATGGTTTAAATAATTTGTTAAAAAAACAAAATTTATAAATTAGCGTCTATTAGTCTATTTTTTTTATTCCCAATAATATAGTAAGCTATCTTAGAAGATTGATTTTTTTTAAAATTAAATTATTTTTTAGATAATGAAAATTGTAGAGATAGACAAAATTATAGATCCAATTCCTGCCTCAGATGGAGCTGGTGTAAAATTAAAAAGAAGTATTGGTGTTGAGCCTAATTACTTCGATCCTTTTCTTATGTTAGATGAATTCGGTTCTGAAAACAGTGAAGATTATATTGCCGGTTTTCCACCCCACCCACACAGAGGTATAGAGACTGTAACCTACATGCTTCAAGGTGAATTTGAACATGAGGACAGCACAGGAGCTAAGGGCAAAATGTCCTCAGGAGATGTTCAATGGATGAAGACTGGAAGCGGAATTATTCACTCTGAAATGCCAGCTATGTCAGAAGGAAGGCTTCACGGATTCCAACTTTGGATTAATATGCCAGCGAAGTTAAAAATGAGCAAACCTGATTATATATACATAGATGCAGATAAGATGAGTATTCATAAAGATAGTGAAAAAAAAATTAAAGTTATTGCTGGAAAATTTGAGAAAGCAGTGGGACCTGTAAAAGGTCATAACGTTGAACCAATTTATTTTGATGTTGAGCTTAACAAAGAAAAAATATTTAATTTTAAATTACCGTCTACTCACAACTCATTCGTTTATTTAATTAAAGGCGAAATAGAAATTGGTGAAAAGAAACATGACAAAGTTAAAGACAGTAAATTGTTATTACTTTCTCAAGGAGAGAATTTAAAAATTTATGCAAGAACTAATTCAAAGTTTTTGGTAATTTCTGGAAAACCGATAAATGAAGAAATTGCTAGAGGTGGACCGTTTGTAATGAACACAAAAGCTGAAATCTTGCAAGCTGTCCAAGACTATCATAATGGTACATTTGTAAAATGAAATCAGTAACGATTTCAAAAAATGGCGGACCAGATGTTTTGCAATTAAAAGATATAAAGCTTGATGATCCAAAATCTGGCGAAGTTTTAATTGAAAACAAAGCTATAGGCTTAAATTATATAGATACATATCATAGATCAGGTCTTTATCCTGTAGAATTACCTTCTAATATTGGTATTGAGGGTGCTGGTATAATTGAAAAAATTGGACCAGATGTAAAAGAATTTAAGATTGGTGACAGAGTTGCTTATGCTTCAATGCCAATTGGCTCGTATGCAACTCATAGAATTTTTCCAACAAAAAAATTAGTAAAAATTCCTGACTCTATTGAATTTGAAAATGTTGTAACTTTAATGACTAAAGGTTTTACTGTTTTCTACTTGCTCCATAAGACTTATCCCGTAACGTCTGGTGAGACTATTCTATTTCATGCTGCTGCAGGTGGTGTTGGACAAATATTTTGCCAGTGGGCTAAAAGTTTAGGATGTACGGTCATTGGAACTGTTGGATCTGATGAAAAAATAAAAATTGCTAAATCAAACGGCTGTGAGCACGTGATAAATTATTCAAAAGAAAATTTTTCTGAAAAAGTACTTGATATTACAAAAGGAGCAGGTGTTCCCGTTGTTTATGATGGTGTTGGAAGAAAAACATTTGATGGTTCAATCGATTGTCTAAAGATACGAGGAATGATGGTGTCATTTGGTAATGCATCTGGACCTTTAGATCCCTGTAACGTGACAAAATCTTTAGCACCGAAAGGTTTATATCTTACTAGACCAAGTATAGCCCACTATACTTCAACTAGACAGGAGCTTGATGAAGCTGCAAGTAAAGTTTTTGAAATGTATCTTACAAAAAAATTTGAATTAAATATTTTTAAAAGATATGCATTATCAGATATTGTAAAAGCTCACAGTGATTTAGAAGAACGAAAAATTTTAGGTCCAGCGGTAATAATTCCTTAATCTACTTTTACATCCATATCAGACATGTGTAGCTTGAGTGCATTAGTTGAGATATGAATTTCTCTAATAAAGAATAGTATTGAAATTATCATAGATAAACAACATGAGCCAAAAATAACCCTCGCTACAAAAAAACTATCTAAATAGAGTGCAAATACTGTAAGCATATTAAATAAAAAACCAAATGCAGCAAATAAGATCGTCCATCTTAAAAGAGTAATACGACCACTTAAATTTATAAATTGTTTTTTCCATTCAGGTGGTATGTGTTTTTCATAAACATGCTCGTCGTGAAGTTGTCTAATTAATATACTTAATGAATGAAACCGATTGCTATATACTGCCATCAATAAGGGAATAGCTGGGAACATTAATGCAGTAACTGTATAATCTATATTCATACGAATCAGTTTGATTATCAATGTTGCCTTTGTTATTTACAAGTAAATTTTATGAACCAAATAAACTTATTTATTGAACTTACAAGGCTTAAAAAACCAATTGGATATATGTTGCTTTTTTGGCCTTGTGCATGGGGTTTAACAATTGCTTTTAATTTTTCTAATAACTTCACCTTTTATATATTTTATCTCATTCTTTTTTTTCTTGGGTCTGTATTGATGAGATCTGCAGGATGTATAGTGAATGATATTTTAGATAGAAAGTTTGACAAAAAAGTTTTTAGAACAAAAGATAGGCCAATTGCGTCTGGAAAAGTATCAATAACTAGAGCAATTGTTTACTCAGCATGTCTTTGCTTAATTGCTCTAATGGTTCTTGTAAATTTTAACAACTTTACGATTTTATTAGCGCTAGCCTCAATGCCACTAGCGTTTACTTACCCATTGATGAAAAGGTTTACATATTGGCCACAGCTATTTTTGGGAATTACTTTTAATTACGGTTTAATTCTTGGGTGGACTTCAGTTAATGATTATGTCGACATAATACCAATAATTTTTTATTTTGGAGCCATATTTTGGACACTAGGTTACGACACAATATATGGATATCAAGATATAAAGGATGATGAAATTATCGGACTAAAATCAACCTCAATAAAATTTAAAAAGAGCCCATTTAGATTCTTACACATATGCTACATAATTTTTATAACATCTTTATTTCTTGTTGGTTTTTTAATGGAATTAAATAATATTTTCTTTTTCATGATGGTCTTTGTTGCTTTTCAATTACTCTTTTCTCAACTTAGAAAACTAAATATTGAAAAAGCTAATAGCTGTTTTAACACATTTAAGTCAAATAATTTTCTAGGGCTTTTAATTTTTTTAAGCTTAGTTTTAGGTAAAATTTAATTATGAGTAGTAAAGAAATTTTAAAGCGTTTATATAAAAGTTACACAAAGAAATACTTGAGGAATATAATTCTAGCTGCATTTTTCTCAGTAACTTTAGCTGCTAGCACATCTTCAGTAGCTTATCTTTTAGACCCAGCTATCAATGAACTTTTCATAAATAAATCTGAAACACTAATATATGTGATACCTTTACTTATAGTTTTGGCTTTTGCAGTAAAAGGTGGGTCACTATATCTTGCGAAAATAATTATGATAAATGTTTCAGAGGAAGTTAAAAAGGATATCCAGACAGATATGTTTGCTTCTATGATCTCTGCAGATACTCAATTGGTAGATAAAAAACACTCAGGTAAGTTTATAGGAAACTTAATGAACGACGTGAATATGATAGTCAATTTAATCAGTACTGCAATTTTGAATTTATTTAAAGACAGTCTTACTTTAATCGGCTTGTTATCAGTTATGTTTTATCAAAATTGGAAACTCTCATTGATAGCAATTATAATGATCCCTTTAGCAAGTATAGCCACTAAAGTTTTAGGAAAAAGAATGACTAAAGTTGTAAGTGAACAAATGCAAAGAGCAGGAGTACTAACTTCATATTTAATTGAAATTTTTAAAAACCACAAATTAATAAAAATTTTTCAAAAAGAGAGTTATGAAAGAAAAAGAGCTAATGACTTCATACATACTTTAAAAGAGTCATCTAGAAAAATTAACATAGTTTTTGTAAGAGCCTCTCCAATAATGGAAACACTTACAGGTATAATGATTGGATTTATCATTTTTATTTCTGCTAAACTAATCATGAAAGATGAGCTACAGGTTGGAAATTTTTTTTCATTCCTAGCCGCAATGATGTTGGCTTATCAACCAGTAAGGTCACTAGCCACTTTGAATCTTACAATCCAACAAGGATTAGCTGGAGCGAGAAATGTTCTTCCAATTATCGACAATATTAACCTCATCAAAGATGAATTAGGATCCAGTGAATTAAAAATTAAAAATGGTCAAATAAAATTTAGTAATGTTAAATTTGGTTATTCTGGTGAAGATAGACAAATTTTAAATGATTTGGATTTGGAAATACCAGGGGAGAAAATGACTGCTTTAGTTGGACATAGTGGTGCAGGGAAATCAACAATTCTTAATTTAATTCCAAGATTTTATAATATCGATAAGGGTGAAATTAAAATAGATGGACAATCGATTTATAAATCTACAGTTTATTCTTTAAGAAAAAATATTTCTCTAGTAAGTCAAGATACTACTTTGTTTGATGACACAATTAAAAACAATATTGCCTACGCAAACTTAGACGCAACACATAGTCAAATAGAGGAGGCAGCGAAGTTATCATTTGCTGACGAATTTATAAATAAATTACCAAATAAATATGATACCTTAATTGGAGAGAACGGGGTTCGACTATCTGGCGGAGAGAAACAAAGACTATCTATAGCAAGAGCCATACTCAAAAAAAGTCCAATAATATTATTAGATGAAGCAACCTCTTCTTTAGATGCAGAGACCGAAAGTAAAATACAAAAGGCTATAACTTACTTAACAAAAGGTAGAACAACTGTCGTAATCGCGCATAGACTCTCTACAATTTTAAATTCTGATAAAATTTATGTAATTGATATGGGAAAAGTTGTTGGCGAGGGAAATCACCAAGAATTACTTGATACCTCTGAAATTTATAGAAATTTTTACGAAAAGCAGATTAAACGATCTTAATGTTAATTATTTATAGAATTTTAATAAATATAGTTTTTATTTTTTCACCACTAATAATCTTAATAAGAATTTTAAAAAAGAAAGAAGATGTTAAAAGATTTAAAGAAAAACTATGTTTTTTTTCAAAAAAAAGAGGAGATGGTAAAATTATTTGGTTTCATGGAGCAAGCGTTGGAGAAATCAAAAGTATTATTCCAATCTTAGAAAAATTAGAGAATAATAATGGAATAAGAAAAATTCTTATAACATCTAATACCCTAAGCTCCTCAAAGATTATTCAACAATTTAAACTTAAAAAAATTGTTCACCAATTTTTTCCAATTGATACAAACCACCTCTCTTTAAAATTTATTAATCATTGGAGGCCTTCATGTGCTTTTTTTGTGGACTCAGAAATATGGCCAAATATGTTTTGTAATCTTGAAAAAAAAAATATTCCGGTTAATTTAATCAATGGAAGAATAACAAAAAGGACATTTCGTAATTGGAACTTAGTTCCAAACTTTTCCAAGAAATTTTTTAGTAAGTTTAACTTGTGCTTAGCATCAAGTATTCAGTCAAAAAAGTTTTTAGAGAAATTAGGTGTTAAAAAAGTACTATTTTTAGGAAACCTAAAATTTGCAGAAACAGAAAAAGAAATAAAAGAAATAAATAAAAATTTGAAAAAAAATTTGAATTCAAAGAAAATCTGGTGTGCTTCAAGTACGCACGAAACAGAGGAAGATATATGTGGGAAAGTTCATATAAAATTAAAAAAAAAACATAAAAATCTACTTACGATTATAATTCCAAGACATGTAGAAAGAACAAATGCAATTATATCAGAACTAAGTAAAAATAATTTAAATGTTCAAAAATTTAGCTCTAATGATAAAAAAATTTATTCTAACACTGATATTTATTTAATTGATGCTTATGGTATTAATAAATCTTTTTATAATTATTGTAAGATTGTTTTTGTCGGTGGATCATTAATAAAACATGGTGGACAGAACCCCTTAGAAGCTGCAAGATTTGGGTGTAATATATTACATGGCCCTTATATAAGTAATTTTAGTGATATTTATAAATTTTTAAAAAAATGTAATATGACTAAAAGAATTTCTAATTCTCAAAGCATGTATTGGACTTTAGATGGCCTTTTTACAAAAAAAAATACTACAAACAAAACACAAAAAAAAATAACAATAATTGGTCAAAATATTTTTAAAAAGACCTACAATGAAATAAATAAATTATTAAAAGATGAAATTTAAGAAACCCAAGTTTTGGGACTTTGAAAAAAAAAGTTTGATTTCATATATTTTGCTACCTTTTACAATTCCAATTTTGTTAAATAATTTTCTCTTAAATAAAAAAGTAAAGAAAAAAATGGGAAAATTTACCTCTATCTGCGTAGGAAATATTTATGTTGGTGGGACTGGAAAAACTCCAACAGCTATAAAGTTATATCAAATTTTTAAAAAACTAAATTTTAATGTCTCAATAGGAAAAAAACATTATTCATCACATAATGATGAAAAGTCTCTCCTTGAAAAAAAAACAAGATTAATAAGCCTGCCTAGTAGAAAAGAAATAATTAAACAAGCAATTCAAAATAATTTAGATTTTTTAATTTTTGATGATGGTTTGCAGGATAGAAATGTAACATATGATTATGAGATAGTATGTTTCAATGGAAAAAACTGGGTAGGAAATGGTAATCTTATACCATCTGGACCTCTAAGAGAAAAAATCTCAAGTTTAAAAAAATATGATGTTGTTATATTGAAAGATAGAGACTCCCAGAATGATATTGCCCA
>CACOCL010000004.1 GCA_902625825.1 uncultured Pelagibacteraceae bacterium | reverse complement strand
TTTCTTGTTTTTACTTTTGTAAAATGTTCAGGGATATTATTACCTGCATTATTTATTAAAATATCAATTTTAGCTTGATTATTTATGATTTTTTTAATTTCATCATAATTAGTAATATCACATACATAAGTTTTACATTTTGACTTAAGCTTTTTAATCTTTTTAGAAACTTCATTTAGATCTTTCTGAGTTCTGCTTATTATAACTAAATTAGCACCAGCCTCAGCTAGAGCAATTGCGCAAGCTCTACCAAGACCTTTTCCTGCTCCAGTGACTACTGCTGTTTTGTTCTTTAAGTTATAGTTTTTTAAGTACATTATAAAAATAATATTTTAATATCAGTGTAAATCAACTCAATAGCAACAAGAAGAATTGCCAATAAACCAGCCCATGCTATCCATTTATATTTTTTTATCCAATTAGATATTAATGTTGCAGCTGTTGCCATTAAAATAATTGATAAAACCAACCCAAAAACTAATAGGTAGTAATGATCTCCAGCTGCCCCAGCAACTCCTAAAACATTATCTAAACTCATTGTAAAATCAGCCAATAAAATTGTCCAAATAGCTTTTAAAAAACTTGAATCGTCTACCTTAATGTCACCTTCATGACCTGAGTCTTTAATTACATCAGTATAAAGTTTATAGACTATGTAAAGTAAAAGCAGCCCACCGAGCAGTCTTAGTCCAGTGATTTGCAACAAGTAAGCAGTCAATAATGTTAAGATTATTCTTAAAACGACAGCACCGCCTATACCCCAGAATATAATTTTTTTTCTTTGTTCTAATGGAAATTTAGATGCAACCATTCCAATTATGATTGCATTATCTCCTGCTAGAACTAGATCAATTAAAATAATTTGAGTTAATATAGTTATTTGTTCTGGTGTAATTAAATCAGTGAACATTAACTTCTAAGTATCATATCTGCACCTTTTTCTGCAATCATTATTGTTGGTGCATTAGTGTTACCTGAAGTTATATTTGGCATTATTGAGGCATCAATTACTCTTAAATTATTTAGACCTTTTACTTTAAGAGTTTCATCAACGACTGCCATTTCATCTTGACCCATCTTACATGTCCCAACTGGATGAAAAATAGTCTGAGTATAATCAGAGCCAGCTTTTACAAGTTCTTCATCATCGTTAATATTTATTCCAGGTCTATATTCTTCTGGCCTGTATTTTTTAAATGTTTCAGACTCCATCACAATTTTTCTAGTAAGCTTCAATCCTTTTGCTGCAACCATTCGGTCATGATCAGTTGATAAATAATTTAGTTTTACTTTTGCATAAATTCTTGAGTCTTTATCAATAATATTTACATAACCTCTACTAGTTGGTCTTATATTTGATACAGTAGGAGTAAATGCATGAAAATCATGATTTTTAGTTGCACCTAATGTATCCATACTCATAGGCTGAACATGCCATTGTAGATCTGGTAATTCTAAAGATGGGTCACTTTTTGCAAACATACACATTTGACTTGCACCCATTGTCATTGGTCCACTTCTATTAAAAACATATTCTAAGCCAATCATTAATTTACCAAATAAACTATTGATTTTTTTATTAAGAGATTTTAATCCATGAACTTTATAAATAGGCCTAAACATAAGGTGATCTTGAAGATTTTCCCCAACTCCTTTTAAATCATGAACTATCTCTATACCCAAATCCTTTAATTTTTTGGAATTACCTATTCCAGAGGTTTGTAAAATTTGTGGAGACCCTATTGAACCTGATGAAAGAATTATTTCTTTATTTGCTGAAATTTTTTTAAGCTCATTGTCCTGCCAGTATTCAACATCTCTAGCCGTCTTATTCTCAAAGTTTATTTTTTTTACGTGAGCATTTGTAATAATTCTTAGGTTTGCTCTATTTTTAATTGGGTTTAAATATCCAACAGCTGTGCTACATCTAAATCCATCTTTTTCTGTTACTTGAAAATATCCACACCCATGATTGTCACCGGTATTAAAATCTTTTGTTTTTGGAATACCAAATTCTTCAGCAGCATTTTGAAACTCATTTAATAGTGGTAATTGAATTCTTTGATCAGATACAGAAAGAGGACCTCCAACACCATGATAATCATCTTTTCCACGTTCTTGATTTTCCGCCTTGATAAAGTAGGGAAGAACATCGTCCCAACCCCAGCCAGTATTACCTAATTGACGCCAAAGATCATAGTCTCTGCTTTGACCTCTAATATATAATAAGCCGTTAATAGCTGAACTTCCTCCTAAAGTTTTTCCTCTTGGATAACGAATTGAACGATTGTTCATGGTTTTATCTGGTTCAGTTCTATAACACCAATCAACTGATGGATTGTGCATTGTCTTGAAGTATCCAACGGGAATATGTATCCACGGATAATTATCTTTTCCTCCAGCCTCGATTAATAAAACTTTATTCTGAGGATTTTCTGAAAGTCTATTTGCAAGAACACATCCTGCAGAACCAGCTCCAATAATTATAAAATCAAATTTTTCCATCTCTAGTTGAATAGTTTTTTTAATTTGTCCTTTTGATCATCTTTACACTTATATTAATCAATTGTCACTTGTGTCAGGATTGTTTTTCTGATTGTATGCTTTTGTTAAATTTAATCAACAAGAGGAAAAATAATGAAAAAAATCATTTCAATGTTATTTGCAACGATTTTGGTACTTGGATTTACATCAAGTGCTAATGCTGCAAAGACACTTAAATGTCAGACTGTTCTTAACACGAAGGCGGATGAAGTTAAGATGTTAAAGGACTTTACTGATACAGTGACTACACTTACAGCTGGTTCTTTAAAATTTGAAATTTTACCTGCTGGAGCTGTTGTTGGAGTAAAAGAAACTCTAGATGCTGTCGATAAAGGATTGATCGATTGTGGTTTTGCATGGACGCACTATTGGTCAGGTGATCATCCTGCTGCTATGTTATTCGGTTCTCCAGTAGCTGGTGGTGGTGTAGGAATTGACAACATCGCATTCTTATCTTGGTTTCAATATGGTGGTGGTAAAGAATTATACGACCAATTATGGAAAGAAATGGGTAGAGACATCAAAGGATTTATGATTCAACCAGTTGGTCCAGAAGCTTTAGGTTGGTTTCCAAAACCAATTAAAGACATGGCTGATTTTAGAAAATATAAGTTCAGAACTCCTCCAGGAATTCCGGGACAAACTTATAAGGACATTGGTATAGCTTCTGTTGCTATGGGTGGTGGAGATATTCTACCAGCTCTTGAAGCAGGAACTATCGATGCTGCTGAATGGTGTTGTCCAAAACCAGATTTAACATTTGGTTTCCAAAAAGTATTAAAGCACTATTACCTACAAGGTTTACACCAAGTAGTCGTAAATGCTGACTTTTATATTACAGGAAAAACCTATAAAGCGATGACTGATCATGAGAAAAAGTCACTTGAAGTAGCTGCTAATGCTTCATTAGCTAAATCTTTAAGTTACAGAATCTATGAAAATGGAAAAGCTTTACAAGAGCTAACTACTAAGCATGGAGTGATCTTAGAAGATACACCTTCAGATTATTTCACAGAGTATATGGCTGCAGCAAAAGCTTCTTTAAATAAGAATGCTAAAGAAAATAAATTCTTCAATGAAGTTTATAATTCAATGAAAGAATTTGCTGATATTGCTGTTCCATTCTGGAGTGGTGCTCAAATGTCTAATGCGAAGCTAGGAATGGCTCACGCTGCAACATTAAAGTAATCAGTAATTAATCTTGATTTAATTAGAGCGGACTTTAAAGTCCGCTCTAACTTTTTATACTAGAATTTTATGGCAGACGAACCAGGTAAATTAGATATATCAGATGAAATGATTGCCGAAAGGCGAGGTGGTTCGGGAAAAATGCCAGATGACATGCCACTATGGATGGCTAGAACAATCATTAATATCGATAAATTTAGCAAACAAATAGGCAATATAGTTTGCTGGATATTAATGCCATTAATTTTTGCAATGACTTATGAAGTTTTTGCAAGAAAATTATTTTTAGCACCAACTATTTGGGCTTATGATATAAGTCGTTTTTTATATGGAGCGCTTTTTATGTTGGGTGCCGGTTATGCACTTTCAAGAGGAGTTCATATAAGAGCAGATTTTTTGTACAGAAATTTTAAAACAAAAAACCAGGGTCTGATAGATTTTTGGTTATATCTATTATTTTATTTTCCAGGTCTAATTGTTTTTCTTTATATGACAATAGGATTTGTTGGAGAGTCCATTCAAAGAGGTGAAAGAGGCATGGATACTACATGGATGCCTTATATGTGGCCTATCAAAACTTGTTTACTCATTGGCATAATATTTTTATTAGTTCAGGGAGTTTCTGAGTTACTCAAAAGTTATTGGGCAGCTAAAAATGGGGAATGGCCAGGAGAAAATAAATGATAGCCGAATTTATAGATCCAGCAATATTAGGCTTTATTCTTGTAGGGGTAATGTTATTTGCAATATTCATAGGTTTCCCAATTTCATTTACACTAATTTTTCTAGGTTTCGTATTTGGTTATTTAGGATTTGGAAAATTAGTTTTTTACCTAATGACCCTCCAGTTTTCTATGGTTATGACTGAGCAAACGCTCGCCGCTGTTCCACTGTTTGTTTTTATGGGAATTATGATGGAACAAGCTGGATTAATGGAAAGATTATTTTCAGCATTCCAAATGATGTTGGCAAAAGTTAAGGGATCTTTATACTATGCAGTTTTATTTGTTTCTGTAATATTTGCTGCCGCAACAGGAATCGTTGGAGCTTCTGTGACAATTTTAGGAATCATGGCTGCAAAATCTATGAATAGATCTGGTTATGACGTGAGACTTGCCGCTGGAACTATAACAGCTGGAGGGACTTTAGGAATATTAATTCCACCAAGTATTATGTTAGTTGTTATGGGACCTATAATGGAAATTCCTGTAATAGATTTATTTGCTGCTGCAATTCTACCAGGAATTCTTCTTGCAAGTTTATATGCAGGTTACACAACGATTAGATGTATGATTAATCCAAAATTAGGACCAGTAATACCTGAAGATATGAGGGCCGCAAGCATGAAGGATGTTTGGATTGAATTTTTTTTAGGCTTAGTGCCACCAGCAGCTTTAGTTTTTGCTGCTTTAGGAAGTATTTTATTTGGTTTTGCAACTCCAACTGAAGCTGCTGGATGTGGAGCGATGGGTGCTTTACTTCTCTCATTAGCATATAAAAAGTTGACTTTCCCAAAGCTACAAGAAGCATTGGTCAAAACATTAGAGATTACTGCTTTGATAATGGTTTTAGTGGCAGCTTCAAATTTTTTTGGTGCTGTTTTTGCAAGACTAGGGACACCAACATTATTAACTGAATTTTTATTAGGTCTTGAGATGAATAAATATCTTATCCTTGCGATGGTTATGGTAATGATTTTTTTATTAGGCTGGCCCTTAGAATGGGTGCCTATAGTGATGATTATCGTCCCGATAATACTGCCATTGATTGAGGCATTAGGATTTAATTTAACTTGGTTTGCGATATTAGTTGCTGTTAATTTGCAAACCGCCTGGTTATCACCACCTGTTGCCTTGTCAGCATATTTTCTAAAAGGTGTTGTGCCTGAATGGGATTTGAAAGATATTTACTATGGAATGATGCAATTTATGGTATTACAAGTTATTGGTTTAATCTTAATTATAATTTTTCCTAAAATTGCACTTTGGTTGCCCACTCTCTTATATGGACAGTAGAATATATAAGTTTTATATTGTTTAAGTGAGTCAGGAAAAATTAAAAAGAAATCAACTTAATTGGGATTTAGTAACTGTTAATCCAAATAATAAAAATTGGGACTGGAAAACTTTATTCTGTTTTTGGGGAGTAAATATTCAGAGTGTTATAGGTTTTTCTCTAATCACATCTCTTTATTTAATTTATGATTTAAACACTTTTGTAGTTTTTTTTGGAGCAATTTTAGGATCTCTGCTTGTTTATTTTTTTTCAAACTTAATTGGTAAACCTTCTCAAAAACTTGGCTTACCATTTGTTGTTTTGCTTAGATCAAGTTTGGGTTTCAGAGGAGCAAAATTATTTGGTTTGATAAGAAGTATAGTTGGAATTTTTTTATTTGGTATTCAGACTTATTTTTTGTCAAAAGGAATTGGGTACTTAATAAGAATAATATTATTTTATTTTAATCCTTCTATTTTAGACCAAGAAATATTTTTGATATTTTTTATGGGCATGAATGTGATAGAATGGTCTGCAATAATCATAGCGATTATTTTCCAGTCACTGCTATTTTCTATTGGCATGAGTTTTAACAAAAAAATAATAATATTTTCAGCAATTTCTGTTTATTTAGGAATGGGTTTATTTTTTTTTACTGTTCTCTTAAGCGATGTAAAGTTCACAACGGAAGCATTTATTAATTCTTTAAATCTTCAAAATTTTATTGATAAAAGTAATTTAGGTCCATTAGCAACAGTTGCAGGAACTGTATTTGCTTACTTTTCTATTATTATTTTAAATCTTGGTGATTTTTCTCGCTATGTAAAAAGTGAAAATGAATTAAAAAAAGGAAACTTTAGTTTAGTACTAAATTTAATTATTTTTTCTTTTTTTGCTCTATTCATCGTGACAGGATTTGATGCTTTTTTAAAACAAGATCCAGAAAATTTATCCAGAATACTTACAAATCCAACAGATATTATTGGTAAGTTGGATAATTTATTAATAATAAATTTAGTTTTGATATTTATTATCATTGCATCAGCATCAACAAATTTAATTGCAAACTTTATTCCATCACAATATACTTTAGTAAACTTTCTTCCTAACTTATTATCCTTAAAAAGCGCAGGTTTAATAATTGCAGTGTTTGGTTTTGTAGTTGGAATATCTTGGTTAGTGTATTTAAGCCAAATAGGAATTTTATCTTTCATTGACTCTTTTAGTGCATTTTTTGGCCCAATATTTGGTGTCATGATTGCTGATTATTATTTAATTAAAGGAGGTAAAGTGGCAAACAAGGATATTCACTCAATTACAAATGATGGTGAGTATTATTTTTCTGGCGGTTGGCATTTAAAAGGAGTTTATTCATTAATTATAGGCTTTATCTTTTCTGCATCTACAATCTGGAATAGTAGTTTTATGTTTTTACAGTCTTTCGCTTGGATTATTGGAGCTTTTGTCTCCGGATTTGTTTATTATTTATTAGCAAGAAAATAGTCAAATGGAAAAAATTTCTTATAATTTTAAAAATAGGACAGCTATTGTAACAGGTGGTGCTCAAGGATTTGGATTGGATATCGCAAAACGTTTTTTGAGATCAGAGGCTAAAGTGATAATTTGGGATTTAGATCCTAAGGCTATTGAAAAAGCCACAAAAGAAATGAATAATTCTAATTTAAGTTCAAAAATTGTTGACGTGTCGAATTTTAAAGATGTTGAAAACGCCACAAAGGAAATTATCAAAAATTCGAACATAGATATTTTAATCAATAATGCTGGGATAACTGGTCCTACAGCAACATTGTGGGAATACGATATTGAAATGTGGAAAAAAATTGTAGATATAAATTTGATGGGAACTTTTAATTGTTGCAGATCAGTTGTGCCTTATATGATTAAGAATAATTATGGAAGAATTGTAAACGTAGCATCAGTTGCTGGAAAAGATGGCAATGCTAATGCAAGCGCTTATAGTGCTGGAAAGGCTGGAGCTATAGGATTGACAAAATCTTTAGGAAAGGAGCTCGCTGATAAGAATATTGCTGTGAATGCAATAACTCCTGCAGGAGCAAAAACTCGAATTTTAGACCAAATGACTAAAGAGCATGTTCAGAGAATGCTTTCCAAAGTCCCAAGAGGCAGGTTTCTAGAAGTTGAGGAATTTACTTCTTTGGTCTGTTGGCTAGCATCTGAGGAGAATACCTTCTCAACAGCAGCTGTATTTGATATTAGCGGTGGTCGATCGACTTATTAACTACGAGGTTTTTGATCAGCCAATTTGATGTTGTTAATCTTAGCTCTACTAAATTTAATATCTTTAGACATAACTGGTGCAAAAATCATTATTGACCAGTAAATAAGCAGTAAAAAAATGGAAATTGTCTTCATAATTTATATATAGAACTAAAAGTTGAATTTTGAATGTTTAAATTTTGTCAAAATAATGTATTAACGAATTTTTTTAATTTTGTTCATGAAAATATTTTTTAAAGTTTTATTCTGCATGTTTCTAGCTGTTAGCCAATCAGCAGCAAATGAAGTGGAAGTTTTTAAATTTACGGAAACTGAGCTTTCAGAATTACAAGTAAGGAAAGTAAGAGGGGCTGATAACAATACTCTTTACTCTATTGGAAATAATGAAAACGGAAATTTTCTAAAATCTGTCGCTGATAATGCAGCATCTGGTCTTGGAAAAGAGATTAAAATTGATTTGAATAAAACGCCTTTTATTAACATTACTTGGAAAATTGAAAAAGATTTGTCCGGAATTAATGAGAATACAAAAAAAGCACACGATTACGCAGCTAGAGTTTTTGTGATAAAAAAAACTGGTGCTACTCCACTTTCTAATAGAGCAATAAACTACGTATTTTCAAGTAATAATGATGTTGGATTTTATTCACCAAGTCCTTACACAAAAAAATCAATTGATAATGTTTTATCTACAACTAAAAGTGATTTAGATAAATGGGTGACAGTTAAAGCGAATGTTAAAGAGGATTTTAAAAGATTTCATAATCTCAATGTTGATGAGTTAGATGGGTTAGCAATTATGTCTGATACAGACAACTCCAAATTAAAGACAATTGCTTATTTTCAGAATATCTATTTTTCATCTAAATAGTTTGATATAATTTGTCCATGCATGAAAATTTTTTCCATAAAGTAAAAGTTTATTATGAGGATACAGATTCAGGTGGTGTAGTTTATTATGCTAACTATTTGAGATATTTAGAAAGAGCAAGAACGGAAGCTTTATTTTCAATCGGATACAGTAACAATAAGATTCAAAAAGAATTCGATGCATTAATTATAGTTAAATCTTGCAACATCGAATATAGAAAATCTTCATTTTTAGAAGATGAATTAACTGTTAGATCTTTTGTGAAATCTATTACCAAAACATCATTTTTTATGAATCAAATAATCACAAAAGAGGATGACACAATTGTTGAAGCTCAAGTTCATTTGGTATTTGTTGACAAAAAAGGTAAACCAAAAAAAATACCTGCTGAAATTTACTCAAAATTTAAACCCTATTTTTGTGACACAATTAAAACTTAGCAAGTCTTTTTGCTTTTTTAAACAAATCAATCATCATCTTATTTGATATTAGTTTCGTATTTACGTTTCTTGGGCTAGGATGATAACTTGATAGTATAATCAAACCATTGGGTAATAAATGTGTTTTACCATGTTTAAAAATAAATTTCTGTTTGATACCAAATTTTTGTTTATATAATTTAATACAATTATCAAAAGCTACTTTTCCTAATGTAACTATAACTCTTAGTTTTTTTAAAGATAATATTTCCTCATCAAAAAAATTAGAGCAATTTGAAATTTCATTACTTAGAGGCTTGTCTTCAGGTGGAACGCATTTAAGTATATTGGTGATATAAGTGGATTTTAATTTTAAATTATCATTTAAATTTTTAGAATATGGAGAATTGGAAATTTCTACTTCATGTAAGCATTTAAATAAAAAATCTCCAGACTTATCACCAGTAAAAGCTCTTCCTGTTCTTGTTCCTCCATGAGCTGCTGGAGCTAGACCGATGATAGCTAGTTTTGAGTTTAGATTTCCAAATCCAGGAACTGGCTTACCCCAGTAAATTTCATTAATATTTTGTTTTCTTTTTATGGTACTTACTTTGTTAATAAATTTAACTAATCTTGGACATTTCTTACAATTAACTATTGTTTTATTTAAATTGTTTAATCTAATATCCATAAAATGAAATTTTTAAAATTCTTATTAATTATATTTATATCTTTAACAACATCTATTAAAGCAGATTCAAATAAAAACTTAATAAATCAACTTGCAGATGGTGAAAAATTAATATTCATCAGACACGCTTATGCACCTGGGAGTGGTGATCCAAATAATTTCAATTTAAACGATTGTTCGACCCAGAGAAATTTGAGCATAGATGGCAAAAAACAAGCCCAATATATAGGTGATTTTTTTAGAAAAAATAAAATTAAGATAGATCAAGTTTTATCAAGCGAATGGTGCAGATGCCAAGAAACTGCGAAGATAGCCTTTAATGATTATTCTACAAATAGTTTCTTAAATTCTTTTTACAGTTTAGAATATGCAAAGAATAAAGATAAACAAATTCAGGCACTTACTAGATATATAAAAAATTTTAAAAGTAAGAAAAATTTAATTTTTGTTACTCATTATGTATTAATATCTGAAGTTTTGAATTATGGTCCATCGTCAGGCGAAATAGTGGTTTCTGACAAAAATTTTAATATTATAGGAAGTATAGAAATAAATTACTAAATTATATGTCCTCTAAACGAGCTATGAAACAAGCACAAAAACAAGCTTATGCAAAACATAGAAGTAATATTACAAATAGTAGATTTTCTTATAAAAAAAAGAACTTTTCAAAGAATAAGAAAAAAATCTAACTTTCTTTCTCAAATTTTTCAATTTTTTTACAATTCGAAATTTTAGTAATACCTTCCTCATCATTTAAAACAGTTTTCATAAATACCTCAGGTTTTCCAATCTCGAATAGAATTTGAGTATAAAATTGTGGATAACCGTGTTTATGTGTCAAAATCTTCTGACCCTCTTTATATATGTTCCTCACATAAGTGTTAGATTTTTTAACACTAAGATCGGTAATTCTGTATTTTTGGTAAGTTTTTTCTTTATACACATAATTTCTTGTCATGATTAGTTCATCAAGATTTAAAACATATTCATTTTTTAAAAATTCATCTTGTTTATCATCACATGCACTCATTATTATTATTTCTGATTTAAGATTATGAATTGGTAGAATAAAAAATAATGGAAGAAAAAAAATTAAAATTTTAGTTATTTTCATTTTTCTCAGCAAAAAATAAACCAATTAAAAGTAAAGCGGTCCACCCAAGTCCTAAAAGTGCTTTAAATATACTTGTCTCGGCATCCCAAATATCTAAAACTAAAGCTCCAAATATCAAGCCAATTATATAAACAATTATTACTTTAGAACTATTACTCATCTTTTAATTTTTTAAGAGAAAATAACATTTTTTAATTTATTGGACAAATAGTTTCAATCATATATAAAACTTCTAAATCTGTGGGGCGATGGCGGAATTGGTAGACGCGTCGGTCTTAGGAACCGATAGAGCAATCTGTGAAGGTTCGAGTCCTTTTCGCCCTACCATTAATTATTTATGAAAGTTACTGTACAAAATAAAAAAGGTCTTAATAAAGACGTAAAAGTAATTGTCGATAAAAAGACTATGAATTCTTATATGGATGAAAAATATGAGGAAATAAAAGGAACAGTTAATCTTAAAGGTTTTAGACCAGGAAAAGTTCCAAGAGAAATTCTAAAAAGACAATTTGGAAAAGCTGTTTTTAGCGAAGTACTTGATAAAGTTTTAAAAGATACTTCAACAAAAGCATTGGAAGAAAACAAAATTAAACCAGCTGGTCAACCAAAGCTTGATTTAAAAACTTATGGAGAAGATAAAGAACTCGAGTATATAATTTCAGTAACTGAACTTCCAAAAATTGAGATAAAATCTGTTGAGAGTATAAAATTTGATGCTTATTCTGTAAAGATTGATCCAAAAGAAACAGATAAAAGAATTCAAGAAATTGCAAAGAATCAACCAAATTTTAAAGAGGCACCTGAACAGACAAAAGCTGCTGAAAAAGATTTAGTAGTTTTTGATTATACAGCAACTGTAGATGATAAACCTTTTAAAGGAGGTGAGGGAAAAAATACTCAACTTACTTTAGGTAAAGATTTATTTTTAAAAGGTTTTGATAAGCAATTAATCGGAGTAAAGAAAGGTGATGAGAAAATAGTTGAAGCAAAATTACCAGAGAATTTCCCAGAAAAAGATTTAATAAATAAAACGGCAATATTTAAATGTCAAATTTCAAGTGTTAAAAATCCAGGAGAAACAAAAGTAGATGATGATTTTGCAAAAAATTTAGGAGCTAAAGATTTAAATGATCTAAAATCATTAATATCAAAACAAATAAACGATGAATATAAAAATTCTTTAGACAGACTTTCAAAAAACCAAATTATAAAAGAACTTGAAAAATTTAAGATTAGCGAAATACCTGAAAACTTAATTGAAGAGGAAGTAAAAATTCTTTCACAGGGTATGTCAGAAGAGGATGTTAAAAAAAGTAGAAATAATTTTGAAGAAATAGCAAAAAAAAGAATTAAAGTTGGTTTGATTTTAAATGAGTTTGGAGAGCAAAATAAGATTAAAGTTACTGAACAAGAATTACAAGCAGAAGTGCAAAAGCAAATTAGAATGATGCCAGGACAAGAAAAAATGGTAATGGACTTTTACCAGAAAAATCCATCAGCAGTAGCAAGCTTAAGAGGCACTGTTTATGAGGAAAAAATAATGAATTTAATTAAGGAAAAAGCAAAATCTAATAAAAAAGAAATTTCAAAAGATGAGGCAGAAAAAATTTTAAAACAATCTCAAAAACAACAGCTTGATCAAGAACTTAAAGAACAAAGAAAACCAGAAAAAAAGGTTGAAGTAAAAAAATCTCCTGAGAACAAAACAAAGCCAAAATCGACAAAAACTAAATCTACTATTAAAAAATCAAAAAAAGTTAGCAAAAAGTAATCCCAAGTTGTATAAGTAAAACGAATCAACTTATGACAAATAAAATATTTGAACATATGAGCAATTTAGTCCCTATGGTTGTTGAGCAATCAAGCAAGGGAGAGAGGGCTTATGATATTTATTCACGTTTATTAAAAGAAAGAATAATTTTTTTGACAGGTCAAATAAATGACAATGTAGCTTCGTTAGTAACTGCTCAACTTTTATTTTTAGAAGCTGAGGATCCAAAAAAAGAAATTTATTTATATATTAATAGTCCTGGAGGTTTAGTGACTGCAGGATTGGGAATTTATGATACCATACAATACATTAAACCTGAGATCTCAACTTTATGCATTGGTCAAGCAGCATCAATGGGATCATTTTTATTAGCAGCTGGAACAAAAGGAAAAAGATTTTCATTACCCAATTCTCGAATAATGGTCCATCAACCTTCTGCTGGATTTCAAGGACAAGCAACTGATATAGAAATTCATGCTAATGAGGTTTTATCTCTTAAAAAAAGGTTAAATGAAATTTATTCTAAGCACACAGGCAAATCAGTTGAAGAGATTAAATCTGCATTGGAGAGAGATAATTTTATGACAGCTGAGTCTGCTAAATCATTTGGATTAATAGACCAAGTTGTAGAAAAAAGAACATAATATACTATATATTGGTATTTCATTAATAGAAACTTGATTAGTTAGAGTTATCTATAATAGAGTGATTAAATTGATTCGTTTTAAATTTTATGAATACAAATAATAAAAATATTCTTTATTGCTCATTTTGTGGAAAGAGCCAACACGAAGTAAGAAAGTTAATAGCTGGGCCTACAGTATTTATATGTGATGAGTGCGTTGAATTATGTATGGATATTATCAAAGAGGAAAGTAAGGACACTTTCGTAAAACATCAAGATGGTCTTCCTTCGCCTAAAGAAATTTGCTCAGTTTTAGATGATTATGTAATTGGTCAATTGCATGCCAAAAAAGTTTTATCAGTTGCAGTTCACAATCACTATAAAAGATTAAATTATGAAAATAAAACAAGTAAAAATGTTGAGCTTGCTAAATCAAATATATTACTAGTTGGACCAACTGGATGTGGAAAAACTTTGCTGGCTCAAACTTTAGCGAGGATATTGGATGTTCCATTTACGATGGCAGATGCTACAACCCTCACAGAAGCTGGTTATGTAGGAGAAGATGTTGAAAATATTATTCTTAAATTATTACAAGCTGCTGATTATAATGTTGAGAAAGCTCAACGTGGCATAGTATATATTGATGAAGTAGATAAGATAAGTAGAAAATCTGAAAATCCCTCAATTACTAGAGATGTTTCTGGCGAAGGAGTACAACAAGCATTATTAAAAATTATGGAGGGAACAATAGCTAGTGTTCCTCCTCAGGGTGGAAGAAAGCATCCACAACAAGAGTTTTTACAAGTTGATACAACAAATATTTTATTTATTTGTGGTGGAGCTTTTGCAGGTTTAGATAAAATCATTTCTCAAAGAGACAAAGGAACTTCTATAGGTTTTGGGGCAGATGTGAAGAATACTCAAGATAAAAAAACAGGTGAATGGATGAAAGGCCTGGAACCAGAAGATTTATTGAAATATGGTTTAATCCCAGAATTTATTGGTCGATTACCAATGATTGCAACACTAGAAGATTTAGATGAAAAATCATTAATAAAAATACTTCAGGAACCAAAAAATTCTCTTACTAAACAATATCAAGAATTGTTTAAACTTGATGGAGCAAAACTTACTTTTAAGGATAATGCTTTAAAAGAAATAGCTCTTAAGGCAATTAGAAAAAAAACTGGTGCTAGAGGTTTAAGATCAATTCTAGAAAATATTTTATTAAAAACAATGTATGATTTACCCAGTCAAGACAATATAGAAGAGGTTATTATTGATGCTTCAGCTGCAAAAGGGCAGACTCAGCCTATAATAGTACACTCAAAAACAGACAATAAATCCAAGCAAGATAAGACATCAGCGGCTTAATATCCTTGATAAATACGAAAAAGATATTGCAAATTAAATTATAATATCCATATTAATTATTATGGAAGTCAAAATATCATTACCGTTATTACCATTACGAGACATAGTCGTTTTTCCTAGTATGGTAATACCTCTTTTTGTAGGTAGAGATAAATCGATCCTAGCATTAAATGAAGTAATGAAAAAAGATAAAAAAATTATTTTAGTTACTCAAAAAAATTCTGAAATTGATGATCCTAAAAAAACAGACATATTTATGTATGGATGTGAGGGTAGTATTCTTCAATTATTAAAGTTACCTGATGGGACTGTAAAGATTTTAGTTGAAGGAATTAGAAGAGTTAAAATACAAGATTTTAAGGACAATGAAAAATATATTACCTGTGATTACTCTCCTTATAAAGACGTATTTGAAAAAGATGAAGATTTATACCCTTTAGCAGTGACTGCTGTGAGAAGATTAGAAAAACTTACATCAATTAACAAAAAAATTTCTAGTGAGACAATTAATAATATCAAACAATTAAAAGACCCTTCGCAAATTGCAGATAATATAGCATCTCATATAACTGCTACAATTTCAGAAAAACAGCAAATTTTCGAAACTGTGGATGTTAAAAAGAGACTAAATGCAATCATTAAAATTATGGAAAATGAAACAAGCATTATCGGAGTTGAGAAAAGAATACGTGGAAGAGTTAAAACTCAAATGGAAAAAACTCAAAGAGAATATTATCTCAATGAACAGCTAAAAGCTATTCAGAAAGAATTAGGTGAAATTGAAGATGGCAAAGATGAAAGCACGAGTTTAAACAAAGCTATTTTAAAAGCAAAAATGCCTAAAGAGGTAGAGAAAAAGTGTCTACAAGAACTAAAAAAATTAAAAAATATGAGCCCAATGTCTGCAGAAGCAACTGTTGTAAGAAACTATTTAGATTGGATGACAGATCTTCCTTGGCATAAAAAAAGTGAAGTAGATATTGATTTAACAAAAGCGTTAAACATTTTAGATAAAGATCATTTTGGTTTAGAAAAAGTAAAAGAAAGAATTATTGAATTCTTAGCAGTGCAAAAAAGAATGGAAAAAATAAAAGGACCAATTTTATGCTTAGTTGGACCTCCAGGAGTTGGAAAAACTTCATTAGGAAAATCAATAGCAAAAGCAACTAATAGAGAGTTTGTTAGAATGTCTGTAGGTGGAATGAGAGATGAAGCAGAGATAAGAGGACATAGAAGAACTTATATTGGGTCATTACCAGGAAAAATTATTCAAATGATGAAAAAAGCAGGAACTAAAAATCCTCTTATTCTTTTAGATGAAATAGATAAAATTGGGAATGATTATAGAGGAGATCCATCTTCAGCATTACTCGAGGCTTTAGATCCAGAACAAAATACAACGTTCAATGATCATTACCTTGAAGTTGATTATGATCTTTCTGACGTAATGTTTGTTACAACTGCCAATACTCTAAATATATTACCACCATTATTAGACAGAATGGAAGTTATCAGATTACCTGGTTATACAGAGGATGAAAAAATAAACATTGCTAATAAGTATTTACTTCCAAAACAAATAAAAGATAACGGAGTTAAAGAAAAAGAAATGAAATTAAGTGATGATATCATCAAAGAAATTATTAGAAGCTACACAAAAGAATCAGGTGTAAGAAATCTTGAAAGGGAGATATCAAAAGTTGCAAGAAAAGTTGTCAAAAAAGTTGTTGCTGGTGAAGAAAAAGAGGTGAATATAGATACAAAGAATTTGTCTGACTTTTTAGGTGTCCCAAAATTTAAATTTGGAGAATTGGAAAGTCAAGATAGAGTAGGAATAGTAACAGGACTTGCATGGACGGAATATGGAGGTGAAATTTTAAAAATAGAGACAGTTACAATGCCAGGTAAAGGAAGAATGCAAATTACTGGTAAATTAGGTGATGTAATGCAGGAGTCCGTAAAAGCAGCAAAATCTTTTGTGAGATCAAAATGTTTAGAATATGGAATAATTCCACCACTTTTTGAAAAAAAAGATTTTCATATTCATGTCCCTGAAGGCGCAACTCCTAAAGATGGACCATCTGCTGGAATAGGAATGGTTACCTCAATAGTGTCTTCTATTACAAATATTCCAGTAAGAAGAGATGTGGCTATGACTGGTGAAGTAACTTTAACAGGTCAAGTTTTGCCAATAGGCGGTCTTAAAGAAAAATTACTTGCAGCTCATAGAGCTGGTATAAAACAAGTCTTAATTCCAAAAGAAAATGAGAAAGATTTAGTAGATATGCCCAAAAAAATTGTAGATGAAATTAAAATAACGCCTGTAGAATTTGCAGATGAAGTTTTAAAGATTGCTTTAACAAAAGAGTTAAAAAAAACAGAATGGGTTGAGGTTGATATAAGTAAAAAAGAGGATAAATCCCAGGCAAGTATTCAATAAACAATTATATTATGGAAATTATATTGGTTTTAGTAAGTTTATTTTTAGTTGTCATTTACTTAACAAGACCAATTTCAAAAAAAGAAGAGGAAAATTTTAATTCAAAAAATAATTGGAGAGGTGGTTTTTAAACATTTTTCATGTTTTTAAACAACTAATTAATCTTGACCTTATTAGTCTAAAAGATATAAATCACTACTTTGGTTTTGGGCGGTTAGCTCAGTTGGTAGAGCATCTCGTTTACACCGAGGGGGTCAAAGGTTCGAGTCCTTTACTGCCCACCAAAAAAAGTCATTTGTGGGGGTGTAGCTCAGTTGGTTAGAGCGATCGCCTGTCACGCGATAGGTCGAGGGTTCGAGTCCCTTCACTCCCGCCATACAATGATAATGATTCTCAATTAAATAATTCTGTTAATGAATTAGCCATAAAAAACGTGACCAATTTGCACTATAAATAAGTTAAAAAACATCTATAAAAACCAGCAAATAAGCTGTGTTATTAAAACTTTAATTTTATAAAAAAAACAACTATAGTATGAATCTTATCGAAATTCTCTTATTCAAAGATTAATAATATTAACAATATGACTGCGGATTTTTTAAAAGATTATTTACCAATAATTTTATTTTTAATAATTGCACTTGGATTAAGTTGTGCTTTTGTAGTAATAAATTTTATTTTATCTCCAAAAAATCCTGATCCAGAAAAACTGTCTGCATATGAATGTGGTTTTGAACCTTTTCAAGACTCAAGAATGGAATTTGATGTGAGATTTTATTTGGTAGCAATCTTATTTATAATATTTGATCTTGAAATTGCATTTTTATTTCCTTGGGCTATTTCGTTAGGAAATATTGGATTGTTAGGTTTCGTATCAATGATGATTTTTCTATTTATACTTACAGTTGGTTTTATTTATGAATGGAAAAAAGGTGCATTAGATTGGGAATAATTTAATAAATAAATGAATAATAAGCTAGAACAAGTCCCTGAGGAATTTAAAAAACTTGCCGAAGATTTTGGTAAGAATGGTTTTATTACAACTTCACTAGACAATTTAGTAAATTGGTCCAGATCTGGATCACTTCATTGGATGACATTTGGTCTTGCATGCTGCGCTGTTGAGATGATGCAAACAGCAATGCCGAGATATGATCTAGAGAGATTTGGAGCAGCTCCAAGAGGTTCACCTCGTCAATCAGATGTTATGATTGTTGCAGGAACATTGACCAATAAAATGGCTCCTGCTTTAAGAAAAGTTTATGACCAAATGCCAGAACCAAGATATGTAATATCAATGGGGAGCTGTGCAAATGGAGGGGGTTATTATCATTACTCTTATTCAGTCGTAAGAGGATGCGACAGGATAGTTCCTGTGGACGTTTATGTTCCAGGGTGTCCACCTTCCGCTGAAGCTTTGCTGTATGGAATTATGCAACTGCAGAAAAAAATTAGAAACAAAGGTTCTTTAAATAGATAAAATGAAAAATTTAATTGATTTAGAAAAAAAAATTAATTCTGAGTTGACAACCAAGATTAATAAAACTGAAATTAAGCATAATCAAATTTATATTGAAATCGATAAAGATGATTTAGTTGATACGGTATTATTTATAAAAACTAATAATGATACAAAATTTAGACAATTAATAGATATTACAGTGGTTGATTTTGCTGAGATGACACAGCGATTTAAAGTTGTTTATTTATTCCTAAGCCACGAATTTAATCAAAGATTGATTTTGAGTTACCCCATAACTGAAAACGAGGTAATTCCATCGATAACATCAATCTTTCCAGCAGCAAATTGGATGGAGAGAGAAGTTTTTGACATGTATGGTGTAAATTTTAAAGATCATCCAGACCTAAGAAGAATTTTAACAGATTATGGTTTTGAGGGTCATCCATTAAGAAAAGATTTTCCATTAACAGGTCATACAGAGGTTAGATATAGTGAAGACAAAAAAAAAGTAATTAGTGAGCCAGTCAAATTAGAGCAAAATTACAGAAATTTTGATTACAAGAGTCCATGGGAGGGAACAAAATATATTAGTGAACAGTCAAAAAAAGATGACAAAAAAAATTAAAAATTTGAATCTAAACTTTGGACCTCAACACCCTGCGGCTCATGGTGTTTTAAGACTTATACTTGAATTAGATGGAGAGGTCGTCGAAAAAGCAGATCCACATATCGGATTACTTCATAGAGGAACTGAAAAATTGATTGAAAATAAAACTTACATGCAAGCAGTTCCATATTTTGATAGACTTGATTATGTTGCTCCAATGAATCAGGAGCACGCTTTTGCTTTAGCGGTTGAAAAAATTTTAAAAATTGAAGTTCCAATAAGAGCTCAATTAATAAGAGTAATGTTTTGTGAAATAGGAAGAATTTTAAGTCATATTTTAAATGTTACTACACAGGCTTTGGATGTCGGTGCTTTAACTCCTTCTTTATGGGGGTTTGAAGAGAGGGAAACTCTAATGAGTTTTTATGAAAGGGCTTCAGGATCTAGACTTCATGCTAACTATTTTAGAGCTGGAGGAGTTCACCAAGATTTACCTGCAGGTTTAGACAATGATATAGCAAAATTTTGCGAAAATTTTCCAAAAGTTATTAATGATTTGGAAAATTTATTGACTGATAATAGAATTTTTAAACAAAGAAATGTTGATATTGGTATTGTAACAAAAGAGGATGCTCTTGATTATTCTTTCAGTGGTGTGATGATAAGAGGCTCAGGAGTGCCATGGGATTTAAGAAAGTCTCAACCTTATGACTGTTACGAACAACTCGAATTTAAAATACCAGTTGGAAAAAACGGTGATTGTTATGATCGATACCTATGTAGAATTGAAGAAATGAAAGAAAGCGTTTCTATAATTAAACAATGTCTTGGAAAAATGGAAAAAGGACCAGTAAAAACATTTGATGGAAAGATAACTCCGCCATCAAAAAAAGAGATTAAACAATCAATGGAAGCTTTAATACATCATTTTAAATTATTTACCGAGGGGTATCGCGTTCCTAAAGATGAAATATATACAGCTGTAGAAGCACCAAAGGGTGAATTTGGTGTTTATTTAATTTCTGATGGCTCAAGTAAACCTTATAAATGTAAAATAAGAGCTCCAGGGTTTTCTCATCTTCAATCAATGGATTATTTGATCAAAGGTCATATGTTGGCAGATGTACCAGCTGTGCTAGGTTCTTTAGATATAGTTTTTGGGGAGGTCGATAGATGAGTTTGAGAAGACCAGCTAAAGATCAACCAGAAAATTTTGAATTTAATTCATCCTCATTAGAGGCGGCAAATTCAATTATTGCCCAATATCCTGAGGGTAAACAGCAAAGCGCTGTTATGGCATTACTCTATATTGCACAAAAACAAAACAACAACTGGATACCTTTAGCAGCAATGAAATACATCGCAAAATTATTGAATATGCCTTACATAAAAGTTTATGAGGTTGCTACGTTTTATTCGATGTATAATTTATCTCCTGTAGGAAAATTTTTTGTACAAGTTTGTACTACAACACCATGCATGATTAGAGGTGCAAACAAGCTTGTTGAGGCTTGCAAAGAAAAAATTTCAATTAATGAGTCAGAATTATCTGATGATAAAAGTTGTTCCTGGATGGAGGTTGAATGTTTAGGTGCTTGTGTAAATGCTCCTATGATGCAAATTAATGATGATTACTATGAAGATCTTGATAAGGAAAAAACTCTTAAAATTTTAGATAAAATTTTAAATGGTGAAACACCTAAACCTGGATCTTACAGAGGAAGAATAAACAACGAACCAGAAAATAACAGAAAAACTCTTTTGGAAATAAAAAATGCTTGAAGATAAAGATAGAATATTTAAAAATTTATATAATGATTTAGGATCTGATGTCGTCTCATCACAAAAAAGAGGGGACTGGACAAATACCAAGGAACTAATAGCTAAAGGTAGGGATTGGATAATTAGTGAAATTAAAGATTCTCAGCTTAGAGGAAGAGGAGGAGCAGGTTTTCCAACTGGATTAAAATGGTCTTTTGCGCCCAAAGAGATTGGATCAAGACCACATTATCTAGTTATTAATGGCGATGAGTCTGAGCCAGGAACTTGCAAAGATAGAGATATATTAAGATTTGAACCACACAAATTAATAGAGGGATGTCTGATAGCCTCTTATGCAGTACAAGCTCACATTTGTTATATATATATTAGAGGCGAATATTTTATTGATGGGCAAAAACTTCAATCAGCAATTAACGAAGCTTACAAGAATAATTTGATTGGAAAAAATGCAGCTGGCACAGGCTGGGACTTGGACATTTATATTCATTACGGAGCAGGAGCTTATATTTGTGGGGAAGAGACAGCATTGCTAGAAAGTATTGAAGGTAAAAAGGGTCAACCAAGGTTAAAACCACCTTTTCCGGCACTTGTAGGGCTCTATGGTTGTCCAACAATAATTAATAATGTTGAGACTATTGCAGTCGTTCCGACAATTCTTAGAAGAGGAGGTAAATGGTTTGCTTCCTTAGGAAGAGAAAAAAATACTGGTACAAAAATATTCTGCATATCTGGAAACGTAAATACCCCGTGTAATGTTGAGGAGGAAATGAATATACCTCTTAAAGAATTGATAGAAGTGCATGCAGGAGGTGTAATTGGTGGTTGGGATAACTTACAAGCTGTAATACCAGGTGGTTCATCAATGCCTCTGATTCCAAAAGATAAATGTGAGACTCTTACAATGGATTTCGATTCTTTAATGGCTGAAAAAAGTGGTTTAGGAACAGCTGGCATCGTTGTTATCAATAAAGACCAAGACATTATCAAGTGTATGGCAAGAATTGCTAGATTTTATAAACATGAAAGTTGTGGTCAGTGTACACCTTGTAGAGAAGGATCTGGATGGATGTGGAGAATGCTGGAAAGAATGGCTAAAGGTGAAGCATCAAGAGATGAAGTAGAGATGCTAGGTGATGTTACAAAACAAATTGAGGGGCATACTATTTGTGCTTTTGGTGAAGGATCATCTTGGCCAGTGCAAGGCTTATTAAGACATTTTAAAGATGAAATTAAGAAGAGAAACAAATTTGACCCTATTGTAAAAGAAAATAAAAATATTCCTTACTTAGTTGATCAACATTTATTAGATAAAAATGCTTAAATTGAAAGTAAATGATACTGAAGTTGAAGTTGAAGAAGGCTATACAGTTTTACAAGCCTGTGAAAAAGCAGGGGTTGAAATCCCCAGATTTTGTTACCATGAAAAATTATCAATAGCAGGTAACTGCAGAATGTGTTTGGTTGAAATGGAAAAATCTCCTAAACCAATTGCCTCATGTGCTATGCCTGCGGCTGATGGGATGGTTATTAAAACAAATACTCCTAAAATAGAGAAATCAAGAAAAGGGGTAATGGAGTTTTTGTTAGCTAATCACCCTCTAGATTGTCCTGTTTGTGATCAAGGGGGAGAATGTGATCTTCAGGATCAATCTATGTTTTACGGAATTGATAAATCTAGATTTAAAGAAAACAAAAGAGCTGTTCCAGATAAAAATATGGGACCCTTAATTAAAACACAAATGACAAGATGCATTCATTGCACAAGATGCATAAGATTTGCCACAGAAATTGCAGGAGTTCCGGAGTTAGGTGCTATAGGAAGGGGAGAGGACATGCAAATAACAACCTATTTGGAAAAATCAATACAATCAGAACTATCTGGAAATGTTATCGATCTTTGTCCTGTGGGTGCACTTACCTCTAAACCATATGTTTTTGAAGCCAGACCTTGGGAATTAAAAAAAACAGAGACAATAGATGTAATGGATGCTGTTGGCTCAAATATTAGAGTTGATACTTATGACTGGGAGGTGAAAAGAGTTTTGCCAATTACAAATGAAGATATTAACGAGGAATGGATATCAGATAAAACAAGGTATGCCTGTGATGGCTTGCTTAATCAAAGGTTAGATAGTCCATACATAAAGTACAATAACAAATTTGAAAAAGCCTCATGGGAAGAAGCTTATAAAATTATTAAATCAAAAATTCAAAATACTAGTAAAGATAAAATATGTGGATTTGTAGGGGACCTTACTAATATGGAAACAGGTTTTATTCTTAAAGAGTTTTTTGAGAGAACAATAGATAATAATAATTATGAATCTAGGTCATCTAATAAATTTATTGATGTAACAGAAAGAGAAAATTATCTTTTTAATTCTACAATAAATGGAATAGAAGAAGCAGATTTAATATTATTAATTGGAACTAATCCAAGATATGAAGCAACTATTTTGAATGCAAGAATTCGTAAAGCATATTTAAATAATAAAACAAAAATCATTTCTCTAAATGAAGTAGGAGATCTTACTTATCCGTATGAGAAATTAGATGGAAAAACAAAATCAGTAAAAGAAATTTTTGAAGGTAATCATAAATTATCAGAAAATATTTTTAATTCAAAAAAGCCAATGATTATACTAGGGGAATCTTTTTTAAATTTAAATTCCGCAGAGTTCCTTTTCAATCTTATAAAAGAATATTTAAATAAAAATAATAAATTTATCAATGAATGGAATCCTTTAAATATTCTATCAAATGACTCAGCAACAGTGGGTAGTTTAGATTTAGGTTTAATAAATGAAAAAATAGATTTAATTAGAAATTTAAAAGAAAATTTATTTGAGTTAGTTTTTTTACTTGGACAAGATGAATTGAATTTTGATAAGAAAAATGAATTTATTGTATATGTTGGTAGTCACGGTGATAAAGGAGCAGAAATTGCTGATATTATTTTACCGGGATCAGCGTACACTGAACAATCTGGGCATTACACAAACTTAGAGGGAAAAATTCAAAAAGCTTTTAAAGCATCTTATCCTCCGGGTGAAGCTAAAGAGGATTGGCAAATTATTAATGAGATTGCTGAAGAAATTAACAACAGAAAACTTTTCAATGATAAGGAAGAGCTTGAAAGCAGTATGTTTAACTTTTTGAATCTTAAAAAAGAAAAACCAAAAACGGATTTAAAAAAAAATATTATGGCTCAAGAATTTAATAATGAAGACTTGAAAATTGAATTAAAGAACTATTATTTTTCTAATGTGATTGCTCGGTCATCTAAAACAATGCTTGAATGTCATAATTCAAAAGTAGATATTAAATTAACTGGCACAGAAGGTTAGAATATGGAATATTTGACATCAATTTTTCATGAAGTTTATAAAATTTTATTTTTATTAGTTCCGGTATTAGTATCCGTAGCGATGATAGTTTGGTTGGATAGAAGAGTTTGGGCATTTGTACAAAAAAGACAAGGACCCAATGTTGTAGGTCCATTTGGTTTATTACAATCCTTAGCTGATGCATTAAAATATATGTTCAAAGAGATAATTATACCAGCAAGTTCTAATAAAATTATTTTTATCCTTGCTCCAATAATTACAATGACGTTAGCACTTATAGCTTGGGCAGTAATTCCCTTTGGAATAGATCAGGTTTTGGCTGACATAAATGTTGGAATTTTATACATTTTTGCTGTTTCATCTCTGGGTGTCTATGGAATAATTATGGGTGGCTGGGCATCTAATTCAAAGTATCCTTTTTTAGGATCAATAAGATCAGCGGCTCAGATGGTTTCCTATGAAGTGTCCATTGGAATTATAATTATCAACGTTCTGTTATGTGTGGGATCATTGAACCTGAATGATATTGTTTTAGCTCAAGAAAAAATGTGGTTCATAATTCCATTGTTTCCTATGTTTGTAATTTACTTTATTTCAGCATTAGCAGAGACTAATAGACCACCATTTGACCTACCTGAAGCTGAAGCTGAATTAGTTGCTGGATATCAGACAGAATATTCTGGAATGATGTATGCAATGTTTTGGTTGGGTGAGTATGCAAATATTTTGTTAATGTGTGCTTTAGGCTCTATTTTATTTTTGGGAGGATGGCTGTCCCCAATTGATTTATATCCTTTTAATCTATTGCCTGGAGCGGTTTGGTTAATTTTTAAGATTTTATTTTTATTTATACTATTCGCATTAGTTAAGGCGATAGTCCCTAGATATAGATATGATCAATTAATGAGATTAGGATGGAAAATCTTTTTGCCTCTGTCATTAATATATGTTGTTTTAACAGCTAGCTATTTATTTTATTTTAACCTTTTACCTACAACTTAAATGAAAATTTCTCGACTTTTAAAGACTGTTTTAATGATAGACTTTGTGACAGGTTTATTTATTGCTATAAAAGAAGTCTTCAAACCAAAAAAAACAATTAATTATCCTTTCGAGAAAGGAAAAATTAGCCCAAGATATAGAGGTGAACATGCATTAAGACGATATCCAAACGGTGAAGAAAGATGTATAGCTTGTAAACTATGTGAAGCTGTTTGTCCTGCACAAGCAATTACGATTGAATCTGCAGAAAGAGCAGATGGTAGCAGAAAAACCACTCGTTATGATATTGATATGATGAAATGTATTTACTGTGGATTATGTGAGGAATCTTGTCCTGTAGATGCAATTGTTCAGGGACCAAATTTTGAATTTTCAACAGAGACTAGAGAAGAACTTTATTACACAAAAGATAAACTTTTAGATAATGGTGATAGGTGGGAAAATATTTTAGCAGCAAACATCAAATCAGATAATCCATACAGATAGTTAATGATAGCTCATTCAATTTTTTTTTATTTTTTTTCAATAATTGCTATTATTTCCGCAATAATGGTGACCGCTTCAAAAAATACTGTTCATTCAGTTTTTTTTTTAATTTTAGATTTTATAAGTATTTCTTGTCTTTTTATTATGATTGGAGCAGAATTTTTAGGAATGATTATGTTAATTGTTTATGTTGGAGCAGTAGCAGTTTTATTTTTATTTGTTGTAATGATGTTAAATGTTGCACAACAAAAAAACCAATGGTTTGCATCTAAATCAAGCTCAAGTCACATTCCAGTTGGTCTTATCATAAGTTCAATAATTTTTTTTGAATTAATAATAGTAGTAGGTGGCTGGAAATATAAGCCTGATTTTATTAAAACTAATAATCTTTATGAAACGAGTGAAATGAGCAATACTCACTCATTGGGACAGGTCTTATACACAGATTATATTCATGTTTTTCAAATAAGTGGAATGATTTTATTAATAGCAATGATAGGAGCAATTGTTCTTACCTACAGACAAAGAGAGGGAGTAAAAAAACAAAGTTATATAAAACAAATTTCAAGGGAAAGATCTGAGGGAGTCGAAGTATTGGACGTACCCTCTAATAGTGGAGTTAAAATAGATGATTGAAATCGGTTTAGGACACTATTTGACGCTTGGTGCTGTAATTTTTACAATTGGAGTAATTGGAATTTTTTTAAATAGAAAGAATATTATAGTAATTTTAATGAGTATAGAGTTGATACTATTGGCTGTAAATATTAACTTAGTTTCCTTTTCAATTTACTTGAATGATTTATCTGGTCAAGTATTTACGTTATTCATTTTAACAGTAGCAGCTGCTGAAGCTGCTATCGGTCTTGCGATTATAGTTGTTTATTACAGAAATTCTGGAACCATTCGTGTCGAAGAAATAGATAAACTCAAGGGATAATATGGAAATTTTAATAATAGCTCTCCCTTTGCTAGCATCTGTTATTTCTGGTTTTTTTGGTAAATATATTGGTGATAGAAACTCAGAGCTTATCACTAGCTTACTAGTTAGTGTATCTGCAATATTATCAATTTTAGTTTTATATGAAGTTATAGTTTACAATTATGAAGACAATATAATACTAGCCACTTGGATCAATTCTGGATCTTTAAATGTAAATTGGTCAATTAAAATTGATGCACTATCTGCAGTAATGCTAGTTGTTGTAACTTCTGTATCATCATTAGTACACATTTATTCTATTGGTTATATGTCTCACGATCCACATAAACCAAGATTCATGGCATATTTATCTTTATTTACTTTTGCGATGTTAATGCTAGTGACTTCAGATAATTTTATTCAATTATTTTTTGGTTGGGAAGGAGTAGGTCTTTGTTCTTATTTCTTAATAGGATTTTGGTTTAAGAAAGACACAGCTAACGCAGCTGCAATAAAAGCTTTTATAGTAAATAGAGTTGGGGATTTTGGTTTTGCTCTAGGTATATTTTTGATTTTTTATATGTTTGATACCGTAAATTACAACGAAGTTTTTCAACAAATACCCTCAATAATAGATAAAAAATTATTATTTCTAGGCGTTGAATTAAATGCAGTAGATCTAATTTGTTTGCTGTTATTTGTTGGAGCCATGGGTAAATCAGCGCAAATTTTACTTCATACATGGCTACCAGACGCGATGGAAGGACCAACACCTGTTTCAGCATTAATTCATGCTGCAACAATGGTAACAGCTGGTGTTTTTTTAATCGTAAGATGTTCGCCAATATATGAATACTCAGAACTAGCACTTAATGTGATTACAATTGTCGGTATGAGTACAGCCTTTTTTGCAGCTACAGTAGCATTGGTTCAAACTGATATTAAAAAAATTATTGCTTATTCAACTTGTAGTCAATTAGGCTATATGTTTTTTGCAACAGGAGTAGGAGCTTATAACGTTGCAATGTTTCACTTATTTACGCACGCTTTTTTTAAGGCTTTGTTATTTTTAGGATCAGGGTCAGTTATTCATGCTTTTAAAGATGAGCAGAATATAGAAAAAATGGGAGGAGTTTGGAAAAAATTACCTTACACATACTCATTAATGATTATAGGAACTTTAGCATTAACTGGTTTCCCTTTTTTATCAGGTTTTTATTCAAAAGATGCAATTATTGAGTTTGCTTACTTAAGAGGAAATA
The DNA here is from genome assembly GCA_902625825.1 of uncultured Pelagibacteraceae bacterium. Lineage (GTDB taxonomy): Bacteria > Pseudomonadota > Alphaproteobacteria > Pelagibacterales > Pelagibacteraceae > Pelagibacter. The sequence goes on along the minus strand of CACOCL010000004.1, from coordinate 16,344 downwards.
CTACAGGTTATTACGCAGCTGGAATAGGAATTTTTACTGCTTTACTAACCTCAATATATTCTTGGAGATTAATGTTCAAAACTTTTCATGGTGAATATAATAATAAAGAAATAAAAATTGAAGAAACTCACGAGTCTCCTCTGGTGATGTTATTGCCATTAATTTTACTTTCTTTAGGTGCAATTTTTTCTGGATTTGTTTTTAAGGAATTATTTATCAGTCAAGAGTCTCAAGTTAATTTTTGGCAAAATTCGATTTTCTTCTTAGAACCACTGAGCACTGACCATCCTCCTTTTTGGTTTTTAATAATTACACCTTTATTGGTTATCATATCAATCCCTATTGCGTTTTATTTTTTTGTAGTAAATAAAGATTTAGCAAAAAGAATTGCAAGTGTTAATAAACCTTTATATGAATTTTTAGTGAAAAAATGGTACTTCGATGAGCTATATGAAATTTTATTTATAAAATCATCAAAAAAATTAGGATTAATTTTATGGAAGTTTTTCGATGTTAAAATAATTGATGGTTTTGGACCTGATGGCATCTCAGCTTTGATCAAGAAGTTTTCATTAAAAGCCAATAAATTTCAAAGTGGATATATATACCAATATGCCTTTGTAATGTTAGTTGGTTTTTCTGCATTACTAACTTTTTTAATTGTAAAATAATGAACTTTCCAATTTTGTCCTCTTTAATTTTACTTCCATCAATCGGTGCGTTATTTCTACTTTTTATAAGAAGTGAAAAAAGTAAAAGAACTGTAAAATATGTTTCATTATTTACATCCCTGGTAAATTTTTTTTTATCTATTTATTTATGGATCTTATTTGATTACAAGACCTCTGAATTTCAATTTGTTGAAGACAGGATATGGATTGAGAATTTGATTAATTATAAAGTTGGAGTTGATGGAATTTCAATTTTATTTATCATACTAACAACTTTCATAACACCTCTATGTATAATCTCAGTCAATAATTCTATCAAAGATAGATTAGCTGAATTCTTGATAGCTGTTCTGATAATGGAGTCATTCATGATAGGTGTTTTTTGTTCATTGGATCTAGTTGTCTTCTATTTATTTTTTGAGGCTGGATTAATTCCAATGTTCTTGATTATTGGAATTTGGGGTGGTTCTAGGAGAGTGTATTCAGCATTTAAGTTTTTTCTTTATACACTTTTAGGTTCTGTACTAATGTTAGTTGCTATAATTTCCATCTATTGGATCAGCGGTACGACTGATATTACAAAATTATATGAATTAGGAATTGATGTTAAATATCAAAATCTTTTGTGGTTAGCTTTTTTTAGCTCATTTGCAGTAAAAACTCCCATGTGGCCAGTTCATACTTGGTTACCGGATGCTCATGTAGAGGCTCCAACAGCTGGATCCGTTTTATTAGCAGCGATTTTATTAAAGATGGCAGGTTATGGATTTATAAGATTTTCACTTGGGTTATTCCCAGTCGCCTCAGAAACTTTTACTCCATTAATTTACTCTTTAAGTGTAATCGCGATAATTTTCACATCTTTAATTGCTTTAATGCAAGAAGATATGAAAAAATTAATCGCTTATTCATCTGTTGCACATATGGGATTTGTCACACTTGGTATTTTTACAATACAACAACAAGGAATAGAGGGCAGTATTATTCAAATGATAAGCCATGGACTTGTTTCAGCAGCTCTTTTTTTAAGTGTAGGCGTTGTATATGATCGTATGCATTCGAGATTGATAAATACATATGGTGGTTTAGTAAGTATAATTCCAAAATATTCAGTCTTGTTTATGATATTTGTATTAGCTTCATTAGGCTTACCAGGAACAAGTGGTTTTATAGGAGAGTTTTTGATTTTAATGGGTGCATTTAAAGACAATTTTTTAGTTGCTGTTGTAGCAAGTGTTGGTGTGATTTTGGGTGCAGCTTATATACTTTGGATGTATAAGAGGGTAGTTTTTGGAAAGATAATTAATTCGGACTTAAAACAAATGCTTGATTTAAATAAATCGGAATTATTTATTTTATCTTGTTTAGCAATTCCTATTTTATTTTTTGGTTTTTATCCCGATCCTCTAATCAACACTATTGAAGTTTCAATAAATGATTTAATAAAGATGTATAATTTAAATTTGATAGATAAATAAAAATGATAAATTTTGAACTAATTTTTCCAGAGCTATTCCTGTCTTTATCGATTATGTTTCTATTAATTTTGGGAGTTTTCAAAAAAAATAGTTCAAAAATAATTCAAAATATTTCATTAATTGTATTACTGATAACAGCAGTAATAATTTTTAATGAAACTTTAGGAAATGAAGAAATAAAATTATTTAATGAGAGTATAGTTATAGATTATTTATCATCTTTTATGAAAATTATAACTCTTTTATCTGCTTTTTTAGTTTTAGTAATTTCAACAAGTTATCTTAAAGCTTTCAAAATTTTTAAAATCGAATACCCAATATTAATCCTTAGTTCTGTTTTAGGAATGATGATTATGATAAGTTCAAATGACTTAATTGTTTTTTATATGGGGCTAGAACTTCAATCTTTGGCTCTTTATGTTTTAGCAACTTTTAATAGAGATCAGCTTAAATCTTCGGAGGCAGGTCTCAAATATTTTGTTTTGAGCGCATTATCCTCAGGATTATTGCTATATGGTTGTTCTTTAATTTATGGTTTTACTGGTTCAACAAATTTTAACGTCATTGCTTCTCAACTTAACGCAAATGATTATGCACTTACATTTGGAATTGTCTTCGTATTAGTTGGTTTGGCATTTAAAATTTCAGCAGTCCCATTTCATATGTGGGCTCCAGATGTGTATGAAGGATCACCAACTTCTGTAACACTATTTTTTACAATGGTTCCTAAAATTGCAGCTTTAACTGTATTCATAAGATTTTTGTATGTTCCATTTTTAGATTTAATAGATCAGTGGCAAATAATTTTAATTTTTTTGTCTATTGCATCAATGCTTTTTGGAGCTATAGCTGCTATTGGTCAAACAAATCTTAAAAGACTTGTAGCATACTCTTCAATAGGTCATGTTGGCTACACTTTAGCAGGATTAGCAACAGGAACGAATGATGGAATACAAAGTTCAATTATTTACTTTACTATCTATATAATCATGAATTTAGGTTTATTTTCATGTTTACTAATGATGAAAAGAAATAATGTATATTATGAGAATATAGAGGACTTGTCTGGTCTATCAAAGAATCATCCACTGTTGTCTCTTTCTTTATTGATAATACTTTTTTCTTTGGCTGGAATTCCACCACTTGCTGGTTTTTTTGCAAAATTTTATATTTTTAAATCAGTTTTGGAACAATCCATGTATTTTTTAGCAATTGTTGGATTATTATCAACAGTTGTAGCTGCTTTTTATTATTTAAGAATTATTAAGATAATTTATTTTGATAAAGAAAAAGAAAAATATGACATAGATCATAGTATGTGGTTAAAATTTTCATTGACTGTTTCTACATTAATAATTTTATTTTATTTCATATCACCTAGTCAACTAATTGAAGTTATTTCGAAAATAAATGTCATTTGATGAAATTCAAAATTTTTAAATTTAAAAATGTAAAAAGTACTAATAATAGTGCAATTAGATTAATTAAAACCACATGCGTAGATTCTGGAATGATTATTTCAGAAAATCAAAAAAACGGGAGAGGGCAATACGGAAAAAAATGGATTTCCTTAAAAGGCAATCTATTCGTGAGTTTTTTTTATAAATTAGACAATTTATCGGTATCATTAAAACAACTTACAAAAATAAACTGTTTATTGGTCAAAAAACTAATATCTTCTTACTACAAAAAAAAAATTATTTATAAAAGACCGAATGATTTATTGATAGATAAAAGAAAAATTTGTGGAATATTACAAGAAACTATTAAAATTTTTAATAAAAATTACTTAATTGTCGGAATCGGAATTAATTTGAAAAAAAACCCAAAAATAAAAGATTATCCTACTACAAATCTTTACGAATTAATAAAACAAAAAGTTTCAAAAAAAAAAATTGAAAATGAAATGAAAAAAATATTTGAGGTTAAACTCACAAAATTAGAAAAATGAATTTGTAATGTATATTTTAGGTGATATTGGTAACTCTGAAACAAAAATCTTTTTGGTTGATACAAATAATAGAATAAAAAAAAATATAAGCTTTTCCTCAAAAAATTTAAATAATGCAATCCTTAAATCAAAATTTAAAATTTTGATTAAAGATTTTAAAGAAATAAAAAAAGTATTATTTTGCAGTGTAGTGCCAGATACATTTAATTTAGTTAAAAGATTTCTTTCATCTAAGACAAAAAAAAGATGTTATGAAATTAAGGATTTAAAACTTAAATCATTAATAGATGTTAAGGTAAATTTTAAACAAGTAGGTTCTGATAGGATAACAAATGCAATTAGTTTACAAAATGGTAAGGATAATTTTATTATTTTAGATTTTGGTACTGCAACTACTTTTGATGTATTAATAAAAAAAACATATAAAGGTGGTGTGATTGCTCCAGGAATTAAAATTTCTCTAAATACTTTATCTGATAAGGCTTCGCTGATTCCAAAAATTGATTTAAAAAAAATAAGAAAAGTTATAGGAATTGATACTATTTCAGCTGTAAGATCTGGTTTTTTTTGGGGTTATGGAGGTTTAATTGACAATATAGTTAATTTGATTAAGAAAGAGACTGGAAAATCTTTTAAATTAGTTATTACAGGAGGATTTTCTAATTTATTTAAAAATTCAATTAAAACAAAACTTAAAGAAGATAAAGATATCACAATTAAAGGTCTTATTAAAATTTCTAAACTTATAAAATAAATGAAAGACGAATTATTATTTTGCCCTCTTGGAGGTTCTGGTGAAATTGGAATGAATATGAATTTATTTGGTTATGGAAAACCAGGTGATCATAAATGGATTATGGTTGATATTGGAGTAACATTCGCTGATGACACTATTCCAGGTATAGATCTTATTTATCCTGATCCAGGTTTTATTGTAGAAAAAAAAGAAAATCTTCTAGGTATTGTTCTTACACATGCGCATGAAGATCACATTGGAGCCATTGCACATTTATGGCCCCAACTTAAATGTAAAATTTTTGCCACACCATTTACAGCAATACTTATCAAGGAAAAATTTAAAGAAAAACATATTGATATAACTAATGATTTAAAAATTGTTCAATTAAACGGGAATGTTTCGTTGGATCCTTTTGATATAGAGTATATCACTTTAACTCACTCAATTTTAGAACCAAATGGTTTAAGAATAAAAACTCCTGCGGGAATAATATTGCATACGGGTGATTGGAAAGTAGATCCAAACCCCTTAATTGGAGAGGAGACAAATTCTAAAAGATTAAAGGAAATCGGTGACGAAGGTGTTTTGGCAATGATATGTGACTCAACAAATGTTTTAAGTGCTGGAAGATCTGGTTCAGAATTAGATGTGAGAAAGAATTTACTTAACATTATGGATCGTTTGAAAAAAAGAGTGATTATTACGTCGTTTGCATCAAATGTAGCAAGAATGGAAACAGCCTTTTATTGTGCAGAAAAATCTGGAAGACAAATTTCCTTAGTTGGCAGGTCGATGCATAGAATTTTTAAAGCTGCAAGACAATGCGGATATCTAAAGAATACTATTGAACCTATTGATCCAAGAGAAGCTAAAAATTTTTCTCGAGAAAAGATTCTTTACCTGTGTACTGGAAGTCAAGGTGAACCAATGGGTGCGATGATGAGAATCTCAAACTATACTCATCCTGATGTATTCATAGAAAAGGGAGATGCAGTAATTTTTTCGTCAAAAATAATTCCAGGCAATGAAAAGAAACTTTATAAATTACATAATCAACTAGTTAAGGACGGGATTGAAGTAATTTCAGAGGAAAATGAATTTATTCATGTTTCAGGACATCCTAATAGAGAAGATCTAAAAGATATGTATCAGTGGGTTAAACCAAAATGTGTTATCCCGGTTCATGGTGAACATAGACATATGATAGAGCACATAAATTTTGCAAAAGAAATGCAAGTGCCTAATCCTGTTCAAGTTGAGAATGGAGATATAGTCAGATTATATCCAGGTGATAAGCCAGAGGTTTATGACAAGGCGCCCAGCGGTAGATTATATTTGGATGGAAATGTTAGTGTAGAGGAAGATTCTCAATCAATAAAAGATAGAAAAAACTTAAGCGCAAATGGTTACTTAGAGATAACAATATTAATCACACCAAAAGGGAATGTTCACAATAATCCGATAACAACTTTTAGAGGATTACCAATTTATGATAAAGATGAATTTATTTATGGTTTAGACTACGAAATAGAGAAAACTACCAGATCATTTAAATTAGGTAATAAACAGCAAGAACATAATTTGATAGATGCTCTTAAAATTGCTTGTAGAAAATTCACAAAAGATAAAACAGGAAAAAAGCCATTTACGAATATTAATTTGGTAAAAATTTAATGAGCCCCACCGGACTAGCAATAATTTATATAATCATTTGGTGGATTGTTTTTTTTGCAATATTACCAATAGATGTTGAAAGAAAAAAAATTGGAAAAGTGGAAGGAGAGGATCCAGGATCTCCTGAGAATCCCAAAATGTTAAAAAAATTCATTTATTGCACAGGAATCACAACGTTTTTATTCATAATTATTTTTTTATTAATGAAATTTGAATATTTAAATTTAAGAAATATAATCGCCTAACATGTATATTTCAAAATCATTTATTCCAATTCTTAAAAATAATCCGTCTGAGGCAAAAATTAAATCACATCAATTAATGTTAAGAGTTGGAATGATTAAACAATCTTCAGCAGGTATTTATTCATGGTTACCTTTGGGTTTTAAAGTCATGAAAAAAATAGAACAAATAGTAAGAGAAGAACAAAATAAAATTGGAGCACAAGAGATTCTAATGCCAACCATTCAGTCTAGTGAAATTTGGAAAGAAAGTGGTAGGTACGAGGACTATGGAGAAGAAATGCTAAGAATTAAAGATCGTCAAAATCGAGAGATGTTATATGGCCCTACTAATGAGGAACTTGTAACAGACATTTTTAGATCATCTATAAAATCATATAAATCTCTACCACAGCTCCTATATCATATTCAATGGAAGTTCAGAGATGAGATAAGACCTAGATTTGGAATTATGAGATGTAGAGAGTTTTTCATGAAGGATGCTTACTCATTTGACATTACTGATGAAGATGCAAATTTTTCATATAACAAATTTTTTTTATCATACTTAAGAACTTTTAAAAGACTTGATCTTAAAGCAATACCTATGGCAGCTGATACTGGTCCTATTGGTGGAAATCTTTCTCATGAATTTATTATCCTTGCTGAAACTGGAGAAAGTAAAATTTATACTGATAAAAGAATTTTTGAATTAGAAAGTGAAGATACAAAGCTAGAGAAAGAGTCTTTAGAAAAACTTAGAAAAAAATTTGAAGAATTCTATTCTGTAACAGATGATAAATTTAACAAAGATGAATTTGAAGAAAAAGTGTCTGAAAAAAATCGTCTTAAAACAAAAGGTATTGAAGTTGGACACATTTTTTATTTCGGGGATAAATATTCTAAACCAATGAATGCATCAGTCGATCTACCAGGTGGAAAAAAAGATTTTGTTAAAATGGGATCTTATGGAATTGGGGTATCGAGACTTGTAGGCGCAATAATTGAGGCTAAATACGATGAAAAAAATGAAGTCATGAAATGGCCAATATCTGTTGCACCATACGATATTGCTATAATTCCTATGATAAATAAAAACGATACTTCAACTTTAGATAAAGCAAATTTAATAGATATTGAGTTAAAGAAAAATAATATTGACGCAATTATTGATGATACAGAAGAAAATTTCTCATCAAAAGTAAAAAAAATGAATCTAATTGGTGCTCCTTTTCAAATCATAATTGGAAAAAAAACAGAGGGAGATTTATTAGAATTTAAAGAAATAAATAAAGAACCACAAAAAATTGATTTAGCTAAAATTATTAAAATTTTAAAAGAACAAAAAGCAAAAATTTGATTTCCACATTAGAAAAAGAAGTTACATTTAGATTTTTAAAAGCCAGAAAAAAAGATGGTTTCTTAAATATAATTTCAATTTTTTCATTCATCGGCATAAGTCTTGGAGTGGCTGTTTTAATTATCGTCATGTCTGTTATGAACGGTTTTCGCACAGAATTGATTAATAAAATAGTTGGATTTAATTCTCATATAACAGTAGATCCATATGTGAGTGAGATAGATATAGATAATACAAATGAAAAACTTAAAAATATTTCAAAAAATTTAATTTTAAGTAATTCAGGTGAGGCTATTATAATTAAAAGTAACACTTCTAAGGGTATATTATTAAGAGGATATAAAAGTAATGATTTTTCAAAATTGAAAATTTTTGAAAATGGTCTTTTTCTAGGAAATAATAATAAACTCTCGCAAAATAATATCTCAATAGGAAAAGAATTAAGCTTCACGCTTGATCTCGAAGTTGGAGACAGCATTACCTTAATGTCATCAGCTGGTGTTGAAACAATAATTGGTAATCTGCCAAAACAAAAAACTTTTTTAGTTTCATCAATTTTTGAGAGTGGGATGGCTGAATTTGATAATAATGTTGCTTTTATAAATTTAGATACTTTAGAAGAATTTTTTAACTTAAATAAAAAAGATAGAAATTTAGAAATTTACTTAGACAATCCAAAAAATATTGATAAACAAAAATTACTTGTTCAAAATAATTTTCCTAATGAATTTGTATATAGCTGGGCTGATATGAATAGTTCATTATTTTCTGCTTTAAAAGTTGAGAGAAATGTAATGTTTATAATTTTATCATTAATTATAATTGTAGCCGCATTTAATATTATTTCAGGTTTGACAATTCTTGTTAAGAACAAGACAAGAGAAATTGCAATTCTAAAATCTATCGGAGTTTTAAATAAATCTATTATTAAGATATTTTTTTTAATTGGAGTAATCATAGGATGTTCTGCTACATTATTTGGAATTTTTTTAGGCGTTACTTTTTCAATCTTTGTAGAAGATTTGCGTCAGTTTTTAAGTACTATTTTTAATATTAGATTGTTTCCAGAGGAAATTTATTTTTTGAGTACAATGCCCTCTGAAATAAATTTATTTTCAATATTTATTATCTCTATAAGCTCTATTGCTATAACAATCATCGTTTCAATTTTTCCAGCACTTAAAGCAGCAAAATTGGATCCAATAAAAGCATTAAAATATGAATAATTTAATCGAAATCTCAAATTTAAATAAGTCATTTAATAGATTAAGTAATATCAAAGTTTTAAAAAAAATTTCTTTTAAATTTAAAAAAGGAAAAATTTACTCTTTAATGGGTCCATCTGGTTCTGGTAAATCTACTCTTCTTAATTTACTTTCACTGATTGATCGACCAAACTCAGGGACAATTAAAATTGAAAATAAATTTATAAACTTTGATGAATGTGATAAGAACGATATTACAAGAGCAAATAAAATAGGTATTATTTATCAAGAAGATAATTTGCTACCTGATTTTACTGCACTTGAAAATTTGTATTTAGCCAGTTTAGCTGGAGGAAATGAAAAATCTCTATCTGTTAAAAAAGCGAAAGATTTACTTAAAAAAGTTGGACTTTTAAATAGATCTGAACATTATCCCTCACAACTCTCTGGTGGAGAAAAACAGCGAATATCAATAGCTAGAGCATTAATTAATGATCCTCAAATTATTCTAGCAGATGAACCAACAGGAAGTTTGGATATAGAGACAGCAAAAGTAATTTTCGAAATGTTAAAAAAGCAAATAAATTCAAACAGAATAATAATTTTTGCAACCCATAATAGATATTTTGCTAATAAGTCAGATTGCTTATTGGAATTAGTTAATGGTAATATAAAAACCATTAATGGCCGAGTCTAGTGTTCAGATTTTTAATCATTTAAAAGTTCATTCACAATATTCCATATGTGAAGGTGCAATCAAGATTGACGAATTAAAAGAGTTTTCTAAAGATAAAAAAATTAGATCCTTAGCATTGTGTGACACAATAAATTTGTGTGGTGCTTTAGAATTTGCAGAAAAAATATCAAAAGCTGGTACTCAACCTATAATTGGGACCCAAATAAATTTCAAAATTAACGATACAATGGGTTTACTACCATTATTTGCTCTGAATGAAAATGGCTACAAGAGAATTATAGAGCTATCATCTTTATCCTATCTTGAAAATGATCAAATTTCCGATCCTCATTTAGATTTTAAAAATTTGCTTAATAAAACTGAAGGTGTCGCAATAATGTCAGGAACAGTAAATGGTCTATTTGGTAAACTATTTGATAAAGGTAAATTTACAGAAATTAGTGATTTATATTTAAAATTAAAGTCTAAATACTCCGATAGATTTTATATTGAAATTCAAAGACACGGAGATCAAAACGAAATTGCATTTGAAAAGTTTAATTTATCCCAATCTATTAAATTGGAGGTTCCATTGATAGCTACTAATGAGGTTTACTATCTTGATAAGAGTATGCATGAAGCTCATGATGCCTTGATTTGTATTAAAAATAAAACTTATGTGAATGAAAAAAACAGAATTAGATATTCAAATCAACATTATTTAAAGAATCATACGGAAATGTCGGAGTTATTTGCTGACCTTCCAGAAGCATTAGAAAACAATTATAATTTTCCATTCCGTTGTAATTTTAGACCTTTTTTTTCAAAACCCATATTGCCCAATATAAGTTCTGACAAAGGTGGAAATGCTGAAGAGATATTAAAAAAAACTTCTTTAGATGGATTAAAAAATAAATTCAAAAAGATTTTTAATATTAAAGAAAACAGCTTTACTACTGATAAGAAATTTTTGGATTATAAAGATAGATTAGATCATGAGTTAGATATCATTATAGAAATGAAATATGCTAGTTATTTTTTAATTGTTTCCGATTATATAAAATGGGCTAAGCAAAATGATATTCCGGTTGGACCGGGAAGAGGCTCTGGAGCTGGATCTTTAGTGGCGTGGTGCCTCTCAATAACAGATGTAGATCCGATAAAATTTAATTTGATTTTTGAAAGATTTTTAAATCCAGATCGTATTTCAATGCCAGACTTTGACATAGATTTTTGTGAAGAAAAAAGAGATTTGGTTTTTGAGTATTTAACAAAAAAATATAAAGATAGTGTTGCTCATATAATTACATTTGGAAAATTAAAAGCTAGAATGGTTATAAGAGATGTTGGCCGTGTTTTAGGTTTAGCTTATGGATTTGTAGACAGTATATCAAAAATGATACCATTTGACCCCTCTAGACCTCAAAATTTGACAGAATGTATTGCAGGTGAACCAAGGTTGCAAAAGTTAATAAATGAAGATCCTAGAGTAAAAAAACTTACTGAATTGTCCCTCAAATTAGAAGGTCTTAATAGAAACGTAGCTACTCATGCTGCTGGAGTTGTTATAGCTGATAGGAAGCTTACAGATGTGGTTCCACTATATAAAGATACTGCTACTGATTTGTTATTACCTTCCACTCAATTTGATATGTACTCAGCAGAGAATGCTGGCTTAATCAAATTTGATTTTTTGGGATTAAAAACATTAACTGTAATAAATAATACTCAAAAACTTATTAAAAAAAATGATTCAAGCTTTAATATCGAAAATATTGATTTCGAGGATCAAAAAGTGTTTGAAATGTTATCTTCAGGTAAAACAGTGGGCCTTTTCCAGATTGAAAGTTCTGGAATGAGAGAAGCATTAACGCAGATGAAGCCAAATCATATTGAAGATATTATTGCGTTGGTAGCTCTTTATAGACCAGGACCAATGAGTAATATTCCTACTTATAATGATTGTAAACATGGAAGACAAGAACCAGATTATTTACATCCGTTGTTAGAGGAAATACTTAAACCAACTTATGGAGTTATTATTTATCAAGAACAGGTAATGCAAATTGCTCAAAAATTATCTGGTTTTACCGCAGGACAAGCAGATATTTTGAGAAGAGCGATGGGTAAAAAAAAAAGAGCAGAATTGGAAAAACAAAAACAAAGTTTTATAGCTGGAGCTGTAAAAAATGGCATCAACAAGGAAGTGGCTGCTAGTATATTTTTAAAAATAGAACCTTTCGCAGAGTATGGGTTTAATAAAAGTCATGCAGCAGCTTATGCTATTATTTCTTATCAGACAGCTTTTTTAAAAACATATTATCCAAAAGAATTTATAGCTGCATCAATGACAATGGATATTTCAAATCAAAATAAATTAAGTGAATTCTATGAGGAACTCAAAAGACTGAATATTGAAATTATTAGACCAGATATAAATGAGTGTTTTGCAGATTTTAGAACCGAAAATGGAAAATTTTATTATGCTTTAGGTGGAATTAAAGCGGTCGGTTATGAGGCTGTGTCAAACATTGTAAAAGAAAGATTAGCGAATGGAAAATTTAAATCAATTTCAGATTTTTTAAAACGTGTAAATCCTAAAGATATCAACAAATTACAATTAGAAGGACTAGTAAAAGCTGGCGCTTTCGATAATTTAAATTCAAATCGTCAATCTTTATTTAACTCTATTCCTAATTTTATAATCAAATCAAAAAATATTTTTGAGAATAAATCTGCTAATCAGATAGATTTATTTGGTGAAGAAATTAATAAAGAAGACGATTTGATAACAAATATCCATGATTGGAAGTTCGAGGAGAGATTATCAAAAGAATTTGAGGCAGTTGGTTTTTTTATTTCAAATCATCCATTGAATCAATTTAAAGATATTTTTCTAGATTATAAGATTTTGGATTATCAATCTTTTGGTTCAAACGATGACTATAAAGAAGCAAATATCGCAGCTACTTTACTAAAAATACAGGAAAGAAAAACCGCAAAAGGAAATTCCTATGCAGTTTTAAAATTAACAGATTTATCAAGTGTTTTTGAGTTGTTTATTTTTTCAGATATTTTGGAGATGAATCGTGAAATTTTAATAGAAGGAAGCTCTTTAATACTGACCTTAGTTAAATCTAGCTCAAATGAGGAAAATAGATTTAAAAGAATTAATGTTCAAAAAATCGTTTCATTAAAAGATCTAATAAATAAACCCATAGAGGAAGTAACTTTCGACCTCAAGTCACTAAAAGAACTTGAAGAAATTTCAAAATTTCTCTCTAATAATGGCAATACATCAATTAAAATTAAATTTAGTGATAAAGATAACTATTTCGATTTTCAGTTAAAAAATAAGAGAAATATTGACAGAAAAGCATTAAATGTGCTCAGAAATATGGAAATATCAGCAATAATCACTTAATTTTCACTTGTTAATTAAAAAAATTTTTTGTACATAACCTTCAATTAATTAACACGCACACAGTTATTGGTTTTATACCTCCGGTCCTTTTTGGAAATTACTGTGGTGGCTTAACCGGGAAAAAATATGAAGATACCTAACGTAACAATTCAACAATTACTTGAAGCAGGAGTTCATCTAGGACATAAAACGTTAAGATGGAATCCGAAAATGAAAAAATACATTTTTGGAAAAAGAGACTCCATTCACATAATTGACTTAACACAAACTTTGGAATTAACAAAAATTGCACTTGAGAAAGTTCATCAAACAATTTCTAATAACGGTAAAATATTATTTGTTTCTACAAAGAAACAAGCGTCTGAGGCTATTGCTGAAGTAGCAAAAGAAACTGACCAGTATTTTGTAAACTATAGATGGTTAGGAGGTATGCTTACAAATTGGGGAACAATTTCAAACTCAATTAAAAAATTAAAAAAACTAGAGATTGATTTGGTTTCTGAAAATAGAGGATTTACAAAAAAAGAACTTTTAAAAATGAGTGTTAAAAAAGATAAACTTCAAAGATCCTTGGGTGGAATTTCAGATATGAAAAAAATTCCAGACCTAGTGTTTATAATTGATACCAATTATGAGTCTCTAGCAATTCAAGAGTCTGTAAAACTTGGAATACCAATAATTGCAATACTTGATAGTAATTCAAATCCAGATGGTATAGATTTTCCTATTCCAGGCAATGACGATGCTAGAAGAGCTATTGATTTATATTGTAATTTAATAAAAGAAACTATTTTATCTGCAAAAAAATCTTCTCCATCTATTGAGACCAATAAAACTTCTACAAAAAAAGCTGAAAATAAAAATGAAGATAAAACTGTTGCAGAGATCGATAGAGAAAAATTAGAAAAAAAATTTTCTAAGAAAAAAGATAAAAAACTTCATTAATATGAGCGATATAGAAAAAGTTAAAAAACTCAGAGAAGCAACTGGTGCTGGATTTAAAGATTGTAACTTAGCAATTAAAGAGTCTGGCGGAGATTTAGACAAAGCAGTAGAAATTTTAAGAGTTAAAGGGATTTCAAAAGCATCAAAAAAAATGTCTAGAGATGCAAAAGAGGGGGTTGTTGCCGTAAGTGGAGATGAAAAAAAAACCTCTATAATTGAAGTTAATTGTGAAACGGATTTTGTTGCAAAAAATGACGATTTTATAAGTTTTGTTAAAGAATTAAGTGAACTGAATAATGAAAAAAACTCAGATATTGAGAAACTCAAAAAAACCAATATGAAAAATAATATTTCAGTTGAAGAAAATTTAGTTGCTCTCATTGCGAAGATAGGAGAGAAAATTACAATTGGCCAAACTAAAACTATTACAAACTCTACTTCAAAAAATTATCAATATTTACATACAGTGGTAAAGGATAATTTAGCTAAATTAGCTGTAGTAGTTTCGTTAGAAACAAAAGACAATTCAGATGTTATAAAAACTTTTGGTAAACAATTATCAATGCATATTGCCGCTTCAAACCCATTAGCTCTTGAATCTAGTCAAATAGATAAAGCTATAATAGATAAAGAGCAGGAATTAGTTACTGAAGAACTAAAAAATTCTGGTAAACCAGATGAGATTGCTAAAAAAATAAGTTTGGGTAAAATGAATAAATTTAAAGAAGAAAATGCTTTACTGACACAAGCTTGGGTAATGGAACCAAAAAAAAAAGTTCAAGATGTTTTAAAAGAGCTAGCCATTAATGATTTAAAGATTAAGGAGTTTAGTAGAATAAAGATTGGTGAATAAATGTTTGATGAAAAATCACATAGCCTTAAAATGGATAAAGCTATCGAAGTTTTTTCAAAAGAATTATCTTCGCTAAGAACTGGTAGAGCTAATGCAGCAATGCTTGATCTCATAAAGGTTGATGTTTATGGTCAACAAATGCCAATTAATCAGGTGGGGAGTATTACTACGCCTGAGCCTCGTATGATTAATATACAAGTTTGGGATCAAAATAATGTAACCTTAGTAGATGCAGCAATAAAAAAATCTGAATTAGGACTTAATCCCCAAATAGATGGCCAACTTATAAGACTACCAATTCCAGAGCTTAATGAAGAAAGAAGAACAGAATTGAAAAAGTTGATTAAATCTATGGGTGAGAAATGTAAGATATCAATTAGAAATATTAGGAGAGATGCCAATGAAGAATTAAAAAAACTTTTGAAGTCAAAAGAAATAGGTGAAGATGAGGAAAAATCTTTTGAAAAAAACGTACAAAATATTACCGATAAACATATAGAAGTAGTTGATAATAAAGTAGCATCAAAAGAAAAAGAAATAATGACAATATGAACCCACTTAATCATGTGGCCATTATCATGGATGGTAATGGTAGATGGGGTATAAAAAATAAGAACTCTAGAAATGCTGGTCATAGAGCTGGCCTTAATACCGTAGAAAAAATTATTAAAGAAACAATTAAACCATCAATCCTATCTAAAAAACCACCATGACCTGGTAAAAATTTTCCAGTATCTTTAATTTTAGCTTTTCTTTTAAAATAAGAAATTATCAAATCACCTATTTGACTAATTAAAGAAATGATAAATATGAAGATTAAAAAATCTATTGTATAACTGTTAAAAAGTTCATCTTCTGAAATTTTTAAAAAAATTAAACCTGCAGTTAAAGAGAGAATAAAACCACCACCAACTCCAGCATATGTCTTGTTGGGACTTATTTTAGTTAATTTTGGTCCCTTTAAAAACTTACCAAAAACATACCCACCGATATCAGTAAAAATGCAAACACAAATTATAAACAGAAAAAAATCTAGTCCTAATGCATCTCTCAAAAAAAATGCTGAATAAAATGAAAAAAAAAGGAAAATTATTCCTAAAAATCTAAATATGTTGTTTTTTTTATTCATTAGAACCCACTCATAACT
>CACOCL010000003.1 GCA_902625825.1 uncultured Pelagibacteraceae bacterium | reverse complement strand
AGCAAAGAATGGTGCTGATTTAGTTAAAATTCAAACATATGAAGCTGACGACATTTCTATAAATAAAAAATTTTTAATAGGAAATAAGAAGACTAATATTTGGAAACTCTACAAAAAAGCTCAAACTCCCTACAGTTGGCATTACGATGCTTTTAAACTTTCAAAAAAATTAGGTATAGAGTTATTTAGCACACCTTTTAGCTTAAAAGCTGTTAAATTTTTAAAAAAATTTAAGGTTAAACTATTTAAAATTTCATCTTTTGAGATAAGTGACTTAAGACTAGTAGAAGAAGTAGCTAAAACTAAAAAACCAATAATTTTATCCACAGGAATGGCTTCGTTAAATGAAATTAAAAAATGTATACAAATCATTAGTAGATATCACAAAAAAATAATTCTTCTTCATTGTGTTTCTGGATATCCTACTTCAGAAAAACAAAGTAATTTAAGAAGAATTAATTCGTTAAAAAAAAATTTTAATTTCAACGTTGGCCTTTCTGATCATACAGATGATATTATTACTTCATTAACAGCTGTATCCTTGAATGCTGTTTTAGTTGAAAAACACTTCATTATTAATAAAAACATTAATAGTCTTGATAAAAAGTTCTCAATTGATCCAAAACAACTTTTATCACTAAGTAAATTGACTAAACGAGTAAACGATTCCTTAGGCTCAGGAAGTTATCAGATTCAAGACGATGAAAAAAAATCAATTAAATATAGAAGATCAATATTCAGTATAAAAAGCATATCAAAGGGAGAAAAGCTAACATCAAAAAATATTTCAACATTTCGACCTGAAATTGGTCTGCCTGCAAACAAATTTAAAAATATTTTAGGAAAAAGATCTAGAAAGAATTTAATGGCTTATAGTCCAATTTATAAAAAAGACCTTTCTAATTGATAATTATAAACTTTTATTTAATTTAAATATCGATATCTTAAAATTTTTTTCAGTGCATAAATCAAGCCAATTGAGCTATTAGTACTGGTCAGCTGCACGCATTACTGCGCTTCCACACCCAGCCTATCAACGTGGTGGTCTACCACGGCTCTATAGGAAGAACTAGTTTTGAGGTGAGTTTCCCGCTTAGATGCTTTCAGCAGTTATCTCGTCCATACTTAGCTACCCGGCACTGCAGCTGGCGCTACAACCGGTCCACCAGTGGTATGTTCAACCCGGTCCTCTCGTACTAGGGTCAACTCCTCTCAATTCTTCTACACGCATAGCAGATAGGGACCGAACTGTCTCACGACGTTCTGAACCCAGCTCACGTACCACTTTAATTGGCGAACAGC
This sequence comes from uncultured Pelagibacteraceae bacterium, assembly GCA_902625825.1. Lineage (GTDB taxonomy): Bacteria > Pseudomonadota > Alphaproteobacteria > Pelagibacterales > Pelagibacteraceae > Pelagibacter. Next base: position 68,791 of record CACOCL010000003.1, on the reverse strand, counting down.
CAAACCCTTGGGACCTGCTCCAGCCCCAGGATGTGATGAGCCGACATCGAGGTGCCAAACACTGCCGTCGATATGAGCTCTTGGGCAGTATCAGCCTGTTATCCCCGGCGTACCTTTTATCCGTTGAGCGATGGCCCTTCCACTCAGAACCACCGGATCACTATGACCGACTTTCGTCTCTGCTCGACTTGTCAGTCTCACAGTCAGGCAAGCTTATGCCATTGCACTCTACGAACGATTTCTGACCGTTCTGAGCTTACCTTCGCACGCCTCCGTTACTATTTGGGAGGCGACCGCCCCAGTCAAACTACCCACCATACAATGTCTTGATGCCGGATAACGGCTATCAGTTAGATATCAAGAAAAACAAAAGAGGTATTTCACTGGTGACTCCACAAAAGCTGACGCCCTTGCTTCAATGTCTCCCTCCTATACTAAATATGTTTTTCCTAACACCAATGTAAAGTTGCAGTAAAGGTGCACGGGGTCTTTCCGTCTAACTACGCGAACTCCGCATCTTCACGGAGAATTCAATTTCACTGAGTTGATGTTGGAGACAGCGGAGAAATCGTTACGCCATTCATGCAGGTCGGAACTTACCCGACAAGGAATTTCGCTACCTTAGGACCGTTATAGTTACGGCCGCCGTTTACTGGGGCTTCAGAAATGAGCTTGCACCCATCGCATTAACCTTCCAGCACCGGGCAGGCGTCAGACCCTATACATCCACTTACGTGTTAGCAGAGCCCTGTGTTTTTGATAAACAGTCGCTTCTCCCTGGCTTGTGCCACCTTTAAATAGTTGCCTAAAAAAAGGTCTTCCTTATTCCGAAGTTACGGAAGCATTTTGCCGAGTTCCTTCAACATCATTCTCTCAAGCGCCTAAATATACTCTATTAATCCACCTGTGTCGGTTTAGGGTACGGTCTTATGATGGAGCTATTTCTTGGAACCTTTTCGCGGCAAGTTCAATCCATTAAGAACTCACAACTTACAAGATCCGTCACTACCATCTGGTTAAGGAATATTAACCTTATTTCCATCGACTACGGCTTTCGCCCTCGCCTTAGGTGCCGACTAACTCTGCGCGGATTAACCTTGCGCAGAAACCCTTGGATTTTCGGCGAAGAAGTTTTTCACTTCTTTTATCGTTACTTATGTCAGCATTCGCACTTCTGATACCTCCAGAATCCCTCACGGGTATTCCTTTACAGGCTTACAGAACGTTCCGCTACCAGTTATAATTTTCGAAAAAATTATAAATCCACAGATTCGGTATATGATTTTAGCCCCGTTACATCTTCGGCGCAGAAACTCTATTAGACCGGTGAGCTGTTACGCTATCTTTAAAGGATGGCTGCTTCTAAGCCAACCTCCCGGCTGTTAAGGAATTTCCACATCCTTTCACACTTAATCATAATTTGGGGACCTTATCTGGTGGTCTGGGCTCTTTCCCTCTCGACCATGGACCTTAGCACCCACAGTCTGTCTGCTGAAGAACAATGTTTAGCATTCGGAGTTTTATTAGGTTTGGTAAGAATCTCTTCCCCCTAGCCCATTTAGTGCTCTACCTCTAAACATCTATTTATTCAACGCACTACCTAAATAGTTTTCGCGGAAAACCAGCTATCTACGAATTTGGTTGGCCTTTCACCCCTTACCACAAGTCATCCAAAGACTTTTCAACGTCAACTGGTTCGGTCCTCCGGTAAGTGTTACCTTACTTTCAACCTGCTCATGGTAAGCTCATTCGTTTTCGGGTCTAATTCATTAAACTAATCGCCCTATTAAGACTTGCTTTCGCTGCGCCTACACCTAGATGGCTTAAGCTTGCTTAATAAATTAAGTCACTGACCCATTATACAAAAGGTACGCCGTCACTCTAAAAAGAGCTTCGACTGATTGTAGGCATGCGGTTTCAGGTTCTATTTCACTCCCCTAATAGGGGTTCTTTTCACCTTTCCCTCACGGTACTTGTTCACTATCGGTCACTGAAGAGTATTTAGGCTTAGAGGGTGGTCCCCCTATATTCGAGCAGGATTTCACGTGTCCCGCTTTACTCATGAATTTTAATAAACATTACTCATACGGGACTATCACCCTCTATGGTTAGCTTTTCCAAACTATTCAGATTTTTTTATTAAAATTGCTGGCCTATTCCGTTTTCGCTCGCCACTACTAACGGAATCTCAATTGATTTCTTTTCCTCTGGTTACTTAGATGTTTCAGTTCTCCAGGTTGTCTCTTTAAATCTATGTATTTAATTTAAAGTACCACATAAAGTGGTGGGTTTCCCCATTCGGAAATTTTCGGATCAAAACTTACATACAGCTCCCCGAAACTTATCGCAGTATATCACGTCCTTCTTCGGCTTTCAGTGCCAAGGCATCCGCCACACGCCCTTAAACGCTTGATTTATGCACAGAAAAAAATTCTGTGTTGAATCAAATTTTTATTTGAACATTAGCTAATAACATTACTAATGTTCGGATATAGATATTGATATTATTATTTATTTACAATTTTTAATAGCTAAGTGTTTGGTGGAGGATAGCGGGATCGAACCGCTGACCTCCTGAATGCAAATCAGGCGCTCTCCCAGCTGAGCTAATCCCCCATGATCTTAAATTGGTGGGCCGAGAAAGACTCGAACTTTCGACCCCACCCTTATCAAGGGTGTGCTCTAACCAACTGAGCTACCGGCCCCCATGCAAGAGAAACACTAACTTTTAAGAAGAGAAATGAGGACGGTCAACATTAACCGTGTATATTTTTTAGAATGAAATTTTACTTTCATTCATCCTTAGAAAGGAGGTAATCCAGCCGCAGGTTCCCCTACGGCTACCTTGTTACGACTTCACCCCAGTCGCTGACTATACCGTGGTCAAGGTTTTTATGCCTTGCCTTAAGGTAGAACCAACTCCCATGGTGTGACGGGCGGTGTGTACAAGACCCGGGAACGCATTCACCGTGGCACGCTGATCCACGATTACTAGTAATTCCAGCTTCATGCACTCGAGTTGCAGAGTGCAATCCGAACTGAGATATCTTTTAAGGATTTGCTTAACGTCGCCGTTTTGCTTCCTGTTGTAGATATCATTGTAGCACGTGTGTAGCCCAACACGTAAGGGCCATGAGGACTTGACGTCATCCCCACCTTCCTCCAGCTTATCACTGGCAGTTCTTTCAGAGTGCCCAACTAAATGATGGCAACTAAAAGTGAGGGTTGCGCTCGTTGCGGGACTTAACCCAACATCTCACGACACGAGCTGACGACAGCCATGCAGCACCTGTGTTTCGTCCGGCCGAACCGAAAACTTTAATCTCTTAAAGTCGCGACGAACATGTCAAGTGTTGGTAAGGTTCTGCGCGTATCTTCGAATTAAACCACATGCTCCACTACTTGTGCGGGTCCCCGTCAATTCATTTGAGTTTTAACCTTGCGGTCGTACTCCCCAGGCGGTGTGTTTATCGCTTTCGCTGCGACACTGAAAATAAATTTCCAACGTCTAACACACATCGTTTACGGCATGGACTACGAGGGTATCTAATCCTCTTCGCTACCCATGCTTTCGTTCCTCAGTGTCAGTAATGATCCAGAAAGCTGCCTTCGCAATTGGTATTCTTTCTAATATCTACGAATTTCACCTCTACACTAGAAATTCTGCTTTCCTCTATCAAACTCTAGCTGAAAAGTTTTGATGGCAGTTCCAGAGTTAAGCTCTGGGATTTCACCACCAACTTTTTCAACAACCTACGAACTCTTTAAGCCCAGTAATTCCGAACTACGCTAGGTCCCTTCGTATTACCGCGGCTGCTGGCACGAAGTTAGCCGGACCTTCTTATTCGGGTACAGTCATTTTCTTCCCCGACGAAAGAGCTTTACAACCCAAGGGCCTTCTTCACTCACGCGGCATCGCTGCATCAGAGTTTCCTCCATTGTGCAAGATTCCCCACTGCTGCCTCCCGTAGGAGTTTGGGCCGTGTCTCAGTCCCAATGTGGCTGATCATCCTCTCAAATCAGCTATTGATCACAGTCTTGGTAGGCCATTACCCCACCAACAAACTAATCAAGTGCAGGCTCATCCAATGGTGCATAAAGCTTTCTCCGTAAAGACTTATCCAGTATTAGCACAAGTTTCCTCGTGTTATTCCAGGCCAAAGGGTAGATACCTACATGTTACTCACCCGTCTGCCACTAAGTATTGCTACTTCGTTCGACTTGCATGTGTTAGGCGTGCCGCCAGCGTACGTTCTGAGCCATGATCAAACTCTCAAGTTTAAAAACGGCGCACACTAGCTTCTATATAAATTCTAAGAATAAAATTTATATAATGTTGAAGTGTGTACGACAAATTTTGGTAACCTTAACCGTCCACACTTCTCTTCTTAAATATTTACTTTTTAAATAGCTAATTGAGCCGAAAAGCTCAATAATCCTCATAAATATGTTACAAATGTTACAATTATTTGAGAAAGTTTGTTGCTTATAGGCTAAAATTAACGGAAATCAAGCTTATATAAAGAAAAAATAGCTAAAAAAACCTTAATTTTAAAGGGTTTTTTTTGATTTTTGAGGAATGCTGCACTATTAATCTTAAAACTAAAATATTAATGATTAATTTTTTTAAAATTAAAATCAAAAAAAATGCAGAAATTTTTGCACTATTTGTTTTAATTTTAGTAACTATAATTTCGACATCTTATTACAATTTCAACAAGAAGAAAATTTACAGTAATTATAAGACAATTATATATAACGTTTATCTTCAAAAAACTTTAGATCATACTTTCAATCAACTTGAGCCAAGGTTCAAAGAAATTGAACATAAAATCACGCCAGGTGAGACCTTTGATAAAATTTTAGAGTCTTATGACGTTAACAGTAAAGAGATCGAAGAGATAAAAAGTAAGGTTTCAAAAAAAATAAATCTCAATAAATTAAATACTAATCACAAAATTCAATTTACAATAGATCAATCAAACTCATTAATTAAAGAGTTTATTTTCCAAATCACAAACACGGAAAAAATATACTTATCTAGAAATACTGAGTCAAATAAATTTGATCAAAAAATTCTGGTCACAAAACTAAATAAAAATATTTTATATAAAGAAAATGTCATTTTACAAAGCCTTTATAAGTCAGCATCAAATCAAAAAATTCCAGCAAATATCATTGTTGAATTTGCAAGAATCTATGGTTTTCAAGTGGACTTCCAAAGAGACATAAGAAAACGTGATAGTTTTCAAATTATGTACGAAGTTTTTATTAATGATAATGGTAAGGTGATTGAAACTGGTAATATTCTTTTCGCAAACCTTAAACTAAGTGGTCAAGATAATTCACTTTACTACTTCGATAAGAGAGGAAGCGAAGGCCACTACGATAAAAGTGGTAAAAGTGTTAAAAAAGCTCTTATGAAAACTCCTATTAACGGAGCAAGGCTATCCTCTCCTTTTGGAATGAGGAAACATCCTATTGATGGATTTAATAAAATGCACAGAGGAACAGATTTTGCTGCACCCATGGGAACTCCTATTATGGCATCAGGTGATGGTATAATTAAAAAAGCAGGATGGTGTGGAGGAGGTGGTAATTGTGTTGTTATAAAGCATAACTCTACTTATCAAACTGTTTATGCTCATATGTCTAAATTTGCGAAAGGAGTAAGAAAAGGGTTAAGAGTAAAGCAAGCTCAAATAATTGGCTACGTTGGATCTACTGGAAAATCAACAGGACCACATCTTCATTACGAGGTAATAGTTAATGGCAAAAAAATTAACTCACAAACACTAAAATTACCTTCTGGTAAAATTTTGAAAGGCAAAGAAAGAAAATTGTTTGAAACAAAAAAAATTAAATTAGATGTTCTAAAATCTGAGAAGATTGTTGGTATTAATTAATTTGCTTCAGTTTGAACGTTATCTTTATTATCGCTGTCACTTTGAGAAAATGTACTATCTTTGTCATTTTCTGTAGATCTTTTATTATTTTCAATATTATTCTCCAAATTTTTTGACTTCTTAATATTTTCTTGTTCGCTCAAAATTCTTGTAAAATGATCAGCGTGTTGAAAATAATTTTCTGATAATATTTTATCACCACTTGATAATGCTTCTCTCGCAAGGTTGCTGTATTTTTCTATTAATTTTGATGCATTGTGATTATTTCTACCAGGAGATTTTCGTTGGAAGCTGTCATTATTTGAAAAATTAGAACCATATTTTGGCCTATCAGAGTTTTGTTTAAAATTTCTATCTCCTCGTCTGAAATTGCTTCGTCTGCCATTATTATTTCTAAAAGTAACCATAAATATTTTTTTTAAATTTTAGTACTTATTATACATCTGTCGTTTTTAGCTAAATCCTGTACAATTTTATCAATGTAAAATCCATTCTTATTTAATAAATCTTTAACATTTTTTTTCTGATCAAGACCTATCTCCAAAATAAATTTACCCTTTTTTTTTATCAATTCAGATGACTTTATAATTATCTTTCTGATTTTTGATAACCCGTCTAATCCACCATCAAGTGCCAACTTAGGCTCAAATTCAATTATATCCTTTTCCAAATATTTCAAATCATGTTTTTTTATATAAGGAGGATTAGATATAATTAAATCATATTTGCCATTTGCGAAATTGTCAATATCAGATTGAAAAAACTTTACTCTATTTATTAAACCAAGTTTTTGGGCGTTTGCTTTACTAAGTGATATACATTTTTTGCTTATATCAACCCCTATTCCTTGGAAATCTTTCTTTTCTTTCAAAACTGACAGTAAGATACATCCTGAGCCAACACCAATATCTAAAATTCTTTGATTGTGTTTACTTTTTGTAAAATTTAATATCTCCTCTATTAAAGTTTCAGTGTCAGGTCTTGGTATTAAAACATCTTCTTTTATTAGAAATTCATGCCTCCAAAAATCTTTTTTTTTAATTAGATAAGCAATGGGTTTTCCTTTTAATCTTTGAGTAATTAAATCCTCAAAATGAATAACTTTTTTTCTTTCAAGATTTTTATTTAAGTTTAATAAAACAAATTCTCTACTATTATTTAAGACAAAAGACATTAAGATTTCACTATCGAGGATTGGGGATTTTAAACCTGCATTTTTTAAAATTGTCTTTCCTATTTTTAATACTTCATCTATAATCATGTTCTTATTTTAAATTAGTCAAACTTTCCTCTTGAGCTTGAAGAGTTAATGATTCAATCATTTCGTCAAAAGCCTCGCCCTCTAAAAATTCATCTAACTTATGTAAAGTTAAGTTTATTCTATGATCAGTTACTCTCCCTTGTGGAAAATTATAAGTCCTTATTCTTTCTGATCTATCTCCAGTTCCTATTTTTGTTTTTCTGTCTTGAGATCTCTCTTTATCAATCCTATTTCTCTCTAGTTCGTAAAGTCTAGCTCTTAAAATTTTCATTCCCTTAGCTTTATTTTTATGTTGAGATTTTTCATCTTGTTGTGAAACTGAAAGTCCGGTTGGTATGTGTGTTATTCTTACAGCACTATCAGTTGTGTTCACAGACTGTCCACCTGGCCCTCCAGCCCTAAAAACATCAATTCTTAGATCAGACTCATTTATTTTAAGATCTACTTCTTCAGCTTCAGGTAGGACCGCTACTGTCGCAGCTGATGTGTGGACTCTTCCCTGCGTCTCAGTATCTGGCACCCTTTGAACTCTGTGGACACCACTCTCATATTTAAGTGTTGAATAAATATTTGTTCCTTTTATTGAGGCTATTACTTCCTTGAGACCTCCCGCTTCGCTTTTAGAAATTGATATTAAATCTAATAACCACTTTTTCTTATGACTTACTTTTTCATACATTTTAAATAAATCTCCAGCAAAAAGACTTGCCTCTAAACCACCTGTGCCAGCTCTAATTTCAATAATAGCATTTTTCTTATCTGCTTCATCTTTGGGTAACAAAAATAATTTTAATTTTTTTTCGTTCTGGTCGTTTGATAATTTAAGATCTTTTAATTCAATTTCTGCCATTTTCTTTAATTCTGTATCAGTATTACTATCTTCAATTATTTTTTTTAATTCATTTTGATCCTTTTCAAAAGATAAGTATTTTTTTGCATCTAAAATAATTCCATTAAGATCAGCATATTCTTTTGATTTTTCAGCAAATTCGTTTTTGTTCAAATTTCCAGATGATAAATCTTTTTCCAATTTTAAATGTTTATCAATTAATTCTTTGATAGTTTTTTCTGGTATCATTTACTTTTCTCTAGCTCAGATGCTTTTTTTTCAACCTCGGTCACAACTTTTTTAATCATATCATCTGTCAAAACTTTTTCTTTTTGCATTCCTGATAAATACAACATGTTATTACCTTTCTTACCTCCAGTTATTCCAACATCGGTCATCGCAGCTTCTCCAGGTCCGTTTACCACACAGCCTATGATTGATAAAGTAACTGGAGTTTTAATGTGAGATAGTTTTTCCTCTAAAATTTTAACCGTATCTATTACCTGAAAACCCTGTCTAGCGCAGGATGGGCAAGATATGATTTTAACGCCTCGATTTCTAAGATTTAGTGATTTAAGTATTTCGTTTCCAATTTTAACCTCCTGAACAGGATCATCTGATAAAGAAATACGTATAGTGTCTCCAATTCCATCTAGTAATAAAGATCCAATCCCGATTGAAGACTTAATGCTACCTGATACGAAACTTCCTGCCTCCGTTATTCCTAAGTGAAGGGGGTAATCGGTCACATTTGAAAGTTGTCGGTATGCTTCAATTGATAAAAAAACGTCAGAAGATTTTACGCTTATCTTAAAATTATAAAAATCTTGGTCTTCTAAAATTTTAATATTTTTTAATGCACTTTCAACTAAAGCTTCTGGACATGGTTCTTTAAATTTTTCAAGAATTTCTTTTTCTAGTGAACCAGCGTTGACACCAATTCTAATAGAACAATTATTATTTTTTGCAGCAGATAAGACTTCTTTAATCTTACTTTTATCACCAATATTTCCTGGATTAATCCTGAGGCAACTGGCTCCATTTTCTGCAGCCTCGATTGCTCGCTTAAAATGAAAATGTATATCAGCGACGATAGGTATATCCACATGTTTTACAATTTCTTTTAAAGCTTTTGAAGAAGACTCATCTGGGCAGGATACCCTCACCAAGTCAGCTCCCTCACTTTGAATTTCAATAATCTGATTTATTGTTGCCTTAGTATCTGTAGTCAGAGTATTTGTCATTGATTGAACAGAAATCGGATTGTCTCCACCAATTTTAACTTTTCCAACAGAAATTACTTTGGTTTTTTTTCTATTAATATTTCTAAAGGGTCTGATATTCATTTTCTTACTTATGTAATTTAAACTCTTTATGTAAAATATCTAAAGCTTTTTTAATATTTTTTTGGTCGATTAAAACTGAAATTTTGATTTCAGAAGTAGATATAACTTGGATATTTATTCTTTTTTTGGCAAGTGCTTGAAACATTCTAAATGTTACACCAGGTGTTGTAATCATCCCTACGCCAATAATTGAAATTTTTGAAACACTTTTGTTGAATAATAATTTTCTAAAATTTATGCTTTTATTTTCTTTAATAATTTTTTTTGTTTTATTTAAATCCTCGTTTTTAATTGTAAAGGTTAAGTCTGTTTCTTTTCCATTAGATGAAATATTTTGAACAACCATATCAACATTTATTGAATTTCTTGATAAAGGTTTAAAAATAGAGGCTGCCACACCAGGTTTATCTTTTACTCCGATTAGTGTTACTTTTGCATCGTTATGTGTTGATGTAATGCCAGTGACAATTTTATTAGATAGTATGTTTGATCTTTTGGTAATAAGTGTACCACTTTTACTTACGAATGAAGATTTAACTTCAATATCTATTCTATTTAATCTTGCATCCTGTATAGAAACTGGTTGCATTACTTTAGCACCTAGTGAAGCCATTTCTAACATTTCCTCATAAGAAATAACTTTTATTTTCTTTGCTTTTTTTAATTTATTTGGATCAGTTGTAAAAACACCCTCTACGTCAGTATAGATTACACACCTTGTTGCTTTAAAAAATTTTGCAAGCATTATTGCAGTAGCATCAGATCCTCCTCTGCCAATAGTTGTTATTCTTTGTTCATTATTTATTCCTTGAAAACCCGCTATTACAGGCACGCCACCATTTTTAAGATATTTTAAAACAGCATTTTTTTTAATTTGATTAATTCTGGAGTTTTTATGAGAACCAATTGTCAATATTGGGATCTGCCATGCTAACCACGACCTAGAATTAATGCCTTTACTAATTAATCTACCTGCAATTAAAGAGCAAGCTACTTGTTCGCCTGAAGAGACTAATACATCATATTCTTTCTCTGAAAAATTTTGACTAATTTCTTTTGACTTTCTAACTAAATCATTTGTCACACCTTTCATTGCTGATGAAACTACAATTACTCTATAATTTTTAGTGATATAATTTTTGATAATATCACATACTTTTTTGATTTTCTTAATTGTTCCAACTGATGATCCACCAAATTTCAAAACTACAATTTTCATGATAAGATCTCCACTTAATAAATTAAAATATATTGATAAAATACATGTTGAATATAAAGTCAACTCACTAATGAAAAATAACACAATTAATAAAGAAGAAATAGAAAAATTTTCAAAAATTGCAGAGGAATGGTGGGATCCTGAAGGAAAATTCAAACCACTACATAAATTTAATCCTATAAGAATTTCTTATATAAGAGACGGCCTAATCCAAAGTTTCAAAATTAAAAATGAGCTTAAGCCGCTAGAAAATATAAAAATTCTTGATATTGGATGTGGTGGAGGTTTACTATCTGAACCACTTACTAGGCTAGGTGCTAAAGTTACTGGTATTGATGCTTCATCTAAAAATATTGAGATAGCTAAATTACACGCAAAAAAAAATAATCTTAAAATTGACTATAAATGTGCTTCACCTGAGAAATTAGATTCTAATCTTAAATTCGATGTAATCTTAAATATGGAGATTGTAGAGCATGTAGAAAATGTAGATTTTTTTTTAAGTTCTTGTGCAAAATTACTAAAAAAAAACGGTATCATGTTTGTAGCTACTCTTAATAAAACTTTAAAATCATATTTATTTGCGATAATTGGTGCAGAATACATCCTTCGTTGGCTTCCGATAGGTACTCACGAATGGGAAAAATTTGTTAAACCAAATGATTTAATTAAAATTTTAGAAAAATATAATTTAAAGCTTGATGTTTTAAATGGTATGAAATTTGATTTATTTAAAGATAAATGGTTTATAAGTTCAGATAGTTCCATAAATTATATTGGAAAATTTTCAAAAAACTAATTACTCTCATTTTTTACCCAAGGGATCATTTCTGCACTTATGCCCTCTTCGTTGAGTTCCATCACTTCATCTTTTGTGGCCGTCCCATAAATACCTTTTTTGTTTTTCTTTTTATTATAATGTATTGACCTTGCTTCATAAGCAAAATTATCTCCTACAAATTTAAAATTTTCTCTTACAAATTTCTGATACTCTTTAATCTTTTTTTCGATTTCATTAAATTTTGTTTTTTTCATTTCTTCAGTCTTTGGAGACTTACTCATTAATTTAGGTGCCATTAAAGTTTTAATCACATTTTTTGATTCACAATAATGACAACTTAAAAAATTTTTTTTTTTTAATTTTTCATATTCATTTGAAGACGCAAACCAACTATCAAAAGTCTCTTGGCAATTTTTACAAATTAATTTATATTTGATCATAATATTTGATTTAATAATTAATAAAAAAAATTCAATAGTTTTTAGCTTCTATAATTTGCATTAATTTCAATATATTTTTTTGTTAGATCCATTGTAAATGCAATAAAATTTTTTGTACCATTTGCAATATCAACAAAAATTTCAATGTTATCGTTTTTCATATATTCTGATGCATCAGTTTCTTTATAATTCATATTTAGTTTACCATTTTGAATAATTAGCACATCACCAAACTTGATTGTTAATTTTTCAAAATTTATAAGAACTCCAGCTTTGCCTATAGCCATTATAATTCTTCCCCAATTAGGATCCTCTCCGGCGATTGCTGTTTTTACTAGTGGAGAATTAGCTATGGAAAAAGCAATTTTTTTTGCATCATTATCTGTTTTACAATTATTAACAGATATTTTAATAAACTTAGAGCCCCCCTCACCATCTGCGACTACTCTTTTTGCCAAGTTCAACAGCACCTTGTTTAAAGCTTCGTCAAAACTACTAATTTTTTCATCATTAAAACTATTTATCTTTGAATGTTTCACTTTTCCAGTTGAAAAAATTGTCACCATATCATTAGTGCTTGTGTCTCCGTCGCAAGTAATTGCATTGAATGTATTTGATATATTTTTTTTGAGAAGTTTCTTTAACACATCATTTGGAATATCAGCATCCGTAAAGACATAAGCAAGTGTTGTTGCCATATTGGGCTGAATCATTCCTGAGCCTTTAGCTAAACCGAAAATCTTTATATCACTATTTCCAATCATACAGTTTTCCATCGCCATTTTTGGCTGAGTATCTGTTGTCATTATGCCAAGTGCTGCTTTCATCCAAATATACTTATTTTGTGTGTATTTAATTTTGCTCACTAATTCACTTATTTTATTTATTATCTTTTCCTCGGGGAAAACTTCTCCAATAGTGCCTGTACAACCAAAAATTATTTCTTTAGGTTTAATTTTTTTTGGTTGGGCATCATCTTCTTTTTGTTTATCAGATAATTGCTCAGCGATAATTTCTGCTATTTTTTCAAGACTCTTATACCCCTGTTTCCCAGTAAAACAATTTGCGTTTCTTGTATTAACAACAAGTGAAAATAGTTTTTTACTTTTATGTTTTAAATTCCATTTAATATTTTCAGATACGATTTTGGATTGTGTATAAAGAGATGCATAATTTGCGCCATCTCTAAAATAAAACATAACAAGATCATCTCTTGGGTTATTGTACAAGTTTGCACTTACTGTTGAAATAGAGACGCCATCTATATGGTCTAAATCTTGAAATTCCATCATTCTTTTATTTTTTGATTTAGATGTCAAAAAGTTGCTTAAATTAATGCCCATGGTATTTAAAATAAATATTTAATAATTATATTAAAGGATATAAGTAAATAATAAATCAAAAACTAATGCTAAACCCCCTCAAATTTTTATCAAAATTCATAAAATCAACTAATCAAAGGGAGTTAGATAGAATTGGCAAAATTGTTCATAAGATTAATTCTATGGAGAAAAGCTTTGCAAATTTAAGTAACGAAGATTTCCCAAAGAAAACTATGGAGTTCAAAGAGAGGTTAAAAAATGGATCAACTTTAAATGAGATTTTGCCTGAAGCTTTTGCAACAGTAAGAGAGGCGTCATTAAGGGTTAGGAAAGAAAGACACTTTGATGTTCAGCTTGTTGGAGGAATAGTTTTACATGAGTCAAAAATAGCTGAAATGAAAACCGGTGAAGGAAAAACTCTTACTATAGTGCTCGCAGCATATTTAAACGCACTTGAAAATAAAGGCGTTCATATAGTTACAGTCAACGATTATTTAGCAAAAAGAGATTCTCAAGAAATGGGAGAAATTTATAATTTTTTAGGTTTAAGCTCTGGTTTTATAAATAATGATCAAAACGATTATGAAAGAAAAAAAAATTACAATTGCGATGTAACATACGCAACTAATAGTGAACTCGGTTTTGATTATCTAAGAGATAATATGAAATATTCAAAAAATGAAATGGTTCAAAGAGAGCATTTTTTTACTATTGTAGATGAAATTGATTCTTGTTTAATTGATGAGGCTAGAACACCGTTAGTGATCTCTGGTGCGGCAGAAGACAAAACAAATCAATATCTAGCAATCGACAAATTAATAAAAAAATTAAATAAAAATGATTACGAAATTGATGAAAAAGATAAAAATATTTTATTAACAAATGAAGGTATTACAAATATCGAAAATATTTTTTCTGAAGCCGGTATTTTAAAAAATGGAAATTTTTATGATCCAGAAAATTTAAATTTAGTTCATTATGTGAATCAGGCATTGCGCGCAAATCATCTATTTGAAAATGGAAAAGATTACATTGTTCAAGAGGGAGTTTTAAAAATAATAGATGAACTTACCGGACGAATACTCGAGGGAAGAAGATTTGGTGATGGACTTCACCAAGCTTTAGAGGCCAAAGAAAAAATAGATATCCAAGCTGAAAATCAAACTTTAGCTTCAATTACTTATCAAAACTACTTTAAATTATATAAAAAAATTTCTGGCTGCACAGGTACTGCTGTGACAGAGGCTGAGGAGTTTTTTGAAATTTACGGTTTACCAGTTGTAGTAATACCAACGAACAAGAGCATGATCAGAAAAGATTTCAATGACCAAATTTTTAGAACTGAGGAAGAAAAAAATAATTCAATAATACATAAAATTATTGAGTGTAATAAAATCGGTCAGCCACTTTTAGTTTTTACATCCAGTGTAAACAAGTCCGAGATCTACTCAAAACTTCTAAAAAAAGAAAAAATCAATCATGTAGTTTTAAATGCTAAAAATCATGAAAATGAAGCAGAAATAATAGCAAACGCAGGTAAAAAAGGATCAGTAATAATAACAACAAGTATTTCGGGTAGGGGTGTTGATATTCAGCTTGGAGGTAAAAAGGGAACTATGGATGAGAAAGAACTTCAGGCCAATAAAGAAAATATAAAATCATTAGGAGGATTATTTGTAATTGGAACAGAAAGAATGGAGTCTAGGAGGGTAGATAATCAAGCAAGAGGAAGATCTGGGCGTCAGGGAGATGAAGGAAGTTCAATATTTTATGTGAGTTTAGAGGATGACCTGATGAGAATTTTTGGTTCTGAGTCAATGAATAACATCTTACAAAAACTAGGGCTAAAAGATGGTGAAAGTATTGATCATCCATGGATTAATAAAGCCTTAGAAAGGGCGCAACAAAAAGTTGAAGCAAGAAATTTTGATATTAGAAAAACTCTAATCAAATTTGATAATGTCCTTAATGATCAAAGGTCGGTTGTATTTTCTCAAAGAAAAAACGCAATGGATAGTGATCAAATTTTTGAATACTCTGATAATTTTTTGATACAAATTATTGATGATTTGATCCAACTAAAATTTTTAAAAAAAAATGATCTTAAAAACAAAGATTTTGAAAATAAACTTAAATCAATTTTGGGAAGAAATACTGAAGAGTCTGAACTTAAAGAACTTTACTCAGTAAATGATAATATTTTAAGAGATAAAATAATTCAAAAATTTCAAAAATCACGACAAGAAAGAATTAATCTTTTAGGAGAAAGCCAATCAAAAGAAATTGAGAAGAGAATTTTTTTACAGTCAATTGATATGAATTGGAAGTCTCATATTCAATATTTAGAGCAATTGAGACAGGTTATTGGTTTGAGGTCCTACGGCCAGAGAGATCCGCTAGTTGAATATAAAAAAGAGGCTTTTAATTTATTTGAAGATCTTCTAAATAAATTAAAGTTAGACTTTGTTACTATATTAATTAACTTGAAAGTAGTAGAAGCTTCACAACAAAAAGAAGATGATGATACTACAAAAAATTATAATCCAAAATCAAAAGAAAAAAAAATGAGTAGAAATGAGCCTTGTTTCTGTGGATCTGGTAAAAAATATAAACGCTGCTGTGGCGCTTTATAGAAATATAATCATTAAAGCTAAAGCTAATATTAATAATGACGAAGCTATTAAAAAATTATTTCTATGTTTTTGAATAAATTTTAAATTACCACTATGATCGACTAAAGAGCTGAGTTCGTCAATATTTTCTATAAATCCTTTTGATCTTCCAATTCTTAAAAATTTGTTTTTTCTATCATTAAAAATCTCTTCTGAGGACATTTCTTTAAAAACATTAAGGTTTTTAATTATTGAATTTTTAACATTTGTTAAAATTAAATTTCTATCTCTATGGGCCCCACCAAGAGGTTCTTGAATAATCTCATCAATTATCTGAAGGTCCAATAAATCTTTTGCTGAGAGTTTCATAGCTTTGGCCGCATCAAGCATTTTTTTTGGGTCTCGCCACAGAATAGTTGCACAGCCTTCAGGAGAAATAACAGAGTAGATTGCGTTTTCCAACATTACAACCTTATTAGCAGAAGCTAAAGCAATAGCACCACCCGAGCCACCTTCTCCTATTATTATTGCTAATGTTGGAACTTTTAGTTTCATGCAGCACTCAATAGATTTTGCAATTGCTTCTGCCTGGCCTCTTTCTTCAGCTCCAACTCCAGGATAAGCACCAGGAGTGTCAATGAAAGAAATCACTGGAATTTTAAATTTCTCAGCTAATTCCATTAATCTTATAGTTTTCCTATAACCCTCTGGTCTCATCATACCAAAATTTCTTTCAATTCTAGAATCTAAGTCTTCTCCTTTTTCTTGGCCAATCACTAAAACAGATTGACCATTAAATTTTGCAAAACCTGTTAATACTGATTTATCTTCTGCATAATGTCTATCTCCTGATAATGGAATAAAATCATCAAACAAATTATCTATAAAAAATTTTGACTTTGGTCTGTCCTCATGTCTTGCAACCATTGTTGTTTGCCATGGATCTAAAGATGAATAAATTAATCTCAATTTCTCGTCTATCTCATCTTGTGTTTTTAAAATTTTTTGAGTATCTACCTCAGTCAAGCCACTTTGATTATATGGATCTTTTAATTTCTCTATTTCGGCCTCTAAATCTTTAATATCTGTCTCAAAATTAAGATAATTTTTCATTTAAATATTATTAATACATAAGTTTAAAAAATGACAATAAAATGTCGATGCTTCTATAAATTATTTGACTTAATTTTACTTGAGTTTTAAAAATTAAATTATGACTGTTAATTATCAAACTATAAAAACTTTAAAAGTTTCAAAAGAATTGCTTAATTTTGTAAATGATGAACTATTGAAGGATTTAAATATTTCTCCAGATAAATTTTGGTCAGGATTTGATAAAGTAGTCCATGAATTGGCACCTAAAAATTTAGAATTATTAAATATACGCGAAGATTTACAAAAAAAAATTAATGAATGGCATCAAAAAAGAAAAGATAAAGAAACTGATATAAATGAGTATAAAAAATTTTTATTAGAAATTGGTTATTTAAAAAACGAAGGACCTGATTTTAAAATAGAAACTGAGAATGTTGATGAAGAGATAAAAAATATAGCAGGACCTCAACTTGTAGTGCCTATCATGAATGCTAGATATGCTTTGAATGCTGCTAATGCGAGGTGGATGAGTTTGTATGATAGTCTTTATGGTACTGATGTAATTGAGCAATCTGAAGATAGTGTGTCTGAAAGATATGATCCATTAAGAGGTGAAATGGTTATCAAATATGGAAGAGATTTTTTAGATAAATATTTTTCATTGGCAGGTTTAAGCTGGAGTCAGATTACAAGCTTTGCTGTGAAATACGGAAAATTAAAAGTTTTAAAAGGGGCTGATATTTTTGACTTAGCAGATGAAAATAAATTTGTTGGGCACCGAGGCGAGGCTGATAATCCGTCGGCAATTATTTTAAAAAATAATAATTTACATATCGAAATTTTAAAAGATTCAAGGGCATTTGCTGCTCAGCAAGATCATGCTGGCATAAGTGATATAATATTGGAATCGGCAGTAACAACAATTTGTGATAATGAAGACAGCGTAGCTGCAGTAGATGATGAGGATAAGATAATTTGTTATAGAAATTGGTTGGGTCTGATGAGAGGAAATCTCAAATCAAAATTTGAAAAAGAAGGTAAATTATTTGAGAGAAAGTTAAATCCAAATAGAAGCTATATTTCAAAAGAGGGAAAAGGTTTAAAACTTCATGGGAGAAGCCTTTTACTCGTTAGGAATGTTGGTCATCTTATGACAAATTCATCAATTTTATTAAAAGATGGAAGAGAGATACCTGAGGGTATTTTGGATGCATTTATAACTACAACTGCAGCATTACATGATATTAAAAATAAAAATAATTCAAGGACTGGATCTATATATATCGTAAAACCTAAAATGCATGGTCCAGATGAAACAGCTTTTACAAATTTAATTTTTTCTAAGGTAGAGGAAGTCTTAGGTTTAAAAAAATATACATGCAAAATTGGAATTATGGATGAGGAGAGAAGAACATCTGCAAACTTAAAAGAATGTATCAGAAGTCTTAAAAATAGGGTTTTCTTTATCAACACTGGTTTCTTGGACAGAACTGGCGATGAAATGCATACATCAATGGAAGCTGGTCCAATGATTAAAAAGGGAGATATGAAATTATCTAAATGGATTAATGCTTATGAAAATAGAAATGTAGATATTGGATTAAATTGTGGTTTTTCTGGTAAAGCACAAATTGGAAAAGGGATGTGGGCAATGCCAGATAAAATGAAAGATATGATGGAACAAAAAACTGGCCACTTAAAAGCAGGTGCTAATTGCGCCTGGGTTCCATCTCCAACTGCAGCTGCTTTACACGCATTGCATTATCATGAGATAAATATCTTTGATGAACAAAAAAAATTGTTAAATAGAGATAAAGCGAAACTTGATGATCTTTTAACAATTCCAGTAGCAGATAGACCAAATTGGTCTGTAGAGGAGATAAATAAAGAGATATGTAACTCTGCTCAAACTTTATTGGGATATGTTGTTAGATGGATTGATCAAGGGGTAGGTTGCTCAAAAGTTCCTGATATCAACAATGTTGGTTTAATGGAAGATAGAGCAACTCTTAGAATTTCTTCCCAGCATCTTGCAAACTGGATACATCATGGAATAACAACAAAGATTCAAGTTACTAATATTATGAAAGATATGGCAAAAGTAGTAGATAATCAAAATAGAGATGATAAAAATTATATTAAAATGAGTGATAACTTAGAGGATTCTATAGCTTTTAACACTGCTTGTGATTTAATTTTTAAGGGCAAAGAGCAACCATCAGGATATACTGAGCCATTATTGCATTCAAATAGAATAAAAAAAAAATCTAATTAGAGTTTGAACTCAATTTAGATCTATTTTTAAATGCTGAAAATAAAGTTCCATCATCTAAACTTTCAATTTCTCCTCCAATAGGCAGCCCTTGTGCTAATTTTGTTACCTTTACCCTAGAGTTTCTTAAACTATTTTGAATATAAAAAGCAGTAGTCTGTCCTTCGACTGTTGCACTAGTTGCTAATATTACTTCATCAATTTTCTCTTTATTTACACGCTCAACTAAAGCGTTAATAAGTAAGTCCTCTTTTCGCTGGCCCACTGATGAGAGTGTTCCTCCAAGTATATGAAAGTAACCTTGAAAAATATTTGAATTTTCAATTGACCATTGATCAGATATATCTTCTACAACGCAAATCTTACTAAATTTTCCACTAGAATTTTGACAATTAAGACAACCATGCGCCAATGATTTTAAGGTTCCACATGAATTACATCTTGTGATGTTTTTATAAACCGACGCTAAACTATTAATCATTGGTTTTATAAGTTCATCTCTATTATTAATTAACTTTAAAACAATCCTCTTGGCTGATTTAGGTCCTAAACCTGGAAGTTTAGAAATTAATTTTATTAAATCTTCTATTTCATTAATCTTTTGCATTTTTTATAGGGGCCACTTGAAACCTGGTATTCCAAAGCCACCAGTTGCTTTCGAAATTTCCTCTGATGTTTTATTTTTAAGTTGTACTTTTGCATTGTTATAAGCTGCAACAATTAAATCTTCAATAATTGATCTTTCTTCTTTTAGTATATCATCTGATAATTCAATCTTTAACATTTCTCCATCACCATCAAGGACTACTCTGACGGAATTTGATCCTGAAACACCTTCAACTTTTATATTTTTAATATTCTTTTGACTTTCTTTCATCTTGGCTTCTAACTCTTTTGCTTTTTCTAGTATTTTATTAAAGTCTGTCATATTTAATCAAAATTTTTTTTAGGTGTTGCGTTAATTAATGATGCGTCAGGAAATTTTTCTAAAATAGATTTATATACTTTTGATTCTTTTGATTTTTCAATTAAAGAATTCTTTAGATGCAGCTCCTTTTCTTTAATAGATATTTCACCTTTTGTTTTAGTTAAAGTAATAATCCATCTTTCATTAGTCCATTCAAAAAGTTTTAAAGATAGATCTTTAAGAAAATTTTTATCAAGATTATCATTAAATGATATTTCTATTCTATTTTTTTCAAAACTTACTAAATTTACATTTTTTTCTAATTCATATTTTAACTTAATTTCTTTTTTTTCAGAGCAAATTTGTAACAACTGATTAAATGAATTGACAGATTTTATATTTTCAGCTTTTATTTCGGGTTGAGTTTGAATTTTAACTTTTTTTTCCTGAGAAACATTTTTAATTTGATCAATAGTTTCAATTGTATAGTTAGAATTTATGTCTTTTATCTCATTATTTTTCACCTCTTCATCTTGTGGGGGTTTTAAGGAAACTAGATGCATTAATCTCATTAAAAACATCTCAATAGATAAATTTTGGTTAGAAACTATTTCTATTTCTTCAAGTGTTTTAATAGTAAACTGCCAAAACATTATGAAGGTATGAGAGCTAACTTGTTCTGCGATCTTTTTTATTCTAGCAAATTCTTCATCATTAAGAGAGAAATTTGTGCTCTCAAGAGTTATTAAATTAATATTTTTGAAATAATATAGAAGCTCTAAGAAATCATTTATAAAGACTCTTGGTTCAATGCCCTGATTATATATTTCCCTATAGACATTAATAACTTGTTCCTCCTCTGCTTTTAAAATTAAACAAAACAAATCAATTAATTGAGATTTATCAAAATATCCAAAAATTTTCTGAGCAGATTTCAAGTCTAGCTCTTTATTTTTATCTAAAGTTAATAAACCTCTATCAAGTAAAGAGAGAGCGTCTCTAACAGAGCCCTCCGATATTTTTACAATAAGCTTAAGGGCATCATCAGAGACATTTCCATTTTCTTTATTTTTTATCTTTTTAATAAAATCAAAAAGTTCTGAAGATTTAATTCTTGATAAATCATATCTTTGACATCTAGAAACTACAGTCACAGGAATTTTCTTAATTTCTGTTGTGGCAAAAATAAATTTAAGATATTCTGGTGGTTCTTCTAATGTTTTTAATAAAGCATTAAAAGCTTGTTTGCTCAGCATGTGAACTTCGTCTATAATAAATATTTTATACTTTGCAGAAGACGGCCCATATCTTGAAAATTCAATTAGATCCCTTACATCGTCGACACCCGTCTTGCTTGCAGCATCCATTTCAAGAACATCAATATGATTAGAGTTTGAAATTGACTCACAATTTTCACATAAATTTTCCTTACAAATATTTTCAATTCCATTTGAGCAATTTAACGATTTAGCAACAATCCTTGCAATTGTTGTTTTACCGACCCCTCTTATTCCAGTAAAAAGATAAGCATTTGGAATCTTTTCTGATTTAATAGAATTTAAAATTGTGTCTGAAATAATATTTTGACCAATTAAATCGTTAAATGATTGCGGTCTATACTTTAAAGCTAAAACTTTTGAATTTTTTGTCATAAGTATTTATTAGGAGACTAGAACCTGAATAACTGTCTCTACGACTGCTTCCGTTAAGATCTGGTCGGGTTCAAGCAGCACCCACCTCTAGCCTCCATCAGCTATTATAGCAGTAATAATTTCTAATCCACAAGAAAAGATTAATTTTTACTTTTCTCTTAATTCATCTGCTTCAAAAACACCTAGAACGTGAAAATCTTGGCAATGTAAACCCAATTCCTCCAGAGATTTTTGCACTTTTGGATCTTCTATGTGCCCATCAAGATCACACAAAAAAAAGAATGAATCGAAAGTATTTTTTTCTGGATAGCTTTGTAACTTTGTTAAATTTACACCATTAATGGCAAACCCACCTAAAGATTGGTAAAGGGCAGCTGGCTTACTTTTTAATTTAAACAAAAATGAAGTTATATATTTTTTCTTACCATATTCTGGTTGAGAAATATTTTTTCCCATTAATAAAAACCTTGTAAGATTACCTTCTTCATTCTCAATATTATTTTTAATTATCTCGAGATTATAAGTTTTGGCACTTAATTTAGATGCTATAGCTGCAATTTTTTTATTATTACTTTTTGAAACCATTTCTGCTGAGCCAGCAGTATCAGCTCTTACATGCTCGATTAATTTATTAGATTTTATAAATTTTGAACATTGAGATAGTGCTTGAGCGTGCGAATAAACATCTTCTATATCATCAATTTTTGTGCCTTTTAAAGCTAATAGATTATGTTCAATTTTTTGAAAATACTCTGAGTAGATATTGAGTCTATATTTAAATATAAGGTATTCAATGCCTATATTCCCTGTAATCCTATTTGACTCAGGAATAATAATTTTTGAACTTGAGTCATTTAAAGCTTTAGAAAAGCATTCATCAAAAGTTTTGCAAGGAACTACTTCAGCCTTTGGTTCTATCGATAAAGCTGCGAGATGTGAATAAGCTCCATATGAGCCCTGAAAAAAAATTTTTGTCATTAGGACTTATATTCCATAATTTTTTTTATGGCCACAAAATCTTCCTTTGTATCAACTCCAACTGGTGATGAGCTAGCTAGGCCAACATTAATATTAATATTATTATCTAATGCCCTTAATTGTTCCAGCTTATTCTCAATTTCTCTTTCTGTTTGGTTTAAAGATACAAATTTTTTAAGAGCTTCAATTTGAAAGCAGTAAATACCCAAGTGATGATAAGTATTTTTATTAAGTTTTTCCTCTTTTCTGTAAAAATTTAATGCTAAAGGAAATTTGTTATAGTCAAGCTCTTCATTTGCGACTACTTTGACTACACTTTCTTTATTAAAAAAATTTTTATCGGAAATTTTTGATGCTAAAGTGCCTATTTGAGATTTTGTTCTCACCATATGATTATGTAAATTTCTAATATCATTTATATTCATTAATGGTTCATCTCCTTGAAGATTCATTACTAGTTCGATGTCTTGAATTTCGATTTTTTTTATTGCCTCATATATTCTATCTGTGCCTGTTTTGGGATTTTTACTCGTCAAGATTGCTTTTCCACCATTACTCTTTACATCATCAACAATTTCTTGATCTTCAGTTGCAACAAATACATCTCCAATATTTGCTTTACTTGCTTTTTGAAAAACATGTGAAATCATTGATGTTCCATTAATTTTTAATAGTGGTTTTCCAGGTAATCTCGAAGCTGACAATCTTGATGGGATTATAACTATTGTTTTCATTCTTTTTTTAACTTAATAGGGACTTTACCAGAGGCAAAATTGTACATTTTAATTATAAGCAATTTTTAATTTATAATGTTATACGTTCAAAATATATTTTTATAAAATGGATTCTTTTGAAATAAACAAAATAATTGCTGCAATTCTAATGGTTGCTCTTTTAGTTATTGGGATTGGAAAGCTCTCAGAAATTGTATTTCATGTTGAAAAACCAAAAAAACCAGGTTACGTAATAGAGGTAGATCAAGTTACAACTGCTTCATTACCTAAAGAAACAGAAACTGAAAATAAAGTTGATATTGTTGCATTAATGGCTTTAGGGGACGTTACGGCTGGAGAAAAAATATTTAAGAAATGTGCAGCCTGTCATTCAATAAACAAGGGTGGAAAAAATAATATTGGTCCAGCACTGTATAATGTGGTTGGAAGAAAAATTGGTGGAATAGCTGATTACAAGTACTCAAAAGCTTTGATCGAATATAATAAAGAATGGAGTTTTGAAGAACTTAATGGTTTTTTAATCAAACCTGCAAAATGGATTAAAGGAACCAAAATGGCGTATGCTGGCCTAAGAAAAGAAAGTGACAGAGCCTCTGTGATAAAATATTTAAATCAGAATTCTGATAATCCTCTTCCGCTACCTTAATTTACCGAAACAATACAATAAAATACTTTTTTGAACATGAAGTCTATTTAAAGCTTGTTGCCAAACTTTTGATTTTTCACTTAAAAAAACTTTTTCCTCAACTTCAGACCCTCTGGGTAAACAATGCAAAAAAATGCAGTCATCTTTTGCATAATTAATCAATTTCTCAGTGATCCTGAATGATTTAAAGTAATTTATCTTTTTTTTCTTATTTCCTTTGTCATTTAAAGAAATAACCTTATCGCTTATAACTACATCGGCATTTAATATTGCTTTCTTAGGATCACTAAAAACATAAACTTTCCCACCATTTTTTTTTGCCCAATCTAACAAATTTTTACTTGGATAAAATTTTTTAGGACAACCAATATAAAGATTGAAATTTAATTTTACAGATACAGCAATTAAACTGTTAAGAACATTATTCGAGTCCCCAATCCAAACGATCTTTAATTTTGAGATTGACTTATCCTTTATTTCCTCAATAGTAAATATGTCTGAAAGAGCTTGAGAAGGATGAGAATTCGGACTTAGACCATTTATAATTGGAATTTTCAAAATTTTTTTAAAATTTTCAATTTTTTCTTCATTATCAGTTCTTAGCATAAATGCATCACCATAAGTTGATAAAATTTTTGCTGTATCTTCCCATGTCTCACCACCCTCTCCTAAATGAAGTTCATTTGATCTTAAAGTTAAAGTTGCTCCTCCAAGTTGTTTGATTGCTAAATGAAAACTTAATCTTGTTCTTAAACTTGGTTTCTCAAACATCTGGATTAATAACTTATTTTTAAGTGGAGAACCTTTATCAACTTCTAAAGTGCTCATTTTTTTTCTCCTGCTCTTTCTTATTTTTGCATCTGTTAAAATTTTCCTTAAATCTTTTGATGATATATCTTTTAGATTCACAAAATGTTTCATTTGCTTAATATTCTGAGCAGACCTTGTTGATAATTCTTAATGCTAAATCTATTTCTTTTTTCTTAACATTTAAAGGAGGCAATATTCTAACTACATTTTCTGAAGCTCTTATGGTTAAAAGTTTATTTTTAGTAAGTTTATTTATAAAATTTCCTAAATCCACTCTTACTTTGATACCTATTAATAAACCAATTCCTCTTATTTCTTTAATTACATGTGGATAGTTATCTTTGATAATTTCTAAATTTTTTAAAAGATAGTTTGAGTTTTTTCTTACATCACTCAAAAAACCTTTTTTAAAAACTTCATCCATAATTACATTTCCAACAACCATAGCTAAAGGATTCCCTCCATAAGTACTCCCATGTGTTCCGGGTACCATACATTTTGAAACTTTTTTTGTCATTAAAACTGCTCCAATAGGGAAGCCACCTCCAATACCTTTTGCAATAGGAACAATGTCAGGTTTTACATTTGCGTATTCATAGGCGAAAAATTTTCCCGATCTTCCTATGCCGCATTGTACTTCATCAAGAATTAAAAGAATTTTTTTTTTGGTACAAATTTTCTTTACCTCTCTCAAAAATTTTTTTGAGTGAACTTTAATGCCTGACTCTCCCATTGCTGTCTCGAAGAATATTGCAGCAGTATTTTTTGTAATCTTCTTTTTTAATGATTTTAAATCGGAGTATTTAAAATGATCAAAACCACTTACTTTTGGTCCAAAACCTTCTGTCATTTTTTTAGATCCACTAGCAAAAATGTTTGCTAAAGTTCTTCCGTGGAATGAATTTTTAATACATAAAATTCTATTTTTGTTTGGTTTGCCTAACGAATAAAAATATCTCCTTGCTATTTTAATTGCTGCCTCATTAGCTTCAGCTCCTGAATTAACAAAAATAACTTTATCAGCAAATGTTTTCTTAGCTAATTTTTTTGCTAAAATTTCTCCCTCCGGTATTTGAAATGAGTTAGAAACATGCCAAACTTTTTTAGCTTGTGAGTTTAAGGCTTTAATTAATTTCGGATTAGAGTGTCCTAAAGTATTAACAGCTATACCGCTTAAAAAATCTAAATATTTTCCTCCATCAGTTGAGTATAAAAAAGACCCTTTTCCTTTTTTAAAAGATAGTTTTCTTCTCTTATAATTTTCTGCCAAGTAACTCATAATAAATTTTAATCTTTAAGCTTTAATAATTCTCTTATAATTAAAGTAAATAGATGCAAGTGACGATTGCAGAATATAAATTAAAATTCTCTATAAATATTGTTAATAAGTCCTATTATTTGCTTGTTAATTAATCTTCTTTATCATTATATAGTATTTTAATAAATATATTATACTATATATTGTAAAATATGAGTTGGACTGAAGAAAAGGTTGAAAAATTAAAAGAACTTTGGGGTAAAGGAAATACAGCTAGCCAAATTGCTGAAATAATAGGTGGTATCAGCAGAAATGCAGTAATAGGTAAAGCACATAGATTAAATTTATCAGCAAAAATTAAAACTAGAACTGCAGCGTCGAACAAAAATTTTGACAATTCTCTAATAAATAAAACTCCTAACGTAAGAAGAGGTAGAAGGAGCAAATTTAAATCTTTAATTATTGAAAAGGACTTTGAACCAGAAAATCCAAAACAATTAGAGGAATTAGACGAGAATTTATGCAAATGGCCAATAGGACATCCTGATGAAAAGTCCTTCTATTTTTGCGGAAGATCATCTTTAAAAGATTTTTCTTATTGCAAGCTTCATTTGCTATATGCATACCAGCCAAAAGGCAAGAAAGAGGATGCAAATGAAAAAGAAGACGTTCCAGAATTCATAGAAAAAAAAATTAAATCAGCTTAAAATAGTTTTTCTATCTTTATCATTTAAGATTTATATTTTTTTGTTGAAAATTGACCACCTTCTCTCCACATAAAACTGTATTTTTCTACTTCTTCAAAAAATTTTTTGTTGCTAGGTATACCAATATCTGAATTTGTTTTGTATTTACCTGAATTAATATTATCGTATTGTAAAAGCCGTAATTGATCCTCTGTTAATATAGGTGAGGGAAATAACTGGAAAAATTTTGCAGACAATTGAGCTAGAACTAATGGAAATGGGACAAGCAGTCTTTTTTTATCAATTAAGATTAATAATTTTTCTAATATTTCTTTGAAAGAAAGTACTTCAGGTCCTACACATTCAATTATCTGCGTATCAATATTTTTTGATATTACAAAATAAATAATATCTGTAAGATCTGAGCAATGAATAGGCATAAATTTGGTCTTACCAGAATAATATAAGGGAAAAATTGGAAGCCTACTTAACATTGTCATAAAATTAGTAGTAAAATTGTCATCTATAGAATAAACTATAGAAGGCCTTAATATTGTTGCTAAAGGAAAATTCTCTAAAACTTTTTTCTCTCCCTCTAATTTGCTAATTGCATAATTAGAGTCAATCGCTGTATTAATTCCTAGCGCTGAAACATGTATTAATTTTTTTAAATTATACTCTTTACAAAGACTTGATAACAATGATGGGAAAATAGTGTGGATATTCTTAAAAGATGAACCTCTTTTATTTTCATACAATATCCCTATTAGA
This sequence comes from uncultured Pelagibacteraceae bacterium, assembly GCA_902625825.1. Lineage (GTDB taxonomy): Bacteria > Pseudomonadota > Alphaproteobacteria > Pelagibacterales > Pelagibacteraceae > Pelagibacter. The sequence goes on along the minus strand of CACOCL010000003.1, from coordinate 41,266 downwards.
TTGATGCAAATATCTGCTTTTTCGAATAGTTTTCTAATTTTTATTTCATCAAAAATATTAGCTTCAACAACGTCTATATATCCAGCATTTGCCTGGGTCTTTATAATATAGCTTTTTTGGTGAATATTTCGTGTAACCACTGTTACTTTATAGTTGTTTTTTGTGAGCTTTCTAATGAGGTGTCTACCGATTTGACCACTACCACCAAAAATTAGACAATTTTTTGCTTTCATATATATATAATTACAAGTGTATGAGTATTGATATTAAATTGTATAAAAAAGATTTACCAGATGATTTGAATTTAGGCAACGTAATTGCTGTTGATGGTGAATTCATGGGTCTAAATGTTCGGAGAGATCCACTTTGTCTAATACAAATTTCAACTGGCAAGAATGATGCCCATATAATCCAATTAGACAGATCAAATTATAAAGCTCCAAATTTAGTAAAAGTTTTAATAGATGAAAAGATCACTAAAATTTTTCATTTTGGAAGAGCTGATATTGCTCATATAAAGTATTACTTGAAAACAGAAACAAACAACATCTTAGACACTAAGATTGCTTCAAAACTAGCAAGATCCTATTCAGACAACCATTCCCTGAAAACTTTAATCAAAGAATTTATAAACATAGATATAAGTAAGCAATTTCAAAATTCAGATTTTGGAGGTGAGCTGAGTATTGCTCAGCAGAAATATTGTGCTAACGATGTTATATACCTTCATAAGATTCATGATGAGTTAGAAAAAATACTTAAAAGAGAGAAACGAGTTGAATTATATAAACAATGTTTAAAATTTTTAAGAACTAGAGTCGATCTTGACCTTGCATTGTTTAAAGATGATATTTGGTCTCATTAAATATGAAAAATGAAATAAAAAGAACAGGAAAAAGCGTTATTGATTTACAAATTATTGCATTGGAAAAACTCAAGTATTCAATAAACGATTCTTTTGAAAAAACGGTAAAAGCATTATCAAAATGTAAATCAAAAGTCATAGTTTGTGGTGTTGGTAAAAGTGGAATTATAGCGTCAAAAATTTCTGCTACTTTATCATCTGTAGGAACTCCCTCATTTTCTATTTCTGCATCTGATTGCTCTCATGGTGATTTGGGAAGAATTACAAAAAATGATATTTTAATATTAATAAGCAATTCAGGAAATACCTCAGAACTCAAAAATGTGATTGAATATTCAAAAAAAAATAAAGTTCTTTTAATTGGAATAATGTCTAATAAAAAATCAAATTTGTATAAATCGTCTAATATTAAATTATTAATTCCAAATGTAACAGAATCTGGTCACGGAATTGTTCCAACATCTAGCACTACCATACAATTATCTATGGGCGATGCGATTGCTATAGCTTTAATGGAGAAAAAGAATTTTAGTAAACTAGATTTTAAAAGATTTCATCCTAGCGGCTCACTAAGTGCTAAATTAAAAACAGCAGGTGATATTATGCTAACAAAAAATAAGATCCCTTTTGTAAATGAAAATCAAAAAATGAGAAAAGCTTTAAAAATTTTGAATTTAAAAAAACTTGGTTTTGTAGTTATAATAAATAATAAAGGATTAAGCAGCGGTATTTTCACAGATGGTGACTTAAAAAGGCTTTTGCAAAAAAAAAGGAAAATTGAAAATTTAAAAATCCGTTCTTTTATGTCTAAGAGCCCTTTTTCAGTTGAAGAAAACACTCTTGTTTCAGATATTTTAATACAAATGAATAAAAAAAAAATTACTAGTGCTTTTGTCTATAAAAAAGGAAACAAAAGAAAAATTATCGGGGTACTGCATATTCATCATATTTTAGAAAATTCGAGATAAATTGTTGAAAAAAAAATTTTTACTTCAGATCTTACTTTTAATTATAATTTTAGTAATTTGTTTATTATTTTATAATAAATATCTCTTTGAAAAAAAAATAACGAATACTGAGATTCTTCAAAAAGAGAAAGTTGACGAAAAAAACACCAATAATCTTATAAAAAATTTGAGATACGATGTAAAATTTGAAAATGATACTCAGTATATAATTACATCTGACTTAAGTGAAATTACCTATATTGATGATGAAGAAGTTGTTTTGATGCAGGGAGTTGATGCTATTTTTAAAGATGAAGAAGGATCTATTTTAAGTATCTCATCTAATAAAGCGATATTTAAAAATTCAAGCTATAACACAATTTTTGAAAAAGGAATTAAAATCAGTTATTTAGATAACATTATTAAATCCCAAAAATTAATATTAAATTTTGAAGAAAATATTGTGACAATAAGCGATAATATAATATATGAAGGAGTACAGGGACTTATGAAAACTGACAATATTACTATAGATTTAGTCTCAAAAGATGTTGAAATTTTTATGAATAATAATAATGACAAAGTAGAGATAGAATCAAAATAGAAATGAGTAATATAAAAAAATTTAGAATAAAGTCTTTTAAGAGAAAAAAATCTATATTAAATCTCGAAAAAATTTCGCTTAAATTTGGAAGAAAAATTATTTTAGATAATTTAGATTTAAAATTAAATAGTGGTCAAATTTTAGGATTATTAGGTCCAAATGGAGTTGGAAAATCTACAATTTTTAATTTAATTACAGGTTTAATTTCTCCAGATTATGGATCTATTTTTATAAATTCAGAATTAGTAAACAACTATCCTATTTATCAAAGAACAATTAAATTTAAAATTGGTTTTGTGCCTCAGTATGGGGGTTTTTTTCATGAATTAACTGTCTTTGAAAATTTAAAAGCAATTGCAGAAATTGCTATAGATAACGTTAGTTTTAGGAATGAAAAGATAGACTTACTTATTTCTAAATTTGAGTTAGATGCCGTCAGAGATATTAAAGCAAATTTTTTATCAGGAGGTCAAAAGAAAAAACTAGTAATTGCAATTGCATTGATTTCAGATCCAAAAATACTTCTTTTAGATGAACCATTTGCTGCTCTTGATGTGTTAACTATAAAAACTCTTCAAGAAATAATTGTAAATTTGCAAAGTAAAAATAATATTTCAATTGTTCTATGTGATCACCAGGCAAGGGATTTACTTGCATGCGTTGACACTGCTGCAATAATTCATAATGGTAAAGTTGTAGCGCATGGCACTCCTACTAACCTAATTCAAAATATCGATGCAAGAAATGTTTACTTCGGTGAGTCATTCAAGATAAGTTAAAATTTTCAACGTGCCAAATTTTCTAAAAATTTCAAAAAGAATTAAACCATTTAACAAGTCACTTTCTATCGAGGGAGATAAAAGCCTTTCTATAAGATGGGCGTTGCTTGCTTCTCAAGCTAAGGGTAAATCGAAATGTAAAAATATTTTAAAATCAGAAGATATAATAAGTACATTAAAATGCCTTAAAAAACTTGGGGTTTATTATAAATTAAAAAAAAATTCATGTGAAATTTTTGGAAATGGTTTAAATAATTTTAGATATAAAAAAAATACCATTTTAGATGCAGGAAATTCTGGAACTTTAGGAAGACTTATATTGGGTCTTTTAGTTCATTCCGAAAAAAAGATTTCAATTAAAGGAGATAAAAGTTTATCAAAAAGAGATTTTGAAAGAGTTACTTACCCTCTTGGAAAATTTGGAGCAAAATTTAAAACTAATTCTGGTAAATTGCCGATAAGTATTATTGGTACAAAATTTCCAAAGCCTATAAGATATTATGAAAAAAAAGGTTCAGCTCAATGCAAGAGTAGTGTAATGTTAGCAGCACTTAATACAAAAGGAACAACCTTTATTAAAGCAAAAAAATCTAGAACACATACGGAGATCCTTTTTAAAAACTTAAAACTCCCAATAAAAGTTAAAAGACAAAAAAAATTTGACTTTATAAGAATTAAAGGTGGAAAAAGTATAAAGCCACTTCATTACAATATGCCTTCTGATATTAGTTCATGTGCTTTTTTTATTGTTTTAACAGCTCTGTCTAATAATTCAAATTTAACGATTAAAAATGTAAATGTTAATACATCAAGAACAGGAATTATTAAAATTCTTAAATTGATGGGAGTGTTTATAGAAATGAAAAATAAAAAAATTTACAAAGGAGAAAAAGTAGCTGATCTAATGGTGAAAAGTAAAGATTCTATAAAGCCAATCAATTGTCCAAAGAGTTTGAACAGTGCTGCCATAGACGAATTTTTACTTATCTTTTTAGTTGCTGCAAAGGCAGACGGTATTTCATATTTCAGAGATCTTTCTGAACTAAATCAAAAAGAAAGTCCAAGATTATTATGGGGATCAAAAATTTTAAACAAAATGGGAATTAAAACAAAATTAACTAAAAATAGCATAAAAATTTATGGAAATCCAAGTCTTCAAATAAAAAAAAGTATTGTAATTAAAAATTTTTTAAAAGATCACAGAGTATTCATGTCAAGTGTAGTTGCCGCACTAGTTTTTGGTGGCAATTGGAAAATATTTGATAAAAATTCTGTAAACACATCTTTCCCAACATTTATTAGTAAAATAAAAAGTCTTGGTGCCAATTTTGCTTAGATAATTTAAGAAAAACCCTTATTTTAAGTAATTTTTTAAAAAAATTAACTTAAATTCATTGTTGATTATAAGCTCAAATTTAACTAAAAGTTCGAAATTTTAAAAAATGATAAAACAAAAACACATATATTTAACTAATTAATGGAAATTTATAAAGACCTTAAAAACCCCGCGTCACAAGAATTTGAAAAACTCTTAAATAGTCAGCTCTCAAAAATCAATATTGAAGAGGGTAAAATTATAGAGGGAAAAATTAATAAAATTACAGAAAAATTTGTTTTCCTATTCGTTGAAGGACTAAAAAGTGAACCAGTATTAGATATCAATGAGCTAAAAAGTATGGGACTTACCGATAAAATTAAACTAGGTGAAAAAATTTCAGTTTTGCTGGAAAAAATTGAGGATAAAAATGGAGAAGTTTTAGTCTCTGCAAGTAAAGCACAAAAAATAAAAGGTTGGGATAAACTGGTTGAAGCTTTTGAAAAAAATGAGCCAATTATGGGGAAGATTACCTCAAAATGTAAAGGAGGCTGTATTGTGGAGCATATAGAAACTGGGTCATTGATGTTTCTACCGGGCTCTCAAATTAGCGATAAACCACTAAAAGATATTAGTCATTTAATGAATGAGCCTCAAAAGTTCGCTTTAATAAAATTAGATAAAGTAAGAGGAAATGCTTGTGTTTCTAGAAAAGAGATTATTTCTTCATTTAAAAAAGAGGATAAAGCGAAAATAATTGAGAAGTATAAAGTTGGAGATATCATCAAAGGTGCTGAGGTTAAAGGTTATAGCAACTTTGGTTGTTTTTTTAATGTAAATGGAGAATTGGATGTACTCGTACATTTACAGGAAATTTCGTATTCTAGAGTTAATCATCCTGATGAAGTTTTCAATATTGGTGAGAAACATGATTTAAAAGTAATTTCTGTGGACATGGAAAAATTACAAGTTGGGTGCTCTGTTAAACAATTATCACCTGATCCATTTGAACATATTGAAAATTACGAATTAAATAAAGTCTATAAAGTTAAGGTTGTAAAATTAATGGATTTTGGTGCCTTTTGCGAGTTAGAGCCTGGGCTTACAACGCTTTTGCATTCTAGTGAACTTAGTTGGACGAAGAAAAATGTTTCGCCGAAAAAAATGCTTAAAGTTGGAGATGAAATTGATTGTATAATTACTGAGATTGATAAAGAGAAAAGGCGAGTTGCAATATCACATAAACTCACTCTAGAGAACCCATTTGAGACATTTGAAAAAAAATATCCAGTTGAATCTATTGTTGATGGAGAAGTTGTAAATAAAAATGAATATTCATTATTTGTAAAAATTGAAAATTTGGATATTGATGCTTTTTTACATTGTAATGACTTAACTTATTTAAATAATGGTGAGGAAGAGCTAGCAAAATATAAAAAGGGCGATAAAATTAAAGTAAAGGTTTTAGAAATAAAATCCTTGGAGCAAAAAATAAGAGTCGGTTTTAAACAAACAAAAAACGATCCATTTGACTGGTTTAAAGATAAAAAAATTAATCAAGCAATAACTGTTAAAATAATTTCAACTGACAATAAAGGGTTAATAGTAAGACCAGAGGGTTGCGAAATGGACTTTCAAATCAAGAAGTCTCAAATAGCGATTAATTCAGCGGATGCGAGACCGTCAAGATTTACTGGTGGAGAAAGAATTGATTGTGCTATTGCTGATTTAGATTTAGAAAAAAGAAAGGTAAGTTTAAGTATTAAACTTTTAGAGGAAATTGAAAAAAAAGAAGCGCTAGAAAAATATGGTGCAGAGGGGTCAGGAAAGAACTTACCATTCTCTTCATTATCTCAAGATTTAAAAAAGAAGGATAAAGAAAAAAAATAAATAAGAAGCATCAACTTGGCAATTGTAAAATCTAAGCTCATAAAACAACTTTCTAAGAATTACCCAAATTTTTTAAAAAAAGACCTAGAAAAATTCTCTGAGATAATTCTTAGGGAAATTAAAGAAACACTTAACAGGGGGGAAAGAGTAGAATTAAGAGGTTTTGGGGTTTTTTCAACAAATATTCAAAAAGCTAGAATTTCTAGAAATCCTAAAACTGGTGAAAAAGTCAATACTCCAAAAAAAAGGACTATTCACTTCAAAATGGCCAAAGATTTGTTTAAAAAACTTAATAATGAAAAAGAATAAAATATTTATTGCCTGCGATAGCACTAATATTTTAAAAATTAAGACAATAATTCGAAAGACACAAAATTCAAAAATAAAATTTGGATATAAGTTCGGATTAGAATTCCTTAACTCAAAATATGGTAGAAGCTTTATTTCAAAGCAGAAAAAGAAAATAATTTTTGCTGATCTTAAACTACATGATATTCCAAATACTTGTGCATCAACAATTAAAGCAATAAGTGATTTAAAAATTGATTATTTAACAATACATATAAGTGCAGGATATCAGGCTTTAAAGGCATCTAAAAGAGTTTCAAAAAAAATTAAATTAACTGGGGTTTCAATTTTAACTTCTTTAAATAATAAATCTTTAAGAGAAATTGGCTATAATAAAGATCTAAAAAAAATAGTAATGGATCAAGCTAAAATTGCAAAAAGAGCAAAGTTGGATGCTATGGTTTGTAGTGCTCAAGAGGTGCCAATTGTTAAAAAAATTTTTAAAAAGGAAATAATTACTCCTGGAATTAGATTTAATTCAAAATTTAATGATCAAAAAAGAGTTTTAACTCCAAATCAAGCTTACAGAAACGGAAGTGATTGGTTGGTTATAGGTAGACCTTTAACAAAAGGTAATATTGAAAAAAATATACAATTACTTATTGATCATTTGAAGTAATGATTACAACTTCAAAAATTTGTGGAATTACAAATCAGGAGATATTAAATTTTATTATCAATCATCCTATGCCTCCTAAATTTATAGGATTTATTTGCAATTATAAAAAAAGTCCAAGATATTTAAATATAGAAAAACTTAGAAAATTAATAAATGTTGAAAAAAAAAGTTGTAAATTTGTTGCTGTATTAGTCAAACCAAACATTGAAATATTAGAAAAAATCAAAGATCTTAATTTTGATTATTACCAAATTTATGATTGCAATCCTGACGAAACTAAATTGATAAAAAAAAAATATAATAAAAAAATAATATCAGCCTTTACTATTGAAGATTTTAAAGATGTAGAAAAATTTAAACTTTATAAAAATATTTCAGATATTTACCTATTTGATAGCAAAGGTTATGAAAAAAGCGAGTCATTCAATCACTCTTTATTAAAAAATATTCAATTTGATAAAGAAGTAATGATAGCAGGAAACATACAGTTTGATGATAATCTTGAAAATTTTGCAGAAATAGCAGATATTATTGATATATCAGGTGGCCTAGAAACTTCTGGTATTAAAGACATTTCCAAAATAGAAATTTTTTTAAATAAAGTAAATGAATTAAAAACATGAGAATAAAAAAAAAGATTCCTTTGATCGATCAACACGATAAATTTGGTTTTTGGGGCAGAAAATTTGGAGGGAGTTTTATACCTGAAACTCTTAAAAAACCTGTAGCAGATTTAACTGAGGAATTTGAGAAACTTAGAAAAAACAAAAATTTTATAAAAAAAAGAGACTTTTATTTCAAAAACTATATCGGCTCTCCAACTCCTTTTATAAAATTACAAAATTTGACAAATAATTTAGGTGGAGCTCAAATTTGGGCAAAAGTGGTCTCAGAAGCTAATGGTGGAGCACATAAAATTTATAATGCAACAGTGCACTCACTAATTTGTAAAGCTATGGGAAAAAAATATATTGTTGGAGATACTGGTGCAGGATATGCAGGAAAAATGCTCAGTATGGCTGCAAAAAAGTTTGGTCTTAAATGCAAAATCTTTATGGGTGCGAAAGATATAAAAAGGCAAAAACCAAATTGTGATGCAATGAGAAAGAATGGAGCTGAAATAATTCCAGTTTACACAGGAAGTCAAACTTTAGTTGATGCGGTTAGTGAATGTATGAGATACTGGGTCTCTAATTGCGATAACACTCATATGTGTGTAGGTTCAACAGTGGGGCCTAATATTTTTGTAAAAATTTGTGGATGGAGCACTGCTCAAATTTCAAGGGAACTTAAAAAACAAATTAAAGATGAGTTCAAAAAAATTCCTAAGAAATTAAAATTAATTAATTGTGTAGGCGGTGGAAGTTCTGCATACGGCTTTTGGAGTGAATTTATTGATAATAGTAAAAAACAAGTCGAATTAATTGGTGTAGAGGCTGGAGGACCAAAAAAATCTAAACTTCATGCTGCGCCCTTAAGCAAAAATGCTAAAGTTGGTATTTTACACGGAGCTGCTTCATATGTGTGTCAAAATAATGAGGGACAAATAATAGAAACAGAATCAATCAGTGCTGGACTAGACTATCCTGGTGTTAGTCCAATTCATTGCTTTTTGAAAGATACTAAGAGAGCAAGATATACCTATGCAACTGATGAAGATGCATTAAATGCTTATAAGAAGATTAAAAAATATGAGAGACTTAATCCAAGTTTAGAGCCTTGCCACGCCTTTGCTGAAGCTATTAAGATTGCTCCAAAATTAAGCAAAGATACTATAATTATCGTAAATTCTTGTGGAGACGCAAAGAAGGACAGAGATATTTTAAAAAAAAGATTGGGAAAATATTAATGCCTTACTCTTTAATTGAAAAATCATTTAAAAAAGCAAGAAGTGAGAACAGACCTGCCCTTCTAACATATACAGTTGCAGGTGATAACACTAAAAAAAAATCTTTGGAAATTTTAAAATCGATCTCAAAATTTGCAGATATCTGTGAACTTGGATTTCCTCATAATACTCCTATTGCAGATGGTGGCCAGATACAAACTAGTTCTTACAGGGCAATTAAAAACGGGATTAAGATTAAAGATGTTTTTTCGATAGTAAGAGATTTTAAAAAAAGAGAAAACAAACCAATTATTTTAATGGGTTATTATAATATGATCTATCAATACAATGAAAATAAGTTTATTAAGAAATGTAAAAAAGTTAAAGTAGATGGATTAATAGTAGTAGATTTTCCATATCCGGAGAATAAAAATTTTGCATTAAAATGTAAAAAAAATAATATCAATTTTGTCCAATTAATTTCACCAACAACATCAAAATCGAGAGTAAAAGAAATTATAAGAAACTCTCATGATATGATATATTATATAAGTATGTTATCAACTACCGGTGGAATATTGAAAGTTTCACCGAAAAAAATTTTGGGTGAATATAATAAAATTAAAAGCTTAAATAAAAAAAAAAATATAGTGATTGGTTTCGGTATTACAGAAAAAACTATAAATTCACTCAAAAAAGCGGATGGTTTAGTCGTTGGGAGTGCAATTTGTAAAATAATTTCTAAATCAATTAAAAAAAGACAAAATATTGTCACAAATGTTACTAATGTTGTAAAAAGATTAAAAAATAAGATTGTATGAATTGGATAACAAAAATAATTAAAGCAGGTGAAAAGATTAAATCTGCAATACATAAAAGGGCAACTAAAGAAGATATTGCCAATAGTGATTGGACTTCCTGTTGCAAAGGACCAATTTTGAAAAAGGATTTAGAAAAAAATCTTTGGGTTTGTCCTGATTGTAAAAAACATCATCGTATAAATCCCAAACAAAGATTTGATATAATGTTTGGAAAAAATAACTATGAGATCTTCAAAACGCCTATCCCTAAAGATGATCCTTTAAATTGGACAGACTCAAAATCTTATAAAGATAGACTTAAAGGTGCTAGAAAAAAAACAGGCATGGACTGTGGAATGATGGTTGTTTGTGGCTCAATCAATAATATTAAAGTAACCGCGGTGGCATCTGATTTTAATTTTTTAGGTGCTTCAATGGCAGCAGCTGAGGGAGAAGCTTTTCTGTATGGTATCCAACATGCAATAGAAAATAATACTCCATTTATATGTGTAAGTGCTGGTGGTGGTATGAGAATGATGGAAAGTCTTATATCATTGTCCCAAATGACCAGAACTACTATAGCGATAAATGAGTTAAAAGAAAAAAATTTACCATATTTAGTTTGTATAACTGATCCAACAGCTGGAGGAATTACAGCCTCATATGCAATGTTAGGAGATATACATATCGCAGAGCCTGGTGCTTTGATTGCTTTTGCTGGAGCTAGAGTAATTCAAGGCACTGTAAAAGAGGAGCTACCCGAGGGCTTTCAAAAAAGCGAGTATGTTGAAAAAACAGGTTTTGTAGACCTAATTGTTGAAAGAAAAGATCTTACTGAAAAAATTGGAACTTTATTATCAATATTGTTAAAGAAAAATTCTGTTATAAACACTGAAGAAAATGAAACTTCAGAAGGTAGTCAATCGCTTACAAAAGCTGCATCCTAAGGAAATTGATCTAAGTTTAGATCGTATAAAAAACCTTTGTAAAAAATTAGGTAATCCTCAAGATAAGATTAAAGCAATTTCTATAGTGGGTACCAATGGCAAATACTCAACAATAAATGCTATTTTCTCAATCCTAAAAGAGTCAAAAATAAAATGTAATGTTTATACAAGTCCTCATATTCAAAGAATTAATGAGAGATTTATTTTTGATAATAAAGAGTTAGAGGACAAAAAATTAACTCATCTTTTTGAAGAAGTTGAAAAAATTAATGACAATCAACAAATAACATTTTTTGAAATATTAACTGCATGCTATTTTCTTAAGGCTGCACAATATCCTGATAATATAAATTTAATTGAAGCAGGACTATTTCATCGATTTGATGCAACAAATATTCTTAAAAACAATTTAGCTAGTGTTATATGCTCAATAAGTAAAGATCATCTTGATTGGCTTCCAAAAGATCAACAAACAGTAGAAAAAATTGTATTTGAAAAAACATCATCTCTTTTAAATTCGAACATAGTTGTATCTAAACAAAACTCCAAAGATACGACTGAATATATTAAAAAAGTAATTTCTAAGAATTCATCCAAAAAATTATATTTTAACGAGGATTTTAGTTATACAAATGGGGAAAATGGTTTCTTTTATTATGAGGATAAATTAGGAGGGTTAAAACTTCCATTACCAAATATTCTGGGACAATTTCAATTAGAGAACATTTCAACAGCAGTTGCAACTTTAAGACAAATTAATATAGGTATAAAAGATGAAGATATTAAAAGTGGGATTGTTAACATTAAAAGTATTGCAAGATTACAAGAAATAAAATCAGGAAAACTTAAAAATCTAATCAAAAATAACCGGTTATTGTTAGATGGAAGTCACAATGAAGATGGATCTAGAGTTTTAAATGAATATCTTCAAACCTTAAATTGTAGAAAACATGTAATTTTAGGAATGATGGCAAATAAAGACCATGAAAAATATATATCTTATTTTAAAAATATTACCTCTTTAACGACAATCGACATACCAAACCAACCTAACGCAATCAGTGGCGAAAAGCTGAGAGAAAAATTCAAAAATATTCCTAATGTTCAGTATAAAAAAAGTATCAAAGAAGCAATTCAATCAATTCGTTTTGAAGAAAATGATTTATTAATAGTTACTGGTTCTTTATATTTAAGCGGAGAGTTTTTAAATTTAAATTAGATATTTTTTTCTAAAAATTCTTTCATATTACTTTCAGGAACCCCGCCAACTTTTCTATCAACTTCAACACCTTTTTTATAAATTATAACTGTTGGTACCCCTCTTATTCCAGCAACACTACCAGTATTTATTCCACCATCCTCAATGTCTGCATAATAAAAACTCGCTTTTCCTTTATATTCGTCAGCTAGTTTATCCATTATCGGCTTAAGAGCTTTACAAGGACCACACCATGCTGCACTGAATTGAATTACAGAAACATCTTCATTTTTGATTTTATTATCAAAATCTTCATCTTTAAAATCTGTTAACATAAATCCTTTCTATTAATTTGTTTCTTAAAGTCAACTAGGCAATTTCATATTTTTTTTCTATAGACATAATAAATTGGTTAATTTCATCTAGTTTTTTTAATTCTTCCTCATCATCCCTATTTGAGGCTTGGTCTCTTAGATAATCAATTTCAGTGTAAGCCATATTAATTGTTTGCCATTTTTCTTTATTTTTACTTAATATTCTTCTAGCAATTTCACTTTTAATATTTTTATACAAATCTGGTGGTAAAATTTGTGGTGCTTCTTGATAAATAATTTTTTGGCCAAACCAACTACATCTTTTATCCTGAAACTTATCTAATAATCTCAATTTATCCTCCCATGACGAGCTATGCCATGTTTTGAATAAAGCAGTATCTTTATTAGGTATAAATTTTTCATATAAAGTTTCCTCGGGCAGCAAATCTTCTTGAGTTTTAGTTTGTTCCTTTTCCTCTGCGGCTTCTCTATTTATAGCTTGAATATTTTTACAAAAATTTTCACTATTTCTGACTAAATTTGCTCTCTTTTTAATTGTATCTAAATCTAAATCTGAATATGGCTTTTGTTTTAATGCGAACTGTTTATCTAAAACTACTGGAGCTTTGTTTGTTTTTAAAACTCTTAAAGCTTTAGGACTCATTTTTTTCAAAATATCCCTAAGTTGATTAACAGGTAAATCTAATAATGGTTCTGGATCCCTTCTTAAGTCCCAAACATATCCCCAAGATGCGTAAGATGGATGAAAGCAATGATTTGGATGTAGTGTACCAGTAAGATACATCATATTTCTTCCCTTCACGTTTTCAAAAATAGAATATATGCCCTCATTTTTTAAAAATGTTTCTACGCTTGTTTTTGTTGATGTTTTTAAAAATGTATCCCAATTTTCTTTATGCTTATCTTTTATAATTCTAAGAACCTTTAGTGAGTTTTGTGCATCCACATAAGCTGTGTGACTGGCTGAAGTATCAAAGCCTTGCATTCTAGACAAAGATTCTAAGGCAAGGCTTGGATTTCCTGCCTCTGTTAATTCTGTTTTTAATGTATTGGGATTTAATGTTTGTGCGGCTCTTGCTATATGTAAACCATCATGTTCACTATTGGGCGATGAGTGTGTAGCATAAGGATACCGATTACCCTTAAAAAAATTAAAGTGAAACATTCTTCTATCAAAATTTAGGTTTGACCAGCCCATAAATACTGCTGGAGCACACTTAATGAAAAAATTTTCAACAGCACCTAAAAATTCATAATGAGAATAATTACCTTTGGTCAATAAATCAATACTAGTTGAATTAACAAGTAAGGCCTTTGCACTGGGAACTTCCCCTTCTGGCATTCGACCCCTAATATTCAATTTTCCAATCTCTTTTAAATTTTTATCAACTACAACGGCACCAACTTCAATTATTGATCCCCAAATAGTACTATTGGTCGTTTCTGTATCGTAAATAACAATTTTATCCATTTTATTAACTTGAATTACCCATTTCATTAAATCTTTTTAATCTACCCAAAAATAAATTTTGATAAGTAACTAATTCAGAACCCTGAATTTTAAATTCTTGAAATAAATTGTCTACTGTGCAAACAAGAATAACACAAGCATTAATATTTGAATTATAAACTACGTTGTGTGCTAGGGAATAAGCTGCTGTTTGCAAAAACCATGAGTCTATATATTCGACTTTTTTGGGTTTATTAGATTGTTTAAAATCAATAATTGTTTCTTTTCCCTCATATAACCCAACACAATCAGCTGTACCTGCATATTTTTCAGGATAATGCATCGTACATTCCACACCATATACTTCTTCTAGTCTATTCATTAATCCTTTATCAATGATTTCTTTTGCCATTTTTTTATACTGCTCATTATCTTTATCTTCAAATAAGCTGAAATTTTCTCTGCCCAAAAGAAAAGACTCCAGATAATTATGCATCTGGGAACCCCTGCTGCTAGCTGCTTTTGTTATTGCCTCTGCTTCTTTATAGCCTGTTCTTTCCCGCCAATTTGCTAAAGCCGCTTTGTCTTCTTCAGACTTAGTTGCATCAAGTATTGATGTCACGCTTGGTAATTTAGTTTTACCCAAAACGTACCTTCTTATTCCATCTTCAGTAGCTCTTGATGATGTAGGATAATTGTATTTCTTATTCCAACGCATTTGATTTCTTATAATCATTATTTTTGGAAAAAAGAAATTAATTTTTTGCTTGTTTATTTCTTTCGACAAATTTTTCTACATTTTCTGTTTGGACAGCTTTCTCAACCTGCTCGGGATCTTTTATATTTTCTAAAGTTCTACTAATTGATCTTGCATCAGTACCAAACTTATCAACTACACTCATAGCTTCTTCTAATTTTTTTCTAAGCACAATGATATTGTCAAAATGCTTACCAAATCTAGTAGTGATTGTTTTTAAATGATTATAAATCTCTGTAGCTCCTTTTTGAACTTTCAATGATTGAAAGCCCATATGTAAAGATTGTAAGTAAGCTGATAGAGTATTAGGGCCACAAATTACAATTTTATATTTTTTCATTAATTCTTGGGTTAGCAATTCCTTAGTGCTAGGATCTTGATACTCTGTTAATTCTTTATAAAGACTCTCAGTTGGTGCATAAACAATCGCAAAATCAGTGGTCTTTGGTGGAACGATATATTTTTCATTAACACTTTTTGCTTTTGCTTTAAATGCGCTTGCTAATTTAGTTCTAGCATCCGCTGCTGCCTTTTTATCATCTACTTCATGAGCATCTGTTATTGCTTTAAACTTTTCGGCTGGAAAATGTGAGTCCACTGGTACCAGAACATCTCCTTGAAGTTTAATTGCAAATTCAACATTTTCACTTGTATCTTCCTTCATCTTTACATTGGTCATAAATTGAGAGGCCGGAAGCAAATCTTTCATAAGAGCACCTAAAGAATACTCTGCTAAAGTTCCATATTTTTTAACCCCAGCTAAAATTTTAGTAATCCCCTCTTGGCTTTGATTTAACAGTTGTACTTGTTGATTAAAATTTCCAACCTTTTCATCAACTTTAGTAAGGGCCTCAGTCATATCTTTAGTTACACCAGTTGAAAGTGCATTAAATGAGGTCGACATTGAGCTTAAAGATGTATTGATTGTAGTGTTTAAACTATCTTTCAATCGAACTATTTCAGCATTTAAATTTGCTATTTCTTCTGCTTCTTTGTTCTCATTCTTTGGTTTAGATCTAACGTTAAGATATAAAATTGCCAATGTTGCTACTAGCAGTAAAACTAAGATAATTAATAAAATTGTGTCCATGATTCGTAAGTTATATTATAAACGTTTTTTATGGAATTATATCTTATTTTGAAAATAATACTTGTAATTGGAATTTTAGTAGCTCTTTATGCAATATTAAGAAATTTAGATATTATCAAAATAATCCTCGTCTATTTTAAGGATAAATTATTTGGAAAGTAATTGAATCAATTTCTTTAATCCTTTTTTTTTTGAATTTTTCTTTGATGTAAAAACACATGCTTGAGACTTAAGAATCTCGCCATCTTTTAAAACTCTTAAATTATTGGCTTTTAATGTTTCACCTGTAGAACTGATATCGGTAATTAATTCTGCTGATCCTGTAAAAGGATATGCTTCTGTTGCTCCAAGACTTTCAACTAATCTAAATTGAGTGACACCTTTTGAAAATAAAAATTCTTTTGTTAAATTTGGATATTTAGTAGCAACTCTTAATCTTTTTTTCTTTTTATCTCTAAATTCAAAAGCAATTTCCTCAAGGTCGGCTATTGTTTGAACATCAATCCAAGGATCAGGAATAGCAACAACTAAATCAGCTTTTCCAAAACTTAATTTTTTATTTACATTAATTTTCTTTTGAGTGTTAATTTCACTTTCTTTAAATAAATCAAGCCCTGAAAAACCAATATCTAAAGAATTGTCTCCGAGTCTTTCTATGATTTCTCTGGCGTGCAAATACAATATTTTTACATTTGTTTTACTTTTGATTGAGCCAATTAAATCTCTCTCTCCTCTTTCTGAAATAAGATTTAATTTTTTCTTTTTAAAAATCTTTAAAACATCTTGTTTTAATCTACCTTTGCTTGGAATTCCTATGTTTATCATATTGTCCATGATTAGTAATTTAAGTTTAAAGCAGCTCCTACTGCTGAGACTTGATTTTTAGAACCTAGATCAGAAATTAATTGATCGTATCTACCACCATTAATAATATTCTTAATTTTATTATTTGATTTAATATCAATTTTAAAAACCATTCCTGTGTAATATTCAAGTTGTCTTCCAAAGGAAGTTGAAAAAATTACGTTTAGTTTTGATACTTTGTTGCTCGAAATTGGAAAATATTTTTGATCTACCACCAAATTAATTTGGTATTTTTTAAAAAATTTATTTAATTCTTTAGCAGCATTATTTATTGGACATTGAATTTTTAAAAACTCTTTAATAATTTTAGATACATTTTTTCCCTTACTTGTACGTCTCGGATCTTTAATTTTGTTACTAAACCTGTTTAAAATTTCTTCGATAGATCTACCAGCTATAATTGATGATTTATCTTCCTTTAGCATTTTCAGATAACGCTTCTTGTCAATTTCAACTACAGTTGGGTCTACATCTGAGTTTAACTCTAACCTTTTTAATAAATCGTTAAAATAATCTTCTCTCCAAAAGTGTCTACATAGTCTTAACTTCCATCTTTTTGGAATATCTAATTTTGATATTAAGAGATTGAAGATTTCTACATTTCCAAGTGTTAATTTTCCTGAAGAATATCTTAATTTTTTTAAAGAATTTAAAGATGTATTTATTATTTCTTTATCGTCAATTTTTTCATTTTTTGAACCAATAATTTCAAACCCTATTTGATCTCTGATAATAGAATCTTTTCTATTTTGAGATTTTCTGTAGGCCTGTCCACTATAAAATATTTTTTCCTTTCCTTTGAAATTATTTTCTAAATATCTAAGGCATGAAACTATTGTTAAATCAGGACGTAAACATAGCTCATTTCCATTTTGATCAGTAAATGAAAAGATAAATTTTCTAAAATTCTCGCCTGATCTTTGCACAATGTGATTTGTCTCAATTACAGATGGCAATTCGATATACTTAAATCCTTTAGACTTTACAGATCTAAGGAATTTTTCAGATAAGTTTTTTGATTTCATTTATCAAATTCGATTTTGGAATTGTTTGGCTATTTTCACCTTTGACACCTCTAAGATTTTTAATAGTTATAGTATTATCTTTAAATTCATTTTCGCCACAAATGACCGCAATTGGTAATTCACGTTTATTTGCTAATTCTAGCTGCTTTCCTAAATTTTTTTTGGTACTTAAAAATATTTCTGCGTTTATATTATTTTCTCTTAATAAATCGACTATCTTATAATAATTATTCAAAAATTTTTGATCCATTACACAGACCAAAACTGGTTTTTGATCCTCTACTTTAATTTGATCGAGCTGTATTAATGCAAATAATAATCGATCAACTCCAAAGCTAATTCCTGTCCCAGGAACATCAACCCCTCTGAATCTTGAAATTAGTTTGGCATATGAACCTCCTGAGCAGATGCTACCTAACTCAATTTCCTTACCTTTGTTATTAGTGACTTTAAAATTTAAGTTAGTTTCAACAATAAAATCTGAGTAATAAGCAAGTCCCCTAACTATAGTAAAATTTGTTTTAACTTGTTTTAAATTTGATCCGTATCCAAGAATTTCAAATACATCTTCTAATTCTTTAATTCCTTCTTGAGATATGGGGTTTTTTAAATTTTCTTTTAATTCTTTTAAATTTCTTATTTTAAGGAAATTCAATATTTGTGCTGCTTGATCATCTGATAACTCAGCTCCTTTCGTAATAGCGCCACTTTTGTCTTTTCTCTCTTTCTTCAGTAAGTCTTCAACTCCTTTTAAGCCAAATCCAGGCTTATCGAGTTTATCTATAGCTCGAATAACTTTGGTTTGTTTTTCTTCAGAAATTTTTAATTCATTAATTAAGCCTTGCACTATTTTTCTATTACTTACATTGATGGTAAATTGATCTTTGTTTAATCCACAATCTAATAGTGTGCTTGATATTAAATTGCAAAGCTCTGCATTTGCTTGGGCAGGATTAACATTTCCAACAATATCAAAATCTGCTTGCATAAATTCTCTGTATCGACCGTTTCCTGCTTTTTCATTTCTAAATACATTTTGAATTTGATATCGCTTAAAAATTGATGGAAGTTCTTGGTTATTTTGAGCATAAAATCTTGCAAGCGGGCTTGAAAGATCATAACGAAGAATTATGTTTTTGCCTCCATCTTCAAATGAGAATACATCAGACATAGGATTAGCATCATCTTCTGCAAGAAAAGATCCTATGTTTTCACTAATTTCAAACGAAGGAGTTTCTAAAGCCTCAGCTCCAAATTTTATAAAATTTTTCTCAATAGCCGTTAAAAGCTTTTTCTTAAGAAGAACTTTTTTTCCCCATCGATCTTCAAATCCTGAAGGTAATCCAGGAACTAATTTATTTACTTTATTCATTTTTTTGGTACCCGGGCTGAGAATCGAACTCAAACTTAAAGTTCCACAAACTTTCGTGCTAACCGTTACACCACCCAGGCATTCCTTGTTTTTATATTATTTTTATGTGGATTAAAATTATATTATAAATAAATAGCCTACAGGCTATGGAAACAGATTTTGTGGAGTCTGTTAGCAATTGTATTAATTGTTAAATTTATAATCATGGTGGTCTTTTTAATCAAAAATCTAAATTATTCAACCCATAAAAGAAAAGGACGTCTTTCAATTTATTGAAAAAACGCCCTTTTAGAATCTCTGAAACTAGTCTACTTTTTTTAAATTTACTGCAGACGGACCTTTTGGACCATCCTCTAAAGTAAATTCTAATTTATCTCCTTCATTTAGGTATCTCATTCCAGCTGCTTTTACAGCACTTGCATGAACAAACGCATCTTTTTCTTTGTCTTCTCTTTCGATAAATCCAAAGCCTTTCTTACCGTTAAACCATTTAACGGTTCCTTTTAGTGTACTCATCTTATTTCTTAGTCCTTTTGTTATTTATTATTCATAGAAGTTAATTTCTTTTTGATGAAATTCAAGATGTTTTGGTGGTGCCTCGGGAAGGATTCGCACCTCCGACACAAGCCTTTTCAGGGCTCTGCTCTACTCCTGAGCTACCGAGGCAAAATTTAACCCCTAAAAATTATTCTGCCTTTTGTAAGGTCATATGGCGTCATCTCAACTGTAACGTTATCACCTTGTAATACTCTAATTCTATTTTTCCTTAACTTACCAGCTGTATGAGCAGTAACGACATGTCCGTTTTCTAATTGAACTCTAAACATCGCGTTTGGTAATAGATCTGTTACTTTACCTTTAAATTCAAGTAAATCTTGTTTTGACAAATTTATTTTCTCCTAATTCTTTTAATCACAGATTGTGCGTGAGCATGCAACCCTTCATAATTTGCAAGAGTTATAACTGATGGTCCAAGACTTTCAATACCCTTTTTTGACAAGTTTATGTAAGAAATTCTTTTATAAAATTCATTCACACTAATACCACTAGAATATTTTGCTGAACCATTAGTAGGAAGTATATGATTTGATCCTACATTATAATCAGTCATTGCCATTATAGCGTATTTACCTAAACAGACTGAACCTGCATTCTTTATTCCTGATACGAAAGACTTATAGTCTTTTATATTTAACTCTAAATGTTCGGGTGCAATTTTATTAATTATTTCGATAATTTTTTTATCTGAAGCAGCGTGAATTAAAATACCATTAGTCATTAAACTTTTTTTTGCAATTGATAAACGTGGAATTTTTTTCAATTGTTTAAATATTTCTTCTTTTACTTTTTCAATCATTCTTTTATCTTTTGAAATCAAAATACATTGTGCAAGATTATCATGCTCCGCTTGGCCGATTAAATCACTTGCAACCCAAATAGGATTTGAGTATCTATCGCAAACAACTGTGACTTCTGAGGGGCCTGCGGTCATACTTTCAATTCCAACCTGACCAAACACTTCTTTTTTGGCAGCAGCTACATAAGAATTTCCAGGTCCAACAATTTTATTTACTTTTTTAATTTTTTTTGTCCCGTATGCTAATGCAGCAATTGCCGAGGGACCTCCAATTGAGTAAATTTCTCGAATTTTACATTTTCTTGCAGCATATAGTACCGCAGGATTTTGTTTTCCTAGCAAGCCAGGATTTATCATTACTAATCTTCTAACTCCGGCTATTATTGCTGGAATAGCATTCATTAATACACTAGACGGATAAGAGGCGGAAGAACCTGGCACATAAATAGCAACTGACTCTATGGGAAGGTATTTATACTCTAATTTATTTTTTAATTTATCTACATAAGAAATATTTTTAAATTTTTGAAGAGAGTGAAATTTATGAATTCTTTTATATGCTAAATCTATTGCATGCTTTACCTTTTTATCCAAAGATCTGATCGATTTAGATATTTGTGAAGGACTAGGTATGATAATATTATTTTTATTAAATTTTTTCTCGTACTTTAATAAAGCCTTATCTCCATTCTTTTTTACATCTTTTATAATATTACTAACCGATGATAAATTTGATTGAACTTTGGCCCTTCTTTTTGTCAACAATCTTTCAAGTAATTTATTGAAGTTCTTGCTGTTAGTATTTATGATTTTCATTATTCCCTTATCTCGTTTTGATCCTCAAGTCTTACTTCAATTGTTTCAGTAGTCAAAGCAATGTGGGCATTATTTTCAAAAATTAAATTAATTTCAAAATTCTCTTTGTTTTTCATATAATCTATCGCTATTAGCTCTAATTCTAATTTTTTGTCACTTTGGTTAATATTTTTCGATTTTACTTTATCAACAAAATCAAATCTACATATACTATTTATTTTTTTATCTTTTTGACCTTTTTCAATTTTAGTCCTTTCAATAAACAGAAGAAAAACTTTATTTGAACCAAGATATTTAATATTAGACACTTTTACCTTGCCACCAGCACTACAAGCTGAAATCATTTGCAAACCTTCACTGTCAGTTGCAATAATTTGTGCCAAATATTTCTTATACATTAATTAACTCTTCTAATCTTTGCGCCAATTTTTTTCAGTTTTTTTTCTATATTTTCGTATCCTCTATCAAGATGATAAATTCTATTTATTAAAGATTTTCCTTTTGTTGTTAACGCAGCTAAAACAAGTGATACTGAAGCTCTAAGATCTGTAGCCATTAACTCCGCTGCGGCAAATTTAGTATTTCCATCTATTATTGCTCTGTTTCCTTTAATTAAAATTTTTGCGCCCATTCTATTTAATTCCGCTACATGCATGAATCTATTTTCAAAAATATTTTCTTGAATTACAGATTTTTTATTAGCTTTGCAAAGAAGAACCATCATTTGGGCTTGTAAATCTGTTGCTAAGCCTGGCCACGGTGCAGTTTTCAAATTTGTGCTTTTAATTTTTTTTCTACCCTCTATATGAATTTCACTTTTCTTAACTTTGATCTTTGCCCCTATTTTTTTCAAAATGTCTATTTCTGTTTTTATAACTTGTGGTTTCACATTTTTTATTTTTAAACTCCCCTCAGTAATTGCTGCTGCAATAAGATACGTCCCAGCCTCAATTCTATCGAACATTACTGAATAACTTGCTTCGTTTAAGTGATTTACGCCTATAATTTTAATAGAACGCTTTGCTATCCATTTTAATTTACATCCCATCTTTTTTAAAAAATTAACTAAATCTTTAATTTCTGGTTCAATCGCACAATTGGATAAAATAGAGATTCCTTTAGCTAAACTTGCAGCAATTATCAAATTTTCTGTCGCACCAACTGAAATTTTAGGAAAATGTATCTTGGATCCAATTAAACCTTTTGGTGCAGCTGCATGAACATATCCTTGGCTAATTTTATATTTTACACCCAATTTTGATAGAGCTTGCAAGTGAATATCAACTGGTCTCGTTCCTATTGCACAACCACCAGGAAGTGACACTTTTGCATTACCAAATTTTGCAAGTAAAGGTCCTAAGACTAGTATTCCAGCACGCATTGTTTTAACTAAATTATAAGAGGCAAATTTTTTATTTTGTTTTGAATTATTTATTATTAAATCTTTCTTATCAAATTTAATTTGCGATCCCATTGATTTCAAAAGATTTATCATGGTTTCAATATCTTTTACTTTTGGTAAATTTTTTAGATAAATTTTTTTATTTGATAATAGTGTTGCAGCTAGAATTGGCAAAGAAGCATTTTTTGAACCAGAGATATTAACAATTCCTTTGAGCTTGTTTGCTCCTAAGACTTCTAATTTTTGCATTTTTATACTTTTGGTAGTGTTGGCTCTGGTCCTTGACCCATGTACTTACCTTTTCTATCAGCATAAGTTACTTCCGGTTTTTCATTTCCTTTTAGAAATATGAATTGAGCAACACCCTCATTTGCATAAATTTTTGCTGGTAAGGGTGTAGTATTTGAAAACTCTAGTGTTACGTATCCCTCCCATCCCGGCTCTAAAGGCGTAACATTTACAATTATACCACATCTTGCATAAGTTGATTTTCCTAGACAGACAACCAGGATATCCTCTGGTATCTTAAATTTTTCAACAGTTCTTGCTAACACAAATGAATTTGGTGGTATAATACATTCTGACGTTTTTTTTGTCACAAAATTTGTTGGTTTAAAGTTCTTTGGATCAACTATCTCTGAATTAACATTTGTAAATATTTTAAATTCATCAGAGACTCTTGCATCATATCCAAATGAAGATAAGCCATAAGATATATTATTACCTCTTATCTGTTTTTCCTCAAAAGGCGTAATCATAGCAAGATCTTTTGACATCTTCCTTATCCATTTATCAGAAAGAACTGACATTATTTAGTTTTCTTTTTAATTTTCTTTTGAAACAATTTTCTTTTTTTCAAATTTTTTCTTAATGCTAAGCTTAAACGCTCTTTTTTATCAATGTTTCTCATTCTTTATTCGGGTTAGTTAGAAAATCTAATGTTATTGGTTTTGAGGCATCCAAAACTTTTTCTTTATTTTTGTCTTTTTTTGGTCCTTCTTTTGCAAGACGCTTCGCTTTTTTTTCTGCAAGTTTTTTTTCTCTCTTGGCTTGCTTTTCCATAAGTTTGGCACTTTTTGTGGATTTATAATCGTAGTGAATTCCCATAAAATTTCCCTTGATTAGATATAAATCATATTAGTCAAAAAATTAAGGCAATATTTTGGAAAAATGCTTTATTATACACATTATACAATTTTTAAGAATAGCTCCTGTAGTTAAATGGCATAACAAGTCCTTGGTAAGGACTAGTTCCCTGGTCAGTACAGGGTGGGAGCACCACTAATTTCTATAAAATATTTTTCTAAGAAAAATAGTAATTATCACTAAGCAAAAAAAAGCTAAAATTGGAAAATAAATTTCTTTTGAAAGAATTACTTCTGACATTTTCGGGATTTCAGAGTTTTGATCAATAATTTTATCAAGTCCACTCCCAATAGACACGACTAAAAATATTTGGGGAATAATGCCGATAAATGATGCTAAAAAAAAATTGCTCACCTTTACATTAAAAATTGTAGGCAAAAGACAACTTAACTGCCAAGGAATTCCACCTATAAAACGATATACTAATAAATATATAAACTCTGATTTTTTAAACTTCGTCTCGAGCTGTTGATATTTATTTAAAAACTTATCTCTTATTAAATCTTTCAAAAAATAATTTCCAAAGATATATAAAAAAGTTGCTCCAATACTTAAACCTAAGACTACTACAACTGTGCCAATCCATTTTCCAAAAATGAAACCACCCAGAAGTGCAATCGGAGATCCAAATCCTAAAAAAGGGAAAACCCACAAAATAGTGAAAATTAAAAAAAATAAAGATAGTATAAATAGATTTGATTTTTTAAGCTCAAGAAAATACGATCTATTTTCTTTTATAAAATCATAAGATGTTATTTCTTGAAAACTATAATTTGAAAAAAACATAAATAAAAATATAGATATTAAAATTAAATAAGATAATCCTACGATTAATTTAATTTTTTTAGCTTTTTCCATAAATAGATATCGTATTTATAAAATCTTCTATTTGCTATTTATTTATTTAATTACTATAAAGAGCAAAATTTAACAAAAATTTTATCACATTATATGAAAAGAACTTACCAGCCATCTAAAATCAAAAGAGCTAGAAAACATGGTTTTAGGTCAAAAATGAAAACAAAAGGTGGACAAAAACTTTTGGCAAGAAGAAGAGCTAGAGGAAGAAAGTCATTAACTGTATCTGGTTAATTAATGAAAAGCAAAATAGTTGCTCTTTCCAAAAATGAGGAATTCAGAAATTTGTTAAAAAAGAAAAGCATCTCAAATAAATACGTAATAATTTTTTTCGGTAAATTAGAAAAAAAAAATAATAAAAAATTGAATATTTCGTTTTCTGTCAAAAAAAAAATTGGAAATGCTGTTCAAAGAAACAAAATTAAAAGAAGACTGAGAAATATTATGAATGACGCTGTAAAAATGATGTCAATAAATTTAGATTTTTCTTTTCTTGTTATTGCTAAGTCAACTATGTTAAATAGTGAATTTAAAAATATAAAAGAAACTCTATTTCAGGATTTTAAAAAAATTAAATAATGAGAATAATTAATCAAACATTCATTTTTTTAATAAAGCTGTATAAATTTTTTATA
This sequence comes from uncultured Pelagibacteraceae bacterium, assembly GCA_902625825.1. Lineage (GTDB taxonomy): Bacteria > Pseudomonadota > Alphaproteobacteria > Pelagibacterales > Pelagibacteraceae > Pelagibacter. The sequence continues at coordinate 16,019 of CACOCL010000003.1, read as the reverse complement.
AGCCCATTCTTTTATAATTCATGTAAATTCGAACCTTCTTGTAGTAGCTATTGCTTAGAGTGTTTTCAAAAGTATAACTTTGTTAAAGCTATTTTTAAATCATCTTTAAGAATTATTAAATGTAATCCTTGGATTGGTCATGGTGGACATGATCCAGTCGACAGAAAGGATGTGGTATAATCTTGGACTCTAAGAATGTCATTGCAGCTATAGCTTTATCAACAGCTGTAATTGTACTTTATTCTCTTTTTTTTATACCAGAACAACCAATAAAAAAACAAAATTTAGCTGAGCAAAAAAAAGTTGAACAAAATACTGATACACCAAGTGTAGAAGAAAAAGAAATTTTAGTTCAAATTTCTAGAGATGATGCTTTAAAAGAAAATGAGAGAGTAAGTTTTGAGAATGGGAGTATAGTAGGCTCAATATCCTTAAAGGGAGCAGTAATTGATGATTTAACATTAAAAGATTATAAAGTAAGCCTAAAAAGTGATGAAAAGATTAAGCTTCTAAGCCCGAGAAATATTGCTGATGGCTATTTTATAGAAACAGGATTTGTAACAACTGATAAAAATATTGATGTACCAAACTCAAATTCAATTTGGTCAATTGTTGGAAACAACAGGCTTACTGATAAATCTCCAATTAAATTAACATGGAAAAATAAACAAGGGATTACTTTTGAAAAGGAAATTTCTTTAGATAGTAAATTTTTATTCACTGTAAAACAAAAAATAATAAATTTATCTAGTAAAAAATATGATTTTTATAGTTACGGACAAATTATAAGAAATAAGATTCCTGAAGGCTTACAAAATTTTTTTATTCTTCATGAGGGTCCAATTTCTGTTTTGGATGATGAGCTTATTGAGGAAGACTATGATGATATACAGGATAAAAAATTTTCAAAAATTGCAAAAAAAGGCTGGCTAGGTATTAGTGATAAATACTACTTAACGTCTATCATTCCTGTAAAAAATGAGGAATTTAAAACAACATTTGATTATAAAAATAAATTTAGAATTAATTTTATCACAACAAACCCGCAGGAGTTAAGTGAGAATAGCTCTATAGAAAATGAAATTAAAATAATCGTTGGTGCAAAAAGAGTAGAGGTCGTAGATGGTTATGCAGAATCTCTTGAAATAGACAAGTTTGATTTAGTAATTGATTGGGGATTTCTTTATTTTCTTACAAAGCCTCTGTGGTTTGCGTTAGATTATTTTTTTAAGATGTTAGGAAATTATGGTTTAGCTATAATAGCTGTAACTGTTTGTATAAGATTAGCTGTGTTTCCTCTCGCCAATTACTCTTTTAGAAGTATGGCAAAAATGAAAGCTCTTACACCAGAAATGACTCGGTTAAAGGAACTACACAAGAATGATAAGATGAAGTTGCAGCAAGAAATGATGGCTCTCTACAAGAAGGAGGGCGTAAATCCTATGTCAGGCTGTTTGCCGATAATTCCTCAAATTTTTATATTTTTTGCGCTCTATAAAGTTTTGTTTGTAACTATTGAAATGAGACAAATGCCATTTTATGGGTGGATTCAAGATTTATCTGAGAGAGATCCAACAAGTATTTTCAATTTATTTGGGTTACTTCCTTATGATGTACCTTCTTTTTTAGTTATTGGAGTTTTACCAATAGCAATGGGTGCATCGATGTATGTGCAACAAAAATTAAACCCAGCTCCAACAGATCCGATGCAAGCAAAAATTTTTGCGTTTTTTCCGCTTTTCTTGACTGTAATACTTGCACCTTTCCCTAGTGGTCTTGTTCTTTATTGGACTGCTAACAATATATTAACAATGGCTCAGCAAGTGGTAATCATGAAAAGAACAACGGTTAAAACTGTTACTTAATGTCTAAGCTTACTGAGGAAGAAATAAAAAAAATCTTGCCTTTAAAAGGTCCCACTATTGAAGAGGTAAAAAACTACCTGGTAAAGTACAATGATGAATACATAGTTATTAAATGTGGTGGTAGTGTTTTAGTTGATAAAAATCTGTTTGATAACTTTGTTAATGATATTTCAATACTTAACAAATTAGGTTTAATAACTATTATAATTCATGGTGGAGGAAAGAGAATTTCAAACCAACTAGATAAAGTTGGAATTAAAAGTAATTTTATTAATGGATTGAGAATTACATGTGAAAAATCTATAATTATTGTTGAAGATGTTTTAAACAACTTTAATAAAGAAATAACAGAAGCCTTGAAAAAAAAAGGTTGTGACAGCCAAGGTATTACAAATCAGAAAAATAATATTTTGTTAGTTGAACAAGAAAATAGAGATCTTGGTTTTGTTGGTACTCCAAAAGAAATTAATAGATTATTAATTGAGAGGATAATGAATGAAAAAAAAGTACCTGTAATAGCTCCATTGGGATTAAATAAAGATAATCAAGTTTTCAACATCAATGCTGACACAACTGCGGGCGCCATAGCAAAAAAACTTAATGCTAGAAGATTAATTATCATGAGTGATGTCGAAGGAGTATTAGATAATAGTAAAAATTTAATAGCTGAAATTAATACTGAAAAAATAAATGAGTTAATAAAAGATAAAATTATAAGCGGTGGAATGATACCAAAAATTAAAAATTGTTTAGATGTTGCGAGTAATGGAGTTAAAGGAGTTTGTATTATAGATGGGCGTTTAAAACATTCAATTTTATTTGAATTGCTCTCTGATAAGGGATCTGGAACATTAATTAGAAAGTGAAATGAATCTAAAAGAAAAAAAATATCTTTTGTTAGATCTAGACGGAGTATGTTATGGAAAACATAATAATTATTCTTTGGAAAAAGTATTTGGTCAAGTATCAAAAAGAATGACTAAATTTATTTCAGAGAGGCTCAAAATAGATACCGATGCAGCAAAAGAGCTTCAAACTAATTATTTTTATAAATACAACACAAGTTTAAATGGTCTTATGATTCACCATAATATACCACCGCAAGAATTTTTAAAATATGTTCATACAATCGATCTTTCATTTATGAAAGAAGATCTAGTTATGAGAAGAGAGCTAGAACAATTAGAGATGGAAAAATTTATTTTCACCAATGGAAGTGCTGAGCATGCAAAAAATATTTTAACCCACCTTGGAATATATGATCTATTTGGTCGTGATAAAGTATTTGATATAGAAGACGCAGGTTATGTACCTAAACCTGAGGCAAAAACTTTCGATCTTATGGTCAAAAAATTCGGTATTAATCCAAAAGAAACAGTCTACATAGAAGATATTGCGAAGAATCTTAGCATTGGGCATAAACGAGGCTGTACGACTGTTTGGTTAATTAATGACGAACATTTTGGAAAGATGGATGCGGATAAAGATTTTATTTCACACAAAATTGAAAATCTGTCTTTATTTCTTAAGGAAATAAGGTTATTAAAAAGTCAGTAAATTATGTCTTTAGAAAAAATTATAAATGATGCTTGGGAAAATAAAGACCAAGTAAACCCAAATTCGAATCAGTCTTTAAAGGATGCAATCAATCAAGTAATAAATGACTTGGATAGTGGTAAATCAAGAGTTGCTGAAAAAATAAATGGTGAATGGATAACACATCAGCACCTAAAGAAAGCAATTATGCTAAGTTTTAGAATTTATCCAATGGAAAACTTAAATGGACCTTACTCCAGTTGGTATGATAAAGCACATTTGTTAAAAGGAAAAACAGCTGGCTGGACAAAAGAAGATCATGAGAGAGCAGGTTTTAGGATGGTCCCAAACTCACCTGTTAGGAAAGGATCGTTCGTAGGAAAAGATGCTGTTCTTATGCCATGTTATGTGAACATTGGTTCTTACATTGGGGCTAAAACGATGATGGATACATTTAGTCGTGCTGGTAGTTGTTGCCAGATTGGAGAGAATTGCCATATATCTGCAGGGTCAGGAGTTGGGGGAGTATTGGAACCTGCTCAAGCATTACCTACAATAATAGAAGACAATGTATTTTTAGGAGCAATGTCTGAAGTCGTAGAAGGAGTTATAGTTGGAGAAGGATCTGTATTAAGCATGGGAATGCTGATTACACAATCTACAAAAATAGTAAATAGATCAACCGGTGAGATCACGTATGGAAAAATTCCTCCATACTCAGTAGTGGTGCCAGGTTCACTCCCTGATAAAAAAAATCCATCTGCTCCATCGTTAAGCTGTGCAGTAATAATTAAGCAAGTGGACGAAAAAACTAGATCAAAGACATCAATTAATGATCTTTTAAGAGATTAAACATGCAAAAAATTAATGAATTACAATTAGCTAAAGAGCTAATCAGGTTTCCTACTGTAACTCCAGTAGACGCTGGGGTGATGAAATTTTTAGAAAAAAAATTAAAAAAACTTGGTTTCAGAACAAAAATACTAGAATTTAAAGAAAAAGGTTTTAAACCAGTCAAAAATTTATATGCAAGGTTTGGAATAAAGGGACCAAATTTATGTTATGCAGGTCACCTGGATGTTGTGCCCCCAGGTAATATAAAAGATTGGACAACAAATCCATTTGGACCTTCTGTAAAAAATGGTCATTTAATTGGAAGAGGAGCAAATGACATGAAAAGTTCCATTGCAGCTTTTATTTCTGCTGTAAGCATTTTTTTACCACAAAATAAAAAATTTAGTGGATCAATTAGTTTATTAATTACTGGAGATGAAGAAGGTGATGCAGTGAATGGCACAAAAAAAGTAGTGGAATATCTAAAAAGGAAAAAAGAAAAAATTAATTTCTGTTTAGTGGGTGAGCCAACAAATCCGAATAGATTAGGTGAAATGATAAAAATTGGACGTAGAGGGAGTTTAACTGGAAAATTGACTATATTTGGTTTACAGGGTCACGTTGCATACCCTCATAAAGCAAATAATCCTTCAACGATTATTGTCAAAATTTTAAATGAATTAAAAAGAATTAAATTTGATAAAGGAACAAAAGATTTCCAGCCAACGAACTTAGAAGTTACAAGAATAAATATAAATAACACAGCAGATAATGTCATTCCTGCTACAGCTGAAGCAACATTTAACATAAGATTTAATAACAAACATACTTCAAGCTCTATTAAAAAAAGGCTTAATAAAATTTTTATTAAAATTAATAAAAGATATAAATCAAAATTCAAAATTGATTATCGAGTTTCTGGTGAAGCTTTTTTAACTAAACCAAATAAAACAACTTATATGATACAAAATATCATAAAAAAGGTTACCAAAATAAAACCAAAATTATCTACTACAGGTGGAACTTCGGACCTAAGATTTATAAAGGCTATATCACCTGGTCTAGAATTTGGTTTAGTTGGAAAAACTATGCACAAAGTTGATGAAGCAGTATCTTTGAAAGATTTGAAAAATTTAACAAAAATTTATGAGAGCATTTTACAAAATTATTTTAAATGAATACTGCAATTATAAACTCTGACTCTTATGAAAAACATAATACAGGTGACGGTCATCCTGAACAACCTAAAAGAGTAATTGCTATAAAAGAAAAATTAAAAAAAAGGAACGATTTAATTTGGGAAACTCCAGTTGATGTTCCTAATGATATTTTGGCAATGACTCACTCAAAAGAATATATTGAAAATTTAAATAATTCTTTTCCACAAAAAGGTCTGAAGTTTTTAGATGGAGATACAGTTGTGTCGCCTGAAAGTAAAAAAGCAGTTTTTGATGCTGCAGGTTCTACAATTAAGGCAATAGACGGAATAGAAAATAATCAATTCAAAAATGCTTTTTGTTTAGCAAGGCCTCCTGGACATCATGCTGAAAAAAACAAAGCAATGGGATTCTGTTGCATATCTAATGCTGGGGTTGCAACAAACTATTTGATAAATAAATACAAGTATAAAAGGATTGCATGTGTAGATTTTGATGTTCATTGGGGAAATGGAAATTACGATGTTATGCGAAATAACAAAAATTCATTGTATATTTCTACACATCAATATCCTTTTTATCCAGGAGGAGGAACAGATAAAGATAAAGGTGATTTTAACAACTCTCTAAACATACCATTACCAGCTGGTACAAATTCTGAACAATACTTTAACGCATTTGATAGGGTTTTAGATAGATTAATAGAATATAAACCCGATTTTCTTTTATTCTCAGCAGGTTTTGATGCACATAAAGACGATCCATTAGCTCAATTTCAACTAAACTCAAAAGATTTCTATGAGATAACTAAAAGAACTTTGTCAGCTACTAATAAATTTACTAAAGGAAAAGTTGTTTCGATACTTGAAGGTGGGTATGATTTAAATGCTTTAGCTGAAAGTGCTAACGAACATGTTAACGCACTTATTGAATTCAATTGATTAATATATAGTTCATTGTAAATCAGCAGTATGAGATTATACAAAATAAAAAAATCAAAAATTGATAATAAAGGTCGAGGTCTTTACGCAACACGTGATATTAAAGAAGGTACAAAAATAATTGATTACGTTGGAAAAATAATAACAAATAAAGAAGTTGATGAGTCTTCTAAGTTTGATAACAAAAAACCGATCTATTTGTTCACTTTAAATAAAAAATATACTCTTGATGGAGATTTCAAATGGAATGTTGCAGGTTTAGTGAATCATTCATGTGATAATAATTGTGATTACAATGGGAAGGGTCTCAAAGTTTGGATTGCAGCGATTAGAGATATCAAAAAAGGTGAGGAATTTACTTGTGATTATGGTTTCGGCTATGATGAGGATTACAAACAATTTCCGTGCAAATGTGGCTCCAAAAATTGCTGTGGATATATTTTGAGGGAAGAATCAAGATGGCGTATTAATAAAAAATTTGCCATGAGTAATAAAAAAAAATTAATAAATAATTCTCACTAAATAAAGTCCTTCAGGAGGAGCTGGAGGAGCGCATAAATTTCTTTTTTTTGAATTCATGACATATACAAACTTCTTCAAATCCCATTTTTTTTCACCAACATATTTTAAACATCCAACCATAGAACGGACTTGTTGTTGTAAATAGGATTGAGACTTAAACTCTATCTCGATATTATCTTGACTTGACTTAACTGTAACTAATTTCATAGTCTTAATTGGACTTTTAGCTCTACAGCTCGAAGCTCTAAAAGTGGAAAAATCTTTTGTACCAATAAGTTTTTTGGCCGCTTTTTTCATCGATGCAACATCAAGTTTATTAACGACATGCCAACCTCTATTTTTATTCAATGCTGGGTTACTTAATCGATTTATAATTTTATAATTATATATTCTCATTTTAGCTGAGAACCTGGCATGAAATTTTTTATCTTTTTTATTTATTTTCACAATTGTTACTAAATCTTTATTCAAAAAATAATTAATAGATTTTATAAATTTGTCATAATTTAAAATTTTTTTTTTACACTCAAAATGAGCTGATTGTCCTTCCGCATGTACTTTAGCGTCAGTTCTTCCAGCTCCTATTAGGATTATCTTCTCTTTTAATATCTTGGAAATTTTTTCTTGAATAAGGCCTTGAATTGTCTTACCTTTTTTTTGAATTTGCCATCCTCTAAAACTTGTTCCAACATATTCTATAAGGATTTGATATTTATACATTCAATATTATCGAACCTTTTGTGATTCTGCTCCCTAGCATAAATTCACTAATTTTCTGAACTTTCTTACCCTCTCTTTGAATTTCCAGGATCTTAATAGACTTATTATCACCACAAGCTATTTCAAGTTTTTCGTTCAAGACTTCACCTACTTTACCCAAACCACTCCCAATTTCTGCTTTTAAAATTTTGTATCTTTCACCTTTAAAATTAAAAAAAGCACCTGGCGAAGGATATAATCCATTAATCTTTCCAACAATACTTGAGGCTTTATCATTCCAATTTATGTGACCTTCGTCCTTATTAATTTTTTTTGCATAAGTTGCTCTAGAATGATCTTGATCAATAAACTTAACTTTTTGCTCAAATAAATCATCTATATCATCTAAAATTTTTTCAGCTGCTAAAAGCGACAGTTTTTCTGAAACCTCTTGAGCATTTAATGTATTATTAAGTTTCATTTTGTATATTTTGCTGACTGGCCCGCTATCTAATTCTTCATTAATTTTCATAATGCTAATTCCTGTCTCAACATCTAAATTCATTATTGATCTTTGAATTGGTGCTGCACCTCTCCATTTTGGAAGGATAGAAGCATGAATATTTAAAAAACCCTTATCTGTTAAGTTCAAAAATTCCTTTGGTATTATTTGCCCATATGCAACAACAATAGCAAGATCAGCATTTAAATTTTTAATATATTCATATTCTTCATTATTGTTTTTCAAACTATCAGGTGTTCTATATTCTATATTAAGTGTTTCAGACAAACCTTGAATTGGAGATTTGTTAATCTTTTGTCCACGGTGTGATTTTTGGGGTGGTTGTGTATAAACGACATGAATTGGGTATCCATTTTGGTATAGAGATTTCAAAATTGGTACTGCGAAAAAAGGCGTTCCCATAAAAATAATTTTTTTAGGCATCTTAAACTATAATTCTATCTGGATCTTTTTTATTTTTTGATATTTTTTTAATGATTAAATCTCTTTTTAATTTTGATAAATTATCAATAATCAGCTTACCATCTAAATGATTGATTTCGTGCTGAAGACAAGTTGATAAAAGACCATCACATTTCAAATTTCTTTTTTTTCCATCAATGTCTATATATTCAACCTCGCATATTTTAGGCCTTTCTATTTCAATAAATGTATCAGGAATAGAAAGACAGCCCTCTTCATAAATCGAGGTTTCATTACTAACTCTTTTTATTATAGGATTTATAAAACTTATGGGTTTTTTTTGATCTTTCTTATTCGATACGTCTAAAACTAAAATTCTCTTTAAAATTCCAACTTGCACAGCTGCTAATCCAATTCCATTTGAATGATACATGGTCTCAAATAAATCTTTAATTAATTTTTTTTCATTTTGTCCAACTTTTTCGATTGGGCTTGAAATTTTTTTTAGGGTTTCATCGGGGACAGTAATAATATCTTTAATACTCATGAAATTAATAAATAAACTAATTTTTAAACTTTTAAAGGAAGAACTTTTAATAAAATATCATTTCTTATTTTATCTATATTTAGTTGATTTAGTGTGCTGATTATAAAATACATTGTGTCTTCATCCATTCTCTCTAATTTGTCTTCACCTATTACCTCGGCTATTCTTAATAATGCTGCTGCCTTTTCATTATTATTTATCATTACTTGTATGTCGGTAGGCATATCTGAAGAATCAACTTCATATAAATCTTCATATTTTTTATCAATAATAATGCCATCTGATTTTAATGTTTCCAAAAAAATAATATCTTTTTTTGATAAAAAATATTTTTTGTTTCTCTTAATTTTTTTCAAGAAATTATTTATATCTTTCTCAATTTTTGATTTTGAAACATCTTTGTTTAAATAGTTTAAAAGTTTAGATTGATGCAAGATATCATTATTAAATTTAACTTTTTTATCTATTTTTTTTTTAATTTGAATATTTGTGTAATAAAAACTTGTTAAATTGTCTGGTATTTGTAATGGATCCATTTTTTCAAGAAATTTTTTTAATTCAATGTCAAATGCGTCGCCAATACTATCATCCTCAAATGAATTTTTTAAAATTTTTAGTAATTTAAGTTTCTCTACCATTTCTGACTCGAGAAGAATTTTTTGATAAATTAGAGCTCTAGCTTCAATATTCGATAGAGACTTATATGATGTTTGAGCTTGTAAAAGTTGATTAATATCAAACTGAAATCTTTTATATATATTTAATAAATCTTCCTCAGAATAATTTTTATTATGAACTGCAGTTTCAATGGTTGAAATTTTATCAAGATCTGTAACTTCTATTTCTTGAAACGAGTTTAAAAGACTATGAGAGGATAAGTATTTCCATATCAATTTTTTGGTTGTGGTTTTTGGATTAAACGAAAATTTTGGATTTGTTTGATGGGCCAAATGAAAGTCTAGGATTGATTTTTCGGATATTTCATCATCAGCTTTTTCTATAAAACCAAAGAGATAATTAATTTTGTTTTCAAAATATTTATCTTTAAAGCCTAGCTCTTTTTTTAAATCATAAATAATTTGGGCTTCATCTTTTTTTCCATCATTTACAAGACAATAAATATTAAATTTAGATAAGTATTCATCTTGAATAGGTTCAAGATTTTTTGTGAATAAATGACATGCTTTTTTTAATTTTGCAGTAGATAAGTAATAATCAACTAAATATCTGGTTAATTGAGGATGCAGATTTATAATTTGATTTTTTATCAAGTATTCCTCAATTAAATCTAAATTTGAATTTTTGATTAACCACTCTGATTTAAATTTTAAAAATTCTTTTTCAGATATATTTTCATCAGGATAATATGCGTTTGTAAAAAGAGCGATTCTGACAATATCATTTGCATCATTTGATAAATTCAATTTATTCAATTTTAAAAAAATGTTTTTAAGTTGATCACCATTTGAATTCGACCACATATTTATATCTAGGCCATAATCCTCTGGGTCATATAAGCCAATTATTTTTATTTTTTTTGAGTCAATATTTTTATCGAGTTGAATAAAATTATTATCTTTAACAGATTGCATTTCATAAATACTTGGCTCTGGTAAATTTTCTATATCTTTACTTTTTTTTTCTTTAATTATCTTGTCTTCTTGTTCAATTTGTTTTTTATTTAAATCCCAGATATCAACAGGTTTGTCATCAGCTAAAGAATTAAATCCAATTGAAAAGATAAAAATAATTGATAAATATCTTTTATTTAACAACTTTAAAATTTTCATTGGATATAATTTTTTCTATTTCCTTTTTTGGAGTTGGGAAATCTATTCTGTTAAGTAAAAAAACAATTCCAATTATTATTATCAAAACTAAAGCTAATTTAATTATTAACCCAAGAATATTTGTTCTCGAACTTGTTTTTTTTATAAATTGCATATAGCTTTGGTTAATTTCAAATTAAGACATATTTGTGTTTTTTCAATAAAGAAAGTTATGAAATCGAGAAAAAATATTGTTTTTTTAGGTATGATGGGGTCTGGAAAGACTTCTATTGGTTCGCTAATTTCAAAAAAATTAAAATTAAAATTTTATGATATAGATCATTTAATTGAAAAAGAACTAAAGCTAAATATATCTGAAATATTTAAAACAAAAGGTGAAAAATTTTTTCGCGATTTTGAGGAAAAAATAACCTTAGATATTTTAAAAAAAAGAAAAATCGTTATTTCTCTTGGTGGAGGTGCTTTTATGAATAAAAAAATCAGAGATGAGGTTTTAAAAGGCCACTTTTCTTTTTGGCTTAAAACTGATGCGGAAATTATATTTAATAGAATCAAAAATAATTCAAAAAGACCCATTGCTGTTGAATTAAGCAAAAATGATTTGATAAATTTGTTAAAAAAACGATCTAAATTCTATTCAAAAGCAATGTATAATATCAATTGTGATAATCTATCAAAAAATGAAATTTTAAACAAGATACTTGAAATTTATGAAAATTATTAAATTAAAAGTAAAAACAGAAAAAGATTCATATCCTATTTTAATTGGAAAAAATCTCATTACAAACTTGCCAAAACTTTTTAAAGAAAATTCAATTAATTTGAAAAGATGTTTAATTGTAATTGATAAAAACGTTCCAAATAAATTTGTGACGAAAATAAAAAAATCTTTCAATAATAAAGTAAATATTTTTTATATTTTTGCAAATGAAAAAAATAAAAACCAAAAGACTGTAAATTCGATTCTTGAAATTTTATTAAAAAAAAATTTTTCAAGAGAAGATTATTTGATTGCTTTAGGTGGTGGTATAACAGGCGACATTGTTGGTTACGCTGCTAGTCAATTTAAGAGAGGTCTTCATTTTATTAATATTCCTACAACTTTATTGTCTCAAGTAGATTCTGCAATAGGTGGAAAAACAGGCATCAATACAAAATATGGAAAAAATATGATTGGAAGTTTTTATCAACCTAAAATAGTTATAAGTGACAGTATATTTTTAAGTACACTGCCTAAAAGAGAAATAATTTGTGGTTATGGGGAAATTTTAAAACATTCGATCATATTGAATAAAAAATTTTTTAACTTTCTTGATAAAAAAGTCGATGCAATTTTAAATCTTCAATCTCCATATATAGAAAAGGCAATTTTTGAAAGTTGCAAAATTAAAAAAAAGGTTGTCGAGCAAGATGAAAAAGAAAAAAGTTTAAGAAAAATTTTAAATTTTGGTCACACTTTTGGACATGCTTTTGAAGCGACCTTGAAATACTCAAGTAGACTAAATCATGGTGAGGCAGTTTTATTAGGAATGAAGACAGCTTTAAATTTTAGTTTCAAAAAAAATTTTTTAAATAAAAAAGATTATTTGTCAATAATCGGTCATTTAAGAAATTCAAAATTTCCATTTAATCTTAAAACATATTTTTCATTAAAAGATTTGAATAAGATTATTATTTTTATGACTAAAGATAAAAAAAACAATTCTAACAAAATAAACTTAGTTTTGCTAAAAAATATTGGAAGAACTTTAATAGGAAATAATTTTAAGAAAAAAGATTTAGAAATATTTATGAAAAGAGAGCTAACTAATTAATATTTGAAGAGAGTGAATATATGTCTTTAATTCTTCACTCAAAATCTTATAAATTTTTTTATTACTATTTATTTTACTTATACTTCTTAATTCATCTGATTTGATTGAGATTTTAAGATGAAATTTTCCATCTTGGTGCGTTTTATGATTTTTGTGTAAAAAAGATTTATCTTCTATCTTCAATTCTTCAATTGAAATTTCACTCTGGATTTTTTTTTTTACAATTGTGATTAACTGATTTATATCCATAATAAATATTTATTATATTATGAATTATATTTGTGACTGGCATAATTGTAAAGAAGTAGGAGAATACAAAGCTCCAGTAGAAAAAGATAACAGCAAGAAGTATAGAATGTTGTGCTTAGAGCATGTGAAAGAATTTAATAAAAATTGGAATTATTTTTCGGGTATGAGTGATGATCAGGTTATTAATTTTTTAAAATCTGATATGATATGGCATAAACCAACTCAAAGTTTTAGTTCTTCTGATAATTTTTTTAAGGTTCTTTGGAATAACACTCTTAAAGATGAGCTTGATAAGGATAAGTTTAAAAGTGATTACAATCACATGCGTCAATTTAAATTTGATCATAAGGACATAAAAGCTTTCAGTATTTTGGGAATTTCTGTTGGTTTGAAATGGCAAAAAATTCAAGAAAAATTCAAAATCCTTGTCAAAAAATTTCACCCTGATATGAATTCAGGAAATAAAAAATATGAGGAAAAACTAAAACTAATAACCTTAGCTTACACACAGCTAAAAAACACTTATAGAGAAAAAATTGACACCTAATTTAAATATTCAACCTGACATTAAAGTTTCCATTAAACAAACTTTTGGATTTGACTCAGAAATGGAAGTAAATGCTTTTTCAAAAAAAAGCGAATATGTTCCTGAAATAGATAAAAATTATAAATTTGATAAAGATACTACACTTGCAATCATTTCAGGATTTGCATTTAATAAAAGGGTTCTAGTTCAAGGTTACCATGGCACAGGAAAATCTACACATATTGAACAAATTGCAGCTAGACTAAATTGGCCATGTATAAGAGTAAATCTTGATAGTCATGTAAGCAGAATTGACTTGATAGGAAAAGATGCAATTGTTTTAAAAGATGGAAAACAAGTAACAGAATTTAAAGAAGGAATTTTACCTTGGTCAATTCAAAATCCAGTAGCTTTAGTATTTGATGAATATGACGCTGGAAGACCTGATGTAATGTTCGTAATTCAAAGAGTCCTTGAAGCAGAGGGAAATTTCACTCTACTAGATAAAAATAAAGTTATTAAACAAAATAACTTTTTTAGATTATTTGCTACATCAAATACTGTTGGTCTTGGAGATACATCAGGTTTATATCATGGAACTCAACAAATAAATCAAGGCCAAATGGATAGATGGAATATAGTTACAACATTAAATTACTTAAGTTTAGAAAAAGAAATGGAAATAATATTAGCAAAAAATAAATCCTTTAATAATCAAAAAGGTAAAGAAAAAGTTGCAAACATGATAAAAGTTGCGTCATTAACAAGAAAGGGTTTTATTGCAGGAGACATTTCAACGGTTATGAGTCCAAGAACAGTATTGCATTGGGCTGAAAATACTGAAATATTTAAAGACACTGGTTATGCTTTTAGAGTTACTTTTTTAAATAAGTGTGATGATATTGAGAAAAATACAATAGCTGAATATTACCAAAGATGTTTTGGAGAAGACCTTCCTGAGTCGCTTGTAAATATTCAAATTTAAATGAAAAATAGCAATAAAAGTGCTCATTTTAGAGAAAAGTTAAAGCAAGCACTTAATTCAACATTTAAAGTAATCTCTGATGATTTCGGAATAGATAAAGATAATAATTCAGAAAAAAATGAATTATTTGATTTACAAAATTTAGATACAAAAAAAGACTTTATAGAAGCAAGAGCAAAAACAGACTCATCAGCTTTGAAAAAAAAATTTTCGAATGAAAAAATTTATAAAAAAAATCTTCCATCTAATTCATCCTATAAATCTCTCTATACAATTGCTGAAAAAATTAGATATGAGTTACTAGGCTTTGAAATGCTAAAAGGTATAGAAAAAAACCTTAGAGATAATTATAATCAGAAAATTAGTCTAAAAAGAAAAGACCAACTTAATTCTAAAGAAGATGTGCCTGTTGCTGAAGCTTTTGAACTATATATGCTTAAAAATTTTCACAATATAGAGTTGAATTCAACAACTAATAAAATGTTAAGCTTTTGGGAAAAAGATTTTGATAGCACTATTCTCAAGCACAAAAAATTTTTAAAATCTAATTTAGAAAATCAAAATAATTATTCTTCAAAATTCGCTGAAATATTGCAAGAAATGGATATTTTTCAAGATGATAATAATGAGGAATCTAAGGAAGAAAATCATGATGATGGTCAAGACAATTCATCAAACGATGATCAAAATTCTGAAAATGATGATAGAAAAGATCTAAAAGATGATGATAGTCAAGAAGCAATTTCTGAAGCAGATTATAATATTGATGAATATAAACTAGATGAACAATTAACAGATAGTGACAGTGAAAATAATAATAATGAACAGATAATTCAGAAAAAAAACCTTACCATTGATGTTGATTACAAAATTTATACAAATCAGTATGATGAGGTCACTAAAGCAGAAAACTTAGAAAATGCAGATGAGGCGGTCAAATTGAGAAAATCTTTAGATCAACAACTTGTGGGATTTCACGATATTATTACAAAACTTGCTAACAAACTACATAGACAATTACTTGCAAAACAAAATCGTGCTTGGGAATTTGATTTGGAAGAGGGGCTGCTGGATAGTTCAAAATTACCAAGAATAATAATGGATCCATACAATTCTCTTTCTTTTAAAAAGGAAAAAGATTTAGATTTCAAAGATACAGTTGTTACTCTCTTAATAGACAACTCTGGATCTATGAGAGGCAGGCCTATAACAATAGCTGCTATCTGTGCTGATATTTTGTCTAGAACATTAGAACGTTGCTCAGTTAAAGTTGAAATTTTGGGATTTACAACCAAAAATTGGAAAGGTGGTCAAAGTAGAGAGGCATGGAATAAGAATGGTAAACCTAAAACACCAGGAAGATTAAATGATTTGCAACATATCATCTATAAAGGAGCTGACGCTCAATGGAGACAATCAAAAAATAATTTGGGATTAATGTTAAAAGAGGGTTTGCTAAAAGAAAATATTGATGGAGAAGCAATCGCTTGGGCATATAATAGACTTAAAAAAAGAGGAGAAGAAAGAAAAATTCTTATGGTAATTTCTGATGGAGCTCCAGTAGACGACTCGACTCTATCTGTTAACTCAGGTGATTTTCTAGAAAAACATTTAAAAAAAATGGTTAAG
>CACOCL010000002.1 GCA_902625825.1 uncultured Pelagibacteraceae bacterium | reverse complement strand
TTCCCTTAAAAACTTTTCCAGGATCTTGTCTTTGTCCAGTCGAACCATGAGATCTATGAGATATAGAAACTCCATGAGTGGCTCTCAAACCACCAAAATTATGTCTTTTCATTGCTCCTGCGAAACCCTTTCCAATAGTTTTAGATCTAGTATCAACAAATTTAACATCTTTAAAAATTTCAAGACCAAATTCGTTACCCTCTTTAAAATCTTCAGTTTTCTCTACCCTAAATTCTTTAAGAATTTTTTTTGCTTCAGTATTTTTTTTGGAAAAATAACCTTTCATTGCTTTATTTATTTTTGAATTTTTAATTTTACCGTAACCTAGTTGTACTGCTGAATAGCCTCTTTTTTCTTTATCGATAACACTTATTACTCTCGCTTTTTCGATTTTAAGCACAGTAACAGGCACAATCTGGCCTGATTTATAAAATTCTCTAGTCATACCAATTTTTTTTCCTATTAAGGCTATTTTATTCATAACTATATCTTAATCTCCACGTCTACACCTGAAGCTAGATCAAGTTTCATTAAAGCTTCAACAGTTTGTGGAGTTGGTTCAATTATATCTATTAATCTTTTATGTGTTCTAGACTCAAATTGTTCTCTACTTTTTTTATCGATATGTGGTGATCTTAAAACTGTATATCTTTCTATTCTAGTAGGTAGTGGAATGGGCCCTTTTATTGTAGCACCAGTTCTTTTGACTGTATTCACAATTTCTTCTGTAGATGCATCTAAAATTTTATTGTCGTAAGCTCTAAGTTTTATTCTAATGTTTTGTTTTTCCATACTAACCTGCTATTTTCTTTGTTACTTCATCCTGAACATTTTGCGGAACTTTTGAATAATGATCAAAAAACATTGAATATTGTGCCCTTCCTTGAGACATTGATCTTAAACTGTTTATATATCCAAACATATTTGCTAAAGGAACCATTGCTGTTATTACTGTAGCATTACCTCTTTGCTCCTGAGTACTGATTTGACCTCTTCGACTATTTAAATCTCCAATAACATCTCCCATATAATCTTCTGGTGTAACCACTTCTACTCTCATCACAGGTTCAAGTAATTTTAATCCACCCTTTGTACACGCTTCCTTAAAACATGCTCTACTTGCTAATTCAAAAGCCAAAACGCTTGAGTCAACATCATGATGAAGACCATCAATGATTGTAACTTTATAGTCTATCATAGGGAAGCCTGCTAATATTCCACCATCAGAAACAGTTTCAATTCCTTTTTCAACACCTGGAATAAATTCTTTAGGTATCGCTCCACCTTTAATTTTGCTCTCAACAGCTCTACCTTTGCCTGGTTCTTGTGGCTCAACAAGTAACTTAACTTTTGCAAATTGACCAGCTCCACCACTTTGTTTTTTATGGGTGTATTCAACTTCAGATGAGTTTTCTATTGTTTCCCTATATGCAACCTGTGGAGCACCTACATTAGCTTCTACCTTAAATTCTCTTTTCATTCTATCAACAATAATATCTAAATGAAGTTCACCCATACCTTTGATAATAGTTTGCCCAGATTCTTCGTCTGATGAGACTCTAAAAGAAGGATCTTCTTTAGCTAATCTTCCTAAAGCTTCACCCATTTTTTCTTGGTCAGCTTTTGTTTTTGGTTCTACTGCTATT
Source organism: uncultured Pelagibacteraceae bacterium (assembly GCA_902625825.1). Lineage (GTDB taxonomy): Bacteria > Pseudomonadota > Alphaproteobacteria > Pelagibacterales > Pelagibacteraceae > Pelagibacter. The sequence continues at coordinate 72,718 of CACOCL010000002.1, read as the reverse complement.
TCAATAACTGGGTCAGGAAACTCCATTGGCTCTAGCAAAACAGAATTATCCTTGTTACATAAAGTATGCCCAGTTATTGTATTTTTTAAACCCGCTAAGGATACAATATCTCCAGCATTAGCCTCTTTTATATCCTCTCTAGAGTTGGCATGCATCAGGAGCATTCTACCAACTCTTTCTTCCTTTTCTTTTGAAGAGTTGTAAACTGCCGTACCTGTTTTAATTGTTCCAGAATATATTCTAATAAAAGTTAATGATCCTACAAATGGGTCATTCGCCACTTTAAAAGCAAGGGCTGAAAAAGGAGCATTATCATCGAATTTCATCTCAATTTCATCTTCAGATCCTAATTTAGTTCCTTTAATAGATCCAATGTCAATTGGACTTGGAAGATAGTTTATCACAGCATCTAAAAGTGGTTGGACACCTTTATTTTTAAAAGCTGAACCTGTCAAAACTGGAACAAAACTAAAATTTAAAGTGCCCTTTCTAATACATTTAATTAAGTCTTCCTCTTTTATTTCATCTCCATTTAAATAAGCTTCCATTAATTTTTCATCTTGCTCGACTGCCATCTCGACTAATTCTGTCCTATACTTTTGTGAAATTTCTTTTAAATCATCTGGAATTTCTTTGTATTCCCACTCAGCACCTAAAGCCTCATTTTTCCAAACTTGTGCTTTCATTTTTACAAGATCTACAACACCTGAAAGAGAAGCCTCAATTCCAATCGGTACTTGTATAACTAATGGTTTTGCACCTAATCTATCTTTAATCATATCTACACATCTAAAAAAGTCTGCTCCTGTTCTGTCTAATTTGTTTACAAAACAAATCCTAGGAACTTTATATTTATCTGCTTGTCTCCAAACAGTTTCAGATTGTGGTTCAACTCCTGCAACACCGTCAAATACAGCAACAGCACCATCTAAAACTTTTAGAGATCTCTCGACTTCAATAGTAAAATCAACGTGACCTGGAGTATCAATAATATTTATTCTATGGTCTTGCCAAAAACATGTGGTTGCTGCTGAAGTGATAGTTATGCCTCTTTCTTGCTCTTGCTCCATCCAATCCATTGTTGCTGCACCATCATGCACTTCACCTATCTTATGACTTTTTCCTGTGTAGTATAAAATTCTTTCAGTTGTGGTTGTTTTACCGGCATCAATATGGGCCATGATCCCAATATTTCTGTATTTATCTAAAGTATGAGTTCTGGCCATAATTTATTACCACCTAAAATGTGCAAAAGCCTTGTTAGACTCGGCCATCTTATGCACATCCTCTCTTTTTTTTACTGCTGCACCTTTTTTTTCATATGCATCATATAATTCATTAAATATCTTATCAGACATATGCTTATCTTTTCTTTTTCTTGCAGAATCTACTAGCCACCTAATAGCTAAAGCTTGAGCTCTTTTACTTTTCACCTCAACTGGGACTTGATATGTAGCGCCCCCAACTCTTCTAGATCTTACTTCTACAGTTGGTTTAATATTATTTATCGCCTCATTAAAAATATTTATTGGTTCATCTTTTGATTTTGTTTTTATTTTTTCTATTGCGTCGTAAACTATTTTTGTAGCTACTCCACGCTTTCCATCATACATAATGTTATTTATTAATTTTGGAATTATAGTTGAGTTAAATTTCGGGTCTGGAACAATATTCTTTTTTGGTTGTGTTTTTTTTCTGGACATTTTTATTTACCTTTTTTTGTTCCGTACAATGATCTTCTTTTTTTTCTATTAGCCACGCCTTGGGTATCCAAATTACCTCTTAAGATATGATATCTTACTCCAGGCAAATCTTTTACCCTTCCACCTCTTATTAAAACTACAGAGTGTTCTTGTAAGTTGTGACCTTCACCAGGTATATAAGCAGTCACCTCAAAGCCATTGGATAATCTGACTCTTGCGACTTTTCTTAATGCTGAATTTGGTTTTTTTGGAGTTGTTGTATAAACCTTTACGCAAACACCTCTTTTAAGAGGTTGTTTTTCAAGAGCAGGGACTTTATTCCTGTTTATTTGTTTTACTCTTTTTTTTTTCAGCAACTGGTTAATAGTCGGCATAAATTTTTTTTATATAATTTTGATTTTGAATGAAATAACTGACAGGTTATTCATGGCAGCGTTTAGTACCTAAGGTTAGTACTACATTCCAACCAAAAACATCGCCAAAATACTAATTAATTTGACTTTGTCAAACTAAAACTAGTTATCTAAAGGACTATTTTTATTGATTTATTTGAGTTTCTGAAGGTTCGATTTTTTCTTGTTCGGAGAGAAATTTATTATCCTCCTCAAGTGCTTTTTTGTTCCATTTATTCTTAATATTACCTGTTCCAGCCGGTACTAATCTTCCAACGATTACGTTTTCTTTTAAACCGTTTAATGGGTCAACTTTACCCTTGATGGCAGCATCTGTTAATACTCTGGTAGTTTCTTGGAATGATGCAGCAGAAATAAAGGACTCTGTTTGTAAAGAAGCTTTTGTAATACCCATTAAAACTCTTTCCCCGGTAGCAATATTTTTACCTTCAGATTTTAGTTTATCATTTACTATATCAAATTTTATCCTATCAACTATTTCACCGGGTAGATAATTTGAGTCTCCAGAATTTTTGACTTCTACTTTTTTAAGCATTTGTCTTAAAATTGTTTCTATATGTTTATCATTAATTATCACACCTTGTAACCTGTAAACCTCTTGTACTTGATTTACAAAATATTCTGTAAGATCTTTTATACCTAATATCCTTAAGATATCATGTGGTAAAGGTTGACCATCTAAAAGATATTCACCTTTTTTGATTTTTTCACCTTGATTAAAATTGATATGTTTTCCTTTTGGTATTAAATAATTTGATGGTTCAGCGCCATCTTCGGGTACAATTGAAACTCTTTGTTTACCTCTTACCTCTTTTCCAAATACAACTTGTCCATCGTTTTCTGCAATGATTGCACTATCTTTTGCTTTTCTAGCTTCAAATAATTCAGCAACTCTTGGTAGTCCACCAGTAATATCTTTAGTTTTTGTTGTTTCTTTTGGAAGTCTAGCTATTACATCTCCTGCTGAAACTTTTTGACCATCCTTTACAGAAAGAATTGAGTCAGGGACCAGATAATATCTAGCCTCGTTGTCATCTGCTTTTTTTATTACATTTCCTTTTTCATCTCTTAATGTAATTCTAGGTTTTAAATCAGTACTTTTTGATTGAGATCGCCAATCAATTACAGATTTTGAAGAAATTCCTGTAGCATCATCGGTAGTTTCTTGAATAGAAACGCTGTCAATCAAATCAACATAACTAGCTGTTCCACTTTTTTCAGCAATTACAGGTGTTGTGTAAGGATCCCACTCGCAGATTTTTGTGTTTGCATTAATTTTATCACCGTTCTTAAAAAATAATTTTGAACCATAAGCAACTTTATATACTGCTATTTGAACTCCATTATCATCTTCAATGGAAAGTTGTGTATTTCTTCCCATGACAATTAAATTCTTTTTTGAGTCCTCTAATATATTTGAATTTATAATCTTTAAAGTTCCTGCTGATTTACTTATAATTTGAGACTCTTGTTTTACTGATGCTGTTCCACCAACGTGAAATGTTCTCATTGTAAGTTGAGTTCCAGGTTCTCCTATAGACTGAGCTGAAATCATTCCAATCGCTTCTCCTACATGAACCATTTTTCCTCTAGATAAATCTCTTCCATAACATGTTGCACAAACACCCTCTTTTGAACTACAGGTCATTACCGAATAAACCTTTAATGATTTTATTCCTGCTGCATCGATAAGGTCACAACCTGACTCATCGATCATTGTATTTTTCTTTATTAAAATTTCTCCTGTTAAAGGATGTTTTACATCTGTAGCAGTTACTCTTCCTAAAGCTCTTTCTGACAAACTTACAACTACATTTCCACCTTCTAAAATTTCAGATAGTTCTATAAATCCAGGATTTTCACAATTCATTTTCGTGATAGTTAAATCCTGAGCCACATCACAAAGTCTTCTTGTTAAATATCCTGAGCTTGCTGTTTTAAGTGCTGTATCGGCTAGTCCTTTTCTAGCACCATGTGTTGAATTAAAATATTCAAGGGCTGTAAGACCTTCCTTAAAGTTTGAGATAATTGGACTTTCGATAATTTCTCCAGAAGGTTTTGCAATAAGACCTCGCATACCTGCTAGTTGTTTCATTTGAGCAGCAGAACCTCTGGCACCACTGTCAGCCATCATAAATACAGAGTTAATTTTCAGCCCATCAGGTGTTTTTTCAGTTGCTGATATTCCTCGCATCATCTCTCCAGCGACTTTATCTGTACATTTGGACCAAGCATCAACAACTTTATTATATTTTTCTCCCCTAGTTATTAACCCTTCAGCGTATTGATTTTCGTAATCTTTAATTAGCTTCTTTGTATCTTCAATTAACTGTGTCTTATTTGCGGGAATAACAAGATCATCTTTTCCAAAAGATATTCCTGCTTTAAACGCGTGTTTAAAACCTAAATCTTTTAATTTATCACAAAATATAACCGTTGTCTTTTGTCCACAAAACCTAAATACAACATCAATTATTTCTGAAACAACTTTTTTTGGTAAAAGCCTATCAATTAAAGAGAATTTAATCTTATTGTTTTTTGGTAAAAGGTTTGCAAGTAAAAATCGACCTGCTGTTGATGTATACTTTTCAAATTTCTTTTTACCATTTTCATCAACTGTTTCAAATCTTGAAATTATAGTACTATGCACTTTAATTTGTCCACTAGATAACGCAAACTCAATCTGATCTGCATTAACAAAATATCCTGCTGGTTTTTCGTTTATCGGTTCTTGGGATAAATAATAAATTCCTAAAATCATATCCTGACTTGGTACTATGATAGGTTTACCATTTGATGGTGAAAGAATATTATTTGTTGATAACATTAATATTCTAGCCTCTAATTGAGCTTCCAAACTTAAAGGTACATGAACTGCCATTTGATCTCCGTCAAAATCAGCATTAAAAGCGGCACAAGTTAGGGGATGAAGTTCTATAGCATCACCCTCTATAAGTTTAGGTTCAAAAGCCTGAACACCTAATCTATGAAGAGTTGGGGCTCTATTTAATAAGACAGGGTGTTCTCTTACTATAAGTTCTAAAGCATCCCACACTGCATTAGTTTCTTTCTCAACTAATTTTTTTGCTTGTTTAATTGTTGATGCTAAACCTAATTTATTAAGTCTTGCATATAAAAATGGTTTGAACAGCTCTAACGCCATTTTTTTTGGTAAACCACATTCATGAAGCTTAAGATCTGGACCTACCACAATAACGGATCTTCCAGAGTAATCTACTCTTTTTCCTAGTAAGTTTTGTCTAAATCTTCCTTGCTTACCCTTTAACATTTCAGCTAATGATTTTAATGGTCTTTTCCCTGTGCCAGTAATTACCCTACCTCTTCTGCCATTATCAAAAAGAGCATCAACAGATTCTTGAAGCATTCTTTTTTCATTTCTAACAATTATATCTGGAGCTTTTAAGTCGATTAATCTTTTTAGACGATTGTTTCTATTAATTACTCGTCTATACAAATCATTTAAATCTGAAGTGGCAAATCTTCCTCCATCTAGTGGTACAAGTGGTCTCAATTCTGGAGGAATAACTGGTACAACAGTCATAATCATCCATTCTGGTTTTTGCCCTGTTTCAATAAATGACTCTATTAATTTTAGTCTTTTTATAGCTCTTTCTTCATTAACTTTTGATTTTGTTTCCTTAATATAATTAACAAGACTTTTTTTCTCAGCCTCTAAATCTAAGTTTTTTAGCATTTCTAATACAGCCTCTGCTCCAATGCCGGCTGTAAATGCCTCCTCGCCAAATTCATCTTGGTATTTTGCTAATTCCTCTTCATTTAGTAACTGATTTCTTTGAAGATTTGTAAGTCCAGGTTCAATTACAATGAAATTTTCAAAATATAAAACTCTTTCAATTTCTTTAAGCTTCATGTCTACCGCTAAAGCAATTCGGCTTGGTAAAGATTTTAGGAACCAAATGTGTGCAACTGGTGTAGCTAAATTAATATGTCCCATTCTCTCTCTTCGAACGTTAGATTTAGTGACTTCGACTCCACATTTTTCACATATTATTCCTCTAAATTTCATTCTTTTGTATTTTCCACATAAACACTCATAATCTTTTATTGGTCCAAAAATTCTTGCACAAAATAAACCGTCTTTTTCAGGTCTAAAAGTTCTGTAATTAATTGTTTCAGGTTTTTTTATCTCTCCATATGTCCAAGACTTTATTTTTTCAGGACTAGCAAGTGTTATTTTAATACTATTAAAGTTTTGAGCCTCTGATATTTCAGAGTTTTTGAATAGATCTGTTAATTCTTTTTTCATAATTAATTTAATTCCACATTTAAAGCTAATGATTTAATTTCTTTTACTAAAACATTGAATGATTCAGGAATACCTGACTCAAAATTTTCTTCCCCTTTTACTATTGTTTCATATACTTTTACACGACCAGCTACATCATCAGATTTTACGGTCAAAATTTCCTGAAGAGTATATGATGCACCATAAGCTTCTAAAGCCCAAACTTCCATTTCACCAAATCTCTGTCCACCTAATTGAGCTTTTCCACCAAGTGGTTGTTGAGTAACCAAACTATAAGGACCTGTTGATCTTGCGTGAATTTTGTCTTCAACCAAATGATGAAGTTTTAACATATAGATTATTCCAACAGTGACAGGTCTATCAAATTTTTCACCTGTTCTTCCATCCCATAAAAAAGTTTGTCCTGACTTAGGTAATTTAGCTAATTCTAGCATTTCTGTTACATTTTTTTCTTTTGCACCGTCGAAAACGGGAGTTGAAATTGCAACTCCATTTTGTAGGTTCTCACATAAATCTCTAAACTCTGATTTACTTAATTTATCAACTTTATCATTAAAAATTTCTTCCCCATAAACTGATTTTAAAAAATCAGCTATTTTTTGGGTCTTTTCAATTTTTTTATTATTCTCATCAACAAGTTTTCTAACTTCTTCTCCAAACTCCTTACAAGCCCATCCAAGGTGAGTTTCTAAAATCTGACCTACATTCATCCTACTTGGGACTCCTAAGGGGTTTAAAACAATATCTACAGGTCTTCCATCTTCTCTGTATGGCATATCCTCAACAGGAACAATTTTACTTACGACACCTTTATTACCGTGTCTACCAGACATTTTATCACCTGGTCTTAATCTTCTTTTGATAGCAACAAATACTTTAACCATTTTCATAACACTTGGTAGTAGGTCGTCACCACTTCGTATTTTTAAAACTTTATCCTCAAATCTTTCTGTAATATCTTGTTTTGCTTTGTTATACTGATCTTTCAACTGTGCAAAAGTTTGCTCATTTTTAGAATTATCTGTTGAAATTTTGAAAACATCATTAATACTTAATTTGTTTATAACCTCAAAATCTAGCTTAGTGCCTGCTTCAATATCTTTAATTTTCTTATTTAAGGAAACTCCAGATAGGATCTGAGAGGCTCTTTGTTTAATACTTCTCTCTAGAATCTCTTCCTCAACAATTTTATCTTGTTGAACTTGCTCTATCTCAGCTCTTTCAATTGTAATCGATCGTTCGTCTTTTTCAATACCATGTCTATTAAAAACTCTTACATCTACCACTGTACCACTACTTCCTCTTGACATTCGAAGTGAGGTATCTGTTACATCAATAGCTTTTTCCCCGAAAATTGATCTCAATAATTTTTCCTCAGGTCCAGATGCTGAGTCTCCTTTTGGAGTAACTTTTCCAACTAAAATATCTCCTGCATTTACTTCTGCACCAATATAAACTATGCCAGACTCATCTAAATTTTTAAGTGCTTCTTCATTTACATTTGGAATATCTCGAGTTATCTCCTCTTCACCAAGTTTTGTATCCCTTGCCATAATTTCATATTCGACAATATGAACAGAAGTAAAGACGTCATCCGTAACACATCTTTCAGAAATAAGAATTGAGTCCTCAAAATTATAACCTTGCCATGGCATAAATGCTACAGTCACATTTTTTCCTAAAGCTAATTCACCAAGTTTTGTTGAAGGCCCATCAGCAATTATATCACCCGTTTTAACTTTGTCCCCAACTCTAACTAGTGGACGTTGATTGATACAAGTATTTTGATTAGATCTTTTAAACTTTTGTAAATTGTAAATATCCACACCAGATTTTGTAAAATCTGTTTCTTCAGTTGCTTTAATAACAATTCTTTTACCATCAATTTTATCAACCACGCCTTCTCTTTTTGCAACAATAGTAACACCTGAATCAAGTGCTACATCACTCTCAATACCAGTTCCAACGAGGGGCGACTCAGGTTTAAGTAAAGGAACAGCCTGCCTCATCATATTTGATCCCATTAATGCTCTGTTAGCATCATCATTTTCAAGAAAGGGAATTAATGATGCGGCTACAGAAACTAATTGCTTTGGCGATACGTCAATATAATCAATGGTTTCAGGTTTAGCCAAAAGAAAATTTAAATTTTGTCTACAAGAGACGAGTTCTTCAATAATTTTTCCATTTTTATCTATTTTTGTATTTGCTTGGGCAACAGTAAACTTTGTTTCTTCCATTGCTGACAAATATTCAACCTTATCTTGTACGACTCCATTTTTTACTCTTTTGTAAGGACTTTCAATAAATCCATATTTATTAATTTTAGCATAAGTAGATAAACTATTTATCAGTCCAATATTTGGACCCTCAGGAGTTTCAATCGGACATATCCTTCCATAGTGAGTTGGGTGAACGTCACGTACTTCGAATCCAGCTCTTTCTCTAGTTAAACCACCTGGGCCTAATGCTGAAACTCTTCTCTTGTGAGTAATTTCAGATAATGGGTTTGTCTGATCCATAAATTGTGAAAGTTGTGAGCTAGCAAAGAAATCTTTCAAAGATACTGTTAAAGGTTTTGCATTAATTAGATCTTGAGGCATTGCAGACTCAACATCTAAAGTTGTCATTTTTTCTTTAATGGCTCTTTCCATTCTATAAACACCTATACGTGCTTGATTTTCAACTAATTCTCCTACTGATCTAACTCTTCTATTTCCAAGATGATCGATATCATCAACTTCATCCTTTCCATCTCTTAGGTCTAACATCTTTCGTATAATAGAAATAATATCATCATTTCTTAAAATCGTTATCTTATCCGAACACTCTAAGTTTAGTCTTGAATTCATTTTAACCCTTCCAACATCAGACAGGTCATATCGATCTGAGCTAAAAAATAAGTTGTTAAAAATTTGAGTTGCTATTTCAATTGTCGGAGGCTCACCAGGCCTTAGCATTTTATAAATTTCAGTAATTGCATCGTCTTTAGAATTATTTTTGTCGTTAAGAATTGTTAAGAGTAGATATGGTCCTTTGTTTATTGAATTTGTAATAGATATATCTAATGTGTGAATATTAGATTGAACAATCTTTTGAATTATTGAATCATTAATTTCAGTGCCAATCTTAAATACATCACCCTCTTGATCACTTATTTTTACTTCTTTATGTAAAAATTTTCCAAACAAAGACTCACTGGAAACTAAAATATCCTTTAAACCTTCATTAGCTAATTTCTTTGCATTTAAATAATTAATTTTGTCACCTACCTTAATAACAACTTTGCCAGTTTTTGCATCTATCACTTCTTCTGAAAAATTTTTTGCCTTATAGTTTTCTGGATTAAATTTTGTCTTCCATTTTTCTGTTTTAGTTTCGTAAATAAATTTTTCACTCTCATAAAACTCGTTAACAATTTCAGACTTAGAAAAACCAAGAGCTAAAAGTAAAGTTGAGGCTAAAATTTTTTTCTTTCTATCAATTTTAAAATATAACAAATCCTTCACATCATATTCAAAATCTAACCAAGATCCTCTATTTGGTATAACTCTGCAATTGAATAATAATTTCCCACTTGCGTGAGTTTTTCCTTTGTCATGATCAAAAAATACACCAGGACTTCTGTGCATTTGGTTTACAACGACTCTTTGAACTCCATTAGTAATAAAAGTACCACTATTGGTCATCATTGGTACTTCTCCCATATAAACTTCTTGTTCTTTAGCTGATAGTATATCTTTTGTATTATTTTCTTGATCTATTTCATAGACTACTAACCTTAAAGTACATTTTAAAGCTGAAGAATAAGTTAATCCTCTAGTAATACATTCTTCAACATCAAACTTTGGTTTTTCAAGTCTGTACGAAACATATTCAAGAGTTGCTTTGTCGTTAAGATCCTCTATTGGAAATATGCTCTTGAAAACTCTATCAAAACCTTTTGCTAACTCACCTGCATCCTCATTAAAATCTGTCAGCTCCTTATAAGAATTTTTCTGAACTTCTATTAAATTAGGTATAGATAAACTCTCTTTAAGTTTACCAAAGCTTTTTCTAATATTTTTTTTTTCAGTAAAAGATATTTGCATCAATGTTTAAATACTGATCATATTTAAATCAGTACTTAAAAAAATCCTTATTAAATTTATTTAAGTTCTACTTTTGCGCCTGCAGCTTCTAATTTAGCTTTAATTTCTTCTGCTTCTTTTTTGGGTACACCGGCTTTTACTTCTTTTGGTGCTCCCTCTACTAAATCTTTTGCCTCTTTTAATCCAAGTGAAGTAGCTGCTCTTACTTCTTTAATGACATTAATCTTTTTATCACCAGCAGATACTAACATGATACTAAAGTCGTCTTTATCCTCAGCTGCTGCCGCACCACCAGCTGCCGCTGGAGCTGCTGCTGCCATTGGGGTCACGCCCCATTTTTCTTCTAATTGTTTTGAAAGATCTGCTGCTTCAGCAACAGTCAATTTTGATAAGTCGTCGATAATTTTATTTAAGTCAGGCATATATACTACTCTTTAGGTTGTGTTTCAGAATTTTCTGGGGGTAAACTACTCATTTTTTCCGATCGTGCAAGTAAAATACTCACCAATTTTGAAGCAGAGGCGTTCAAAATACCCACAATATTAGCTCTAGCTTCATCTAAAGTAGGTAAATTTGCTACATTAATTACTCCAGCTTGATCTAAAACTTCATTATCCATTATTCCACCAATTAGTTTTAGATTTTCATTATCCTTTGCAAATTTAGATAAGATTCTAGCTGACATTATTGCGTCTTCCCCAAAAGCAACTGCTGTTGGTCCTGTAAAAAGATTCGACAAATCTTTACACTTAGTTTTTTCTAAAGCTAATTTTGTAATTCTATTTTTTGTTATTTTAAAAACGATTCCATGTTCTCTCATTTTTGATCTTAATTCATCTAGTTGGGGCATAGTAAGACCTTGATAATGAGTAACCATTATTGCCTTGCTATTTTCAAACTGAGATGTCATCTCGGCTATATAATTTTTCTTTTGTTCTTTGTTCATCATAAAATTAGATATTCTTACCAAGTTTTATTTTGTATGAAACTCCCATTGTGGAGGTTATAAAAGCAGATTTTATTAAATCACCTTTTAAAGTATTGTTGCCTTTTTCTTTTTCTAAGGCATCTAAAACAGCAGCAAAGTTTTTGGATAGTTTTTCGTTATCAAAGGACTTTTTTCCAACACTAAGACCTATATTTCCATCTTTGTCATTTCTTATTTCCACTTGGCCTGATTTTGCATCAGTTACTGCAGTTTTTAGATTATCAGTTACAGTTCCTAATTTTGGATTAGGCATTAATCCTTTAGGTCCTAAAACTTTACCAAGTTTTGAAAGTTTAACCATCATTGATGGTGTACAAATTAATTTTTCAAAGTTCATTTCACCATTTTTAATTTTTTCTATAAATTCATCTCCTCCCACAATGTCAGCTCCTGCATTTTTTGCTTCAGATGATTTTGTTTCCTCACAAACTACTGCAACTTTAATTTTTTTACCAGTGCCGCCAGGAAGATTTACAACTGTTCTTATGTTTACTTCACCTTTTTTTTGTTTATTATTTATTTGAAAGCTTAGATCTATAGACTCATCAAATTTTGCAGTGCAATTTTTCTTTATCGTTTGTAATAAACTATCAAAACTTTGAGCTGAAATTTCTAAAGTTTTCTCTGGTAGTTTTTTAAATCTTTTAGATGACATTATTCTTTAACCTCAATTCCCATAGACCTCGCTGATCCAGCTATTATCTTAACTGCCTGATCTAAATCAATTGCATTTAAATCATTCATTTTTTGTTTTGCAATTTCTTCAGCTTGTTTTTTTGTTATTGATGCAACAATATTTCTTCCTGGCTCTTTTGAGCCACTCTTCAATTTAGCAGCCTCTCTAATAAAAAATGATGCTGGTGGTGATTTTATTTTAAAATCAAATTTTTTATCTTTATAAACTGTTATTTCAACCGGGACAGGTTTGCCAGCTAAAGATTTAGTTTTATCATTAAAGGCTTTACAAAATTCCATAATGTTTACACCTCGTTGTCCTAATGCTGGACCAACAGGAGGAGCTGGGTTTGCTTGACCACCTTTTATTTGTAGTTTTATAAATCCGCTTATCTCTTTTTTTGCTGCCATTAACTTACCTTCTCAACTTGGTTGTACTCTAAATCAACTGGTGTTGGGCGTCCAAATATGGAAACAGAAACTTTAAGTCTAGATTTTTCCTCATCTATACCTTCTACCATTCCACTAAATGATGCAAAAGGTCCATCTACTACCTGAACTTTTTCACCAACGCTATACTCTATACCAGATTTTGGCTGCGCTACACCATCTTTTATTTGACCAAGAATTTTTTCTATTTCTTTGTCTGAAACTGGGACCGGCATACCTTTTGTGCCCAAAAAACCACTCACTCTTTTGATATTTTTTATCATATGGTAAATACTGTTATCCATCTCACTTTTTATCAAGACATATCCAGGGAAATACTTCTTTTTTCTTTGTATCCTTTTTCCTCTTTTCACTTCAGTTACATCGTGTGTTGGGACAATAATTTCCTCAAATTTATCAGAAATTTTTGCTTTATCAGCCTCTTCTTTAATAAGACCAGCAACTTTATTTTCAAAGCTTGAATGTGATTGAACTATATACCAATTTTTCATTAAATGCTCATTTGAAGTAATATTTCTAAAAAATATTTTAAAATCTGATCGAGTAACAGAAAAAAAAGAGACATCACTAAAGCCATTAAAAAAACCATAAGTGCGCCTTGCAAAGTTTCTTTATAGGTTGGCCATGAAACTTTAAAAGCCTCTTGTTTAACTTCCTGGATAAATTTTATCGGGTTTTTCATATCAAAATTTATATTATAGTTTATTGGCAGGAGCGGAGGGACTCGAACCCTCAGCCTCCGGTTTTGGAGACCGGCGCTCTACCAATTGAGCTACACTCCTATATAGAGCTTACTCTATAATTTTAGTTACTACTCCAGCTCCAACAGTTCTTCCACCTTCACGAATAGCAAAATTCAATTTTTCTGACATCGCGATTGGTGTAATTAATTTAACTGTAAATTTAGCATCATCACCTGGCATTACCATTTCTGTTCCAGAAGGTAATTCAACTTCTCCAGTTACATCTGTTGTTCTAAAATAAAACTGTGGTCTATACTTAGTAAAGAATGGTGTGTGTCTTCCACCTTCTTCTTTTTTAAGCACATACGCTTGAGCTTCAAATTTAGTATGAGGAGTAACTGAACCAGGTTTACAAAGAACTTGACCTCTTTCGATATCAGTTCTTTCCACACCTCTTAAAAGCACTCCTACGTTGTCGCCTGCCTCACCAGAATCTAAAAGTTTTCTAAACATTTCAACTCCAGTACAAACTGATTTTTTTGTTTCTCTTATACCAACTATTTCTAACTCATCACCAGTCTTGAGAACACCAGACTCTACTCTACCTGTAGCTACTGTTCCTCTTCCTGAAATTGAGAAAACGTCTTCGACAGGCATTAAGAAATCTTTATCTTTTGGTCTATCAGGTTGAGGAATAAACTCATCCACATTTTTCATCAATTCTAAAATTGAGTTTTTTCCAATCTCATCATCTCGACCTTCTACTGCAGCAAGAGCTGAACCTTTTGCAATTGGAGTTTTGTCTCCAGGAAATTTATAAGAAGTTAATAATTCTTTTATTTCTTCCTCAACAAGATCAATCATTTCTTTATCATCTACTTGGTCAACTTTATTCAAGTAAACACATATTGCAGGAACACCAACTTGTCTTGCTAAAAGAATATGCTCTCTAGTTTGTGGCATTGGCCCATCAGCTGCGTTTACAACTAAAATTGCACCATCCATTTGAGCTGCACCTGTAATCATATTTTTTACATAGTCAGCATGACCTGGACAATCTACGTGTGCGTAGTGTCTTTTTTCTGTTTCATATTCAACGTGCGCAGTTGAAATTGTAATTCCTCTCTCTTTTTCCTCTGGAGCTTTATCAATTTGATCGTACGCTACTGCTTTAGCACCACCAGTTTCAGATAAAACTTTAGTAATAGCTGCTGTTAAAGTTGTTTTACCGTGGTCGACATGACCAATTGTACCAATGTTACAATGCGGTTTATTTCTTACAAATTTTTCTTTTGACATTATTATTATTCCTCACATTTCTTTTTTTTTTATAATTTTATTTCTTGGAGCGGGTAAAGGGAATCGAACCCTTACATCCAGCTTGGAAGGCTAGCGTTCTACCATTGAACTACACCCGCACAACCCCAAGAGTATCACTCCATCATTATTTAAAGTCCAATTGAATGGTGGAGGGGGAAAGATTCGAACTTTCGAAGACCGAAGTCAACGGGTTTACAGCCCGCCCCATTTGACCGCTCTGGAACCCCTCCCTTAGGGGAAGTGTCCCCTGTTCAATAAAGCTTCAAACAACATGCGTTTTATATATTTTATTTGTCCAATTGCAACACGTGATTTAACAAGAAAATAATCAAAAAAACGTGTAAAACCTGGTTAAATTTATGAATAAATCATCATTTTTTATAGTTGGGCAGCATGCTGTTATAGAGGCTCTCAGAAATCCTAAAAGAAAGGTTTTGAGGATTTTTTTAACTGAAGAAAGTAAAAAAAATATTCATCGTAAAAATCCAAAAAAAAATCTGTTAACTGATGTAAAGGTTTATTTTAAAACTAAAAAAGAATTGGATAAATATAGCACTAAAGAAAATTTATTACATCAAGGTTATGTGGCAGAAATAGAACATTTAGAAAAACCAATTTTAAAAGAATTTATTAAAAAAAATAATAATATAACTTTGGTCTGCTTGGATGGCGTAACAGATCCTAGAAACATAGGATCTTTAATTAGAAGTGCCACATCATTTAATATTGATGGAATTTTGATAAAAGAAAGAAACTTTCCCAGCGAAAGTAAACTTATGTACAAAGCTGCAAGTGGATCAATTGAATATATGAATATATTTGAAGTATCAAATATCAATTCAACTTTAAAAAACTTAAAAGAAAAAAATTTTTGGGTATATGGTTTTGATGCTAAGGGGGAAAAAAATTTTACTGATATTGAATGGAAAGGAAATAATATTGTTTTATTTGGATCAGAAGGTTCAGGCATGCGTCAACACACATCTAAATATGCAGACTTTTTAGTCAAAATCGACATTGATAAAAAGATAGAAAGCTTAAATATATCAAATAGTGCAGCAATTGTGTTCCACCACTTAAGCTATATAAAAAAAACAGTTGATTAATTTTCAAATAATTAATAATTATTGCGCATGCCCTTGTAGCTCAGCTGGTAGAGCAATTGATTTGTAATCAATAGGTCCGCGGTTCGAATCCGTGCGGGGGCACCATCTTATTTAGGAAGTTTCTCTCCTTAACTGTTCAATTTTAATTTTCTTTTGAAGACTTCTATTTTTATCATAGAGAAGATTAAATTTAATTTTTTTATTTGTTTGAATAATAATATTTTTTGCATTTCTTACCTCTATATTGTCAGCTACTGAACTGATTGGTCGTTTAATAGGATCTAAATTCTTAATGACTATTTTTGACTTATCACTAACTATCTTCCCCTTCCATCGTCTAGGTCTGAAGGGACTTATTGGTGAAATTGATAATTTTTTTGAATTCAAACTTAATATTGGCCCATGAACAGATAGATTATAGGCAGTACTTCCTGCAGGAGTAGATACAAGTACTCCATCTGAAACCAACTCTTTAATAATTTTTTTTGAGCCGTGACTTATTGAGAGTGAAGCTGCTTGTCTACTTTGTCTCAAAATTGATACCTCATTAATTGCTATATGCTTATTTGTTCTATTTTTATAATTTTTAACAGTCATTTCTAAAGGTGAAATTGAAATCATTTTTGCCTTGTGTATATTTTTAATAATATTTTTTGGTGAAAACTTATTCATCAAGAAACCATAGTTTCCCGAATTTACACCATAAAATAATTTATTGGTTTTCTTATTTTTTTTTAATGTTTGAAGCATAAAACCATCTCCACCAATTACTATTATCGTATTTGACTTTTCTAATTTGAATTTTTTTAATATGTTTAATAAAGATTTTTTAATCCTCAATGATCTTAAATTCTTATCAGAAATAATTTGTATACTTTTCATTTTAGTGGTGCCCTCGGCCAGACTCGAACTGGCACTCCGCAAGCGGCAAGGATTTTAAGTCCTTTGTGTCTACCAATTTCACCACGAGGGCATTAATGAATTTCATGAGTGTTTATGCTAATATTTATAATTGAACAAGAGTAATAAGTAAAATTTTTTATTTTTTCTATGGTGTCATCTGAAAGACTTATTTTTTAATTTTAATAAGCCTTATAAAATTTACATGTTTACCATCATCTTCTATAGTTTGATTATTTGTAATTTTGTAACCCTTAACTAAATTCTCAATAATTTTTCCATTTTTTAAGTTATTTATTTCATTAATGTTTGAATTTCTTATTGTATACAAAGCTTTATTTTGATCATCACAATTCATGAAGTCATCAGCTATTTTATTTGCTAATATAATTTCCGATATTAAGATGTTCTTAGTTTCTGCTAATTTTGCATCACCTGAAAACTCTTTATTTTTTACAATATAATTATATTCTTGATTCTCTTTTTCTTTGAACCAATCAGGATCATTTTTTTCAATTAATTTATTTATTTTTATTTTGCAGGTAGAAGTAATTGTTGTGTTTGCGCAGTTTGTTAAAAAAACAAATATTAATAAATATAAAAAATTTTTCACTTTATGTAATGTTGTCTAGAATTCTTCTTCTAATTTTTCTTTTTTTTCTTTTCTTTTCTTTTCAATTTTTTCTTTATTTTCTTTAAAAATTTGCTCTGAGTCTAAACTTGCTATTGAGATAGGTCTAACAATATACTTACCTGGCTCAACTGGCTCAGATAATTTATTTTCTTCATCTAAAAATTTAGCTTTACTATATCCACTAGATACTGAAGAAATTTCAATTTTACTTACTGACGTTTCTACGTTTCCAATGACCTCATTTGTATATGAGTCAATTATTTTTTCTCCTTTTTCAAAAACCTCATACTGCTGTCCTTTTTTAAATTGTTTTCCACCCTGTCCTAAAAAAATTTCACCATTGGAAATTTTCTCAATTAAAACCGGGTATACGGAAAATAAAATCTCTTCACCTAAAATTGTTGATATTTCTGAGATTGCTTTTATGTCAGCCTTTTTTGCACTTTCCTTGATTGGTATCTGTAGTTCAAGGGTGTTTGAATTATTGATTTGTTTTGTTGCGACATCTAAAAGCCTATAAGATAGATAAATACTTGCTACATTTTTTCTTAACTCTTGATCTGAGGACAAAATTTTTGTTACTTTTTCTTCTATGCTAAAATCCTCAACTGAACCAACTAATATAAAATCTGCTGATATTTCATTTCCAATTTTAGCCATTTCAACTGCGGGTGTTTTTCCATCTAATATACTTTTTTGTTCTTTTGCTATTTCATCGATGAAAGATCTATCAAGCATTGTAAATTTTTTAGTTTGGACAAGATAGTCATTAATATTTTGGTTTAAAAGTCTTTGAAATCGTGCTTTGTCAGATTGAATTTCATAGAGTCTAAATGGAAAAACAGCTATACGCGTTCTCATTGCCTCTTTGGGTAATTCAAAAAAAGCAACTTCGGCTTTTACTTTAACTTGATGCCATCCTTTTTTGTCTTTAGTCTTATTTAAAATTTCATAAGACTTAATTCCACCTTTTGTCTCCTCAATTAATTTTTTTATATATGATTGAGAATACTCAGGTTTTTTCTCCTCTTCTTTTTTGGGTTCTTCTTTTTTTTTCTCTTTAGTACTGTCTGTTAATTGAATTAAAATTTTAGCAAAAAAGTTTGAATTTTCTCCCTCTGAACTAGATTTTTTTGGTAAAGGCTCTCCACTTAAAACTTTTATAATTGTTTTAGTTTGAACATTCTTTCCATTCACCATTGAAATTGCTTCTGCAAAAGCATTATTAGTTGCTTCCTCTAACGATTGACCAACTCCAGTAACAACAACTTCTTTGAATTTAATTTCAGCAAAAGTATTGGAACTTATGAATAAGGTAAAAAGTATAAATACAAAAATACTTTTGAGTTTTTTTATCATAAACAATCAGGTTTTTTTATAAAGTCAGATCACTCATAGCTTTATCTAAACTATTTGAACCTTCAATTTTTTTTGCTTTAGCTCCTGAAATCACCAACTTTGTTGTACTAGTTAAAGTAGCTATGTACTTAGGAACGTTTGGAATAACTTTTGTAAGTCCGCCTAGTTCTTTAAGTGCAGCCATTGGATTTCCTTGAATGTTTGACATCATTGCTTGTGTCTGAGGTTTTAATTGTATTGTACCCATTACTCCTTTTAGAAGAAAGGGTAAAGATTGAGCAAAACTAGCTTTACCTTCTGCTGTTAACTGAAAACTCTCGTCACCCATAGAACTTTCAATAGCTTTACTGGCATCCGTTGAAACCTGAATTGAATTCATTAATCTTTTTGCATTATCTACACCTGCATCTTTTGCATAAGCAATCGCTTCTTTAACCTGTGCAGCTTCAGTATTTTTGCCATAAGCTATTAATAAATATTCCTGAGCTTGCAAGTAGTTATTTGACGACTCAAAAAATGTTCTTACTAAGTCAGTGTTTGCATTTTTAAAATCGAATTTTTCACCTCCAGAACTATTTCCTTTTAACTTTTTTAGAGCATCAGCAGGATTTTTTAATTCAAAAGAATATGAAGGAGCATTAAATGAAATCGTTAGAATTAAAATTGCAAATATAAATGTTAAATAATTAAATTTTTTCATAATATTACTTTATTCCTTTCGCGTTAAGTTTTTGAACCATTTGTTTTGCAACTGATTGCGCACATAATCTGATTGCATTATTGATTGCCTCATCATAGGTGGTTCCTTTACCTTTTCTTTGATTTCCAGCTACTGTTGCAACAGTTTTCCAGAATTTCTTACCTTCTCTTTTGTGCATCATTTTTGCACTAACGACAGAAACATTTACCATCTTCATCCCAGTTGCTGAATCTACTTCTTGACTTCCAATTTTGAATATTCCTTGCACATAAAAAGAAATTTCTTCTGAAGCAATATTTTGTTTAATACTTTTTTGAACAGCTTTTGATAATTTACCTTGTTCACCATAATCTACTTTCATTGTTTCAATTTGCTCTTCTAAATCAAGGTCACCACCATCAATCAATTCAAATCCAGAAGTATTTAAAATTTCAACCATTCCTGCTTCAATCGACTCATTATAAATATCTGTGACCTCGTAAGTAATTACTTCAGAGCTTGAAACAGTGTTTCCTCCAGTAGTTGTTACATTAGTTTCCGTTGTTTCACTTGAAATCTGTGTTTCACCTTCAGTTGATGCTTCAGTCTGCTCTATATCAACACTTTTTTTAGTCTGGTCAACATTCGTAACCTTATCATCTTTTTGTTTTATACTTTTAGTTTTTGCAGAAAACATAAGAATAACAATATCTGAAACTTCATCTGCAGTAGCGTTTGCGATAGCTGATACTTCCACTAGCGCCTGATCAATTTTATTTTCATCTATCGTCGCTTTCATTACAATCGTGAATTTATTCTCACCAATGTCCAAATTTTCATCAATAATGCTATCACAAACCATATATTGACTATAATTATCATTAACTTTTGATTTTATTTTTTCGTAATTTTTTTTCTTATCAATAGTAAAAGTGGAAACATATTTTTGTAAAGCATTCTTACATGCTAAAATTTTTGCATCTTTAGTAATTTGATTTTTGTCTTCCTCAAAAGATGTATAATTAGCTAAGTCTACTGTACCTTTTCCATTTTCTTCAAAAGCTTGTGCACTTAAAGTCAAAAAAATTATAGATAATATAGCCAAGTAGAGTTTAAAAAAAATTTTCATCGAAAAAATATAATCAAATTATTTAAGCTTTTCCATTAATTTGTTTACAGTTTGCATATCTTTGGAAAAGCCATCGCTATCATTTGTTTTTTTCATCCAATTCTTATCTAAGTTTTGTATGTTTAAAGAGTACCCATCAAATAATTCATATGTTGCTATATAAAATTTATACCAATCATTAATATTTTCAATTTGAGCGGGAATTGATTTTTTTATTACATTTTTAAGATTATTATTCATAAATACTTTATTTAGTTCGGGCTGAAAAATATTCAAATTAACAAATGTAGCCCAAAAAAATATATTATTAATATCAGATTTTTTTGCTAAGACTTTTTTGAAACCTCTTACACTAATTTCAATGTTAAAATCTGGTTTTGGAAGCTCAATGTCATAAATTTTATCACTATTTACAAATTGTTGTTTCATTTTTGCACCCACAGCCATACCTTCAGTGTAAGGAACGAGTGCTATATCATTGTGTAGTGATAATCTTGATGAAAAAAGTTGAGCAAAAACATTTTTTAAATAGTTTTGATTTTTTTTAAATCTTTCTGGGATAAATGGTAATGATTTTTCCTCAAAACTTACTTTTGTTACTCCAGCTCTGAATTTATATTTTTCTTTTAAAATAAAACTATTAAGAATTTCTTCAACCATAGAAAATGCATTAATATTCTTATCACCATCCATTGATTTAAGTCCTTTAGTATAAAAGGTTTTTATGTATTCTCTGATGTCATTTTCACTTAGTTCCTTCTTTGTGAAAAATGGCATTGAAACATCATAAGGTATTGCAGCAATTAATTTTCTAGATTTAAAATCATAAAATATTATTTGAAAAAACATTTGAATATTGTTTAGATAAGTTTCAGTAATTGGCTCATATTCATAAAAAAAATCCTCATGATCCAAAACAACTGCCATAACGACAGACTCTTCAAGGCCTTTTTCTATATCAGCAAAATTAAAATCAATTTTAAAACTTGCAGGGTTGGTTTTTTTAATCGTATTAAGTAAACTTAAAGAAATTATATCAATACCATTTTCACTTTTAATTTTGGTAAGAGGATCAGTATATTTTATGCTTGATTTATCTATGTAATTACCTGAAAAAGAAAAGCCTGCATAAAAAACCTTTTTTTCACTAGCAATTATCTGAGTAGGTAAAATTAAAAAAAATATAAAATAAAAGATAACTTTCCTCATAATACATAATCTAAATTGTAATCTTAACTCCAAATGAACAAGGATAATATCTAATTTTTTATCTCTCCATATGCTAATCTTGCGCTGGTTTTCACAAATTAATTAACCCTTATTTTCTAATCTTAGTTGAAAGCTGAATTAAAGTTATGAGATTAAAGCCTTTTTGAGATATTTAAATTCAAGGTTACAATCTTTATAACCTTTTTTTACAACATTAAGATATCTTTCAGTAGGAAATCTAAAAGCTGTCTTTTTTACCATTGAATATGTCATCACTTTTTTTCCGTAATAGTAGAAATAAAATTTTTTATATAAAATCGGATAATCCTCATAAATATCTAATTTTTTCTCATCACTTTTTGATATTTCAAATAATCCACCTGGTACATTTGAGTTTTTTTTAGGTTCTATATCAGCAGCTCTATATTTACTTCTAAAAGTTAATTTGAAGTTTTTTAAATTAATTTTTTTGAGAAACACACTATCTTTACATCTTCGTTTCATCTGAAAGTGATTTAGATTACTTCCGTAAGCAAAATAAAGCATTTATCGGTCTACAACTTCTATTTTTTTTTCATTCACAAATTTTAATATTTGCGAATTACAATCATCAATTTTAGACTGTTCCTCGGATCTTAGAACAATTGAAACTCCTAGCTTGCCAGCATGAAAAAAAGGATAACTCCCTATTTCTACATCTTTGTTTTGATCTTGAATTTCTGTCAATGAATTGGCTATTTCACTTTCTACAGTTCTTAAACTTATAGTTTGACTCAAAATTGGTTCTCCGCCTACAATTTTATTTTTTAAACCGCCTAACATTGATTTCATTATAGAGGGAACACCCGGTAGACAAAAAACATTTTCAACATTAAATCCTGGAGCACCGCTAGTTGGGTTTAAAATTAATTCCGCATTTTCTGGCATCCATACCATTCTTTGTCTACCTTCATTAAATTCACCTGGCTGATAATATGCCTCTAAGATTTTGAAAGCTTCTTTATGTATTTTGTATTTTCTACCAAATGCTTTAGAAACTGATTGAGCTGTAATATCATCATGAGTTGGGCCTATCCCTCCCGTCGTAAAAACATAATTATTTTCTTTTCTTAAAACATTGAGTGTATCAATTATCTTTCTTTCAATATCGGGGATTACTCTTACTTCGTTAACTTTTACACCAATTGAATTTAACCAAATTGCTAATGTGCTTGTATTTGTATCTTGTGTTCTACCAGATAAAATTTCATTACCTATAATAAGTATTGCAGCATTTACTTTTATTTTTTTGCTCATTTCGTATATATAATTTGAATATGGAATTTACCAAGTCTTTAATAAAAGGCAAATTAATCAAAAGGTATAAACGTTTTTTTGCTGATGTTAAATTAAATAAAGAAATTGTGACTGCTCACTGTCCAAATACTGGATCTATGAAGGGTCTTTTAAAGGAGGGTAACGAAGTTTATTTACTAAAACACGATGATCCAAAAAGAAAATTAAAATATGGGTTAGAAATAATAAAAGCTGAAAAAAATTTAGTTGGAGTAAATACCCATATGGCTAACAAAATTGTAAATCATGGTCTTAACAATAATTTAATAAAAGAACTCAATAATTGTGAAAAAATTAAACCAGAAGTTTTTTTTAATAAAGAAACAAGATTCGATTTTTTAATTGAAAAAAATGGGCAAAAAAGTTTTATCGAGGTTAAAAATGTTACTCTTTTTAGAGACAATAAAACTGCTGAGTTCCCTGATGCTATTACTTCTAGGGGTACAAAACATTTAATTACCCTTATTGATGCCATAAAAAAAGGCTATAAATCATATTTAATTTTCTTGGTGCAGATACAAAATATGGAGTATTTTAAAATTGCTAAAGATATAGATGGTGAATATTACAAAAGCTATTTAAAGGCAAAGAAAGCTGGCGTAAATTTTTTAGCTTATAGATGTAAAATAAGTTCTAAAGAAATTTTAATTGAAAAAAAATTAAAAATTATAAATGAATAATTATTCTGAAAAATTTGAAAAAATGAGAGTCGCAGGAAAACTTGCAGCTCAAACGCTTGATATGCTCACTGAGAATATAAAAGAAGGAATTTCGACTGACTATATTGATAAACTTGGATATGAATTTATTCAAGATAATGGAGGACACTCTGCTCCATTATTTTATAGAGGATTTAATAAATCACTATGTACTTCTCTTAATCATGTTGTTTGCCATGGCATTCCATCTAAAGAAAGAATTTTAGAAGAGGGAGATGCATTAAACGTTGATGTAACAGCCATAAAAGATAATCATTACGGTGATACAAGTAGAATGTTCTGTATTGGAAAAACTTCAGTTAAATTAAATAATTTAATTGATGCAACCTACGATTCTATGATGAAGGCAATACAGATACTTAAGCCTGGAATAAAATTAGGTGATATTGGATATGCTATTCAATCTCATGTTGAAGAAAAAGGTTTTTCTGTCGTAAGGGATTTCTGTGGTCATGGAATTGGTACAACTTTCCATGAGTCTCCTAATATCTTGCATTATGGAACAAAGAATACTGGCATGGAATTAAAACCTGGAATGACATTTACTATCGAGCCTATGATCAATGCAGGAAAATTTGGTACAAAAGTACTTAACGATGGTTGGACAGCTGTTACAAAAGATAAATCTTTATCAGCACAATTTGAGCATACGGTTGGAATTACTGAAAATGGTTATGAAATCTTTACAGAATCTGCTAAAGGTTATTCAAAGCCTCCATATTTATAATTAATGATAAAAAGATACTCGCGAAAAGAACTTACTGATATTTGGTCAGAGGAAAATAAATACAAAATTTGGTTAGATGTAGAAATTGCGGCTGCTCAAGCTATGGAAAAACTAGGTCATATACCAAAAGGAGTATCCTCTACTGTTAGGAAAAAAGCTAAAATTAATGTTAAAAGAATTCATCAGATCGAGTCACAAGTAAAACACGACGTTATTGCTTTTTTAACATCTGTAACAGAAAAAGCAGGAATTAAAGCTCGATATCTTCATCAAGGAATGACTTCATCAGATGTATTGGATACAAGTTTTAATGTACAGTTAGCTCAATCAGGTAAAATAATTCTTAAAGATTTAGATAATTTATTAAAGGTTCTTAAAAAACAAGCAAGGAAATATAAATTCACTCCTTGCATGGGAAGAAGTCACGGTATTCATGCTGAACCAATTACTTTTGGATTAAAGCTTGCCTCTTTTTATGAAGAATTTAAAAGAAACAGAAAAAGGCTTGTAAATGCAATAGATGAGATATCAACCTGCGCAATTTCAGGTGCTGTTGGAACTTTTGCAAACATAAATCCTAGTGTTGAAAAACATGTTGCAAAAAAACTTAATCTGAAAATAGAGCCGATTTCATCTCAGATAATTCCTAGGGACCGTCATGCTTTTTATTTTTCAGTGTTAGGTGTCATAGCTGGATCAATTGAAAGAGTTGCAACTGAAATAAGGCATTTACAAAGAACAGAAGTTTATGAATTGCAAGAATATTTTTCAAAGAATCAAAAAGGTTCCTCTGCTATGCCGCATAAAAAAAATCCTATTTTAAGTGAAAATTTAACAGGCCTTTCTAGAATTGTCAGAAGCGCTGTTGTCCCTGCACTAGAGAATATTGCTTTATGGCACGAAAGAGATATTTCTCACTCTAGTGTAGAGAGAAGCATAGGCCCTGATGCAAATATAACTTTAGATTTTGCTTTAGTAAGACTTACAAATATTTTAGAAAATATGATTGTTTATCCAAAAAGAATGTTAGAAAATTTAAACTTTACTAAAGGGTTAATTTTCTCTCAAGAGTTGATGCTTGAATTAACAAAAACTGGTTTAAGTAGAGAAAAATCTTATAAAATGGTGCAAAATTACGCAAAGAAATGTTTTGCTGAAGATTTAGATTTATTTAATGTAATTCAATCTGATAAATATATAATGAGTAATATTCCACCAAAAAAATTAAAAACAATATTTAGTTATTCTAAACATTTTAAAAATGTTAATTTAATTTTTAGAAGAGTTTTTAAATGATAAAAAAAGGTAAAAAATTATACGAGGGCAAAGCAAAGATTATTTATGCGACTTCAGATAAAAATTTAGTTATTCAATACTTTAAAGATGATGCAACAGCTTTTAATAATCAAAAAAAAAGTACTATTGAAGGTAAAGGTGTTTTAAATAACCGAATTTCAGAGCATATCCTTTCAAATTTATCTCAAATTGGAATAAAAAATCACTTAGTTAAACGACTAAACATGCGTGAACAAATTATTAAGTTAGTAGAAATTATTCCGATTGAATTTATTGTTCGTAATGTTGCGTCAGGATCAATTACTAAAAGATTGGGTATTGAGGATGGCACAGTTCTAAAAGAACCTTTGCTAGAATATTGCTTAAAAGATGATGCTCTTGGTGATCCCTTAATAGCTGAAGAGCACATCTATGCTTTTGATTGGGCAAACAAAAAAGAAATAGAAAAAGTTAAAAAAATGATTTTGAGAATTAATGATTTCATGATCGGTATGTTTAGAGGAATTGGTATTAAGTTAATTGACTTTAAACTAGAATTTGGAAGGATAAAGATCAATGGAAAAACTGAAGTTATTCTCGCTGATGAAATAAGCCCTGATACATGTAGATTGTGGGACTCAATTACTGATAAAAAATTAGATAAGGACAGATTTAGAAAAGATCTTGGAGATTTAATACCTGCCTATACTGAAGTAGCAAAAAGACTAGGAATTTTGCATGAACAATCAAATGTAACGGCCGTAAATGTCACAAAATTATCTTCAGTCAAAAAAAAAAATAAATGAAAGTCTCTGCAGTTATAACTCTCAAAAAAGATGTTTTAGATCCACAAGGTAAAGTAATTCATCAAACTTTAGATGGCATGGGATTTAAAGATGTAAATGAAATCAGACAAGGAAAATACTTTGAAATTGATGTTAAAGAAAATGATCCTCATAAAGCTAAAGAGATTGTTGAAGAAATGTGTAAAAAGCTTTTAGCAAATCTTGTCATTGAAAATTATAAAATTATTGAAACACAATAATTGATGAAATCATCTGTTATTACTTTCCCTGGATCAAATTGTGACAGAGATATGGATGTAGCTCTAAGTAAATTTGGATTTAAGAATAAGATGGTTTGGCATGATGATAATGAACTCCCCAAAAGTGATTTAGTAGTGCTTCCAGGTGGATTTTCATATGGAGATTATCTACGTTGTGGAAGTATGGCATCAAAATCTAAAATAATGCAATCAGTTATTAATTTTGCAAAATCTGGTGGGTTAGTTATGGGCATTTGTAATGGTTTTCAAATATTAGTAGAAACAGGTTTAGTACCAGGAGTTTTGTTAAGAAACAAATACTTAGAATTTATTTGTAAAAATGTTTATGTAAAAGTAGTTAATAAACAAAATCCGTATTTTAAAAACCTAGATAAAGATATTTTGGAACTTCACATTGCTCACAATGAGGGTAATTATTTTTGTACAGATGATCAATTAAAAGAAATTAATGAAAACAATCAAATTGCTATCTATTATTGTGATGAAAAAGGTCATACAGAAGAACAACATAATCCTAATGGGTCTCTCAAAAATATTGCTGGTATATTTAATAAAGAAAAAAATGTTCTTGGAATGATGCCCCACCCAGAAAGAATGATTGATCAAAGTTTATCAGGTGAAGACGGGTCTATTTTTTTTAAAAACTTAATAAATAACTTGAAATGATGTTAGTAAATGAAAAAGTAGCAATTGAGCATGGCCTTAAACCTGATGAGTACAAAAAGATTTGTGATCTTTTAAAAAGAGTCCCAAATATTACAGAGCTTGGAATTTTTTCAGCAATGTGGAATGAGCATTGCTCTTACAAGTCATCAAGATTACATTTAAAAAAATTACCAACTAAGAGTAAAAAAGTAATCCAGGGACCTGGAGAAAATGCTGGAGTTATCGACATTGAAGATAATGATGCAATTGTTTTTAAGATTGAGAGTCATAATCATCCATCTTTCATAGAACCTTATCAAGGTGCAGCTACTGGTGTTGGTGGTATAATGAGAGATGTCTTCACAATGGGTGCCCGACCGATAGCCAATTTAAATTCAATACATTTTGGATCGCCTCAAAACAAAAAAACAAAAAATTTATTAAGAGGTGTTGTTCATGGTATTGGTGGATATGGAAATTGTATGGGTGTGCCTACAATAGCAGGACAAACTTCATTTGATAGCTCCTATAATGGAAATATTTTAGTTAACGCAATGACTTTGGGTCTAGTAAAAAAAAATAAAATATTTTATTCAAAAGCTGCTGGTTTAAATAAACCAGTTATTTATGTTGGATCAAAAACTGGAAGAGATGGTATCCATGGTGCAAGTATGGCCTCAGCGAGCTTTGACGACAAAATTGAGGAAAAAAAACCAACTGTGCAAGTAGGTGATCCCTTTACTGAAAAGCTTCTTCTTGAAGCTTGTTTAGAGCTAATGGAGGGTGACTCTATTATAGCAATTCAAGATATGGGAGCAGCTGGTCTTACTTCATCAAGTATTGAGATGGCATCAAAAGGGAATTTGGGAATTGAAATTGATTTGAATAAGGTTCCATGTAGAGAGGCAAAAATGACACCTTATGAAATTATGCTTTCAGAAAGCCAAGAAAGAATGCTGATAGTTTTAGAAAATGGAAAAGAAGAACATGCAAAAAGAATATTTGATAAATGGAATTTAGATTTTGCTGTAATTGGACAAACAACAAACTCTAAAAATATTGAATTATTTTTTGATAATGAACAAGTTGCGAACATTCCTGTAAATACTTTGGTAGAAAATTCTCCCATGTATGATCGGAAATGGAAAAAAGCTAAATTACCAAAAAAAAATAAATTTAAAAATGTGGATTTTAATAATCTTAAAATTAAAGATGTTTTAAAAAAGATTTTATCAAATCATAATGTTTGTAGTAAAGAATGGATATGGCAACAGTACGATCACACCGTGATGGGTGACACTATTCAAAAACCTGGTGGCGACTCTGGAGTTGTAAGAGTACATGGCACTAATAAAGCAGTGGCAGCCTCAGTGGATTCATCTGCAGTTTATTGTTGGGCTCACCCCTTAACAGGGGGGAAACAAGTTGTTGCTGAAAGTTGGAGAAATTTAATTTCAGTTGGAGCTAAACCAATAGCAATTACTAATTGTTTAAATTTTGGTAGCCCAGAAAATGAGGAAAACATGGGAGAGTTTGTAGAGTGTGTTCAAGGAATCTCTGAAGCAAGCAAATATTTAGAATTTCCTGTCGTGTCTGGAAATGTTTCTTTTTACAATCAAACAAAAGAAGTGGGCATCAAACCTACACCTGCAATAGGTGGTGTTGGCTTAATTAAAGATTACAAGAAAATGATATCAATGAATTTTAAAGAAATAAATAATCTCGTTTTAATAATAGGAAAAACTGAGGGTCATATTGATCAAAGTTTATTTGCAAGAACAATTTTAGACGAAAAAAATGGACCACCTCCTGAAGTAAATCTATTTAATGAAAAAAATAATGGCGAGTCATTATTAGAACTGATTGAGAATAATTATATAAAAAGTGCTCATGATATCTCCTTGGGTGGATTGCTAACTGCTATTAGTAAAATGTGTATTAAGGGAAATAAAGGCATTAAACTTAGTAAATCTAAAAATTTAATGAATGAAATTGAATATTTTTTTTCAGAGGATCAAGGAAGGTATATAATAGAGATAAAGCCAAAAGATTTAAGTGAAGTTGTAAAAATTTTAAAGAAAAATTCAGTCCATTATGAAGAATTGGGTATTATTATTGATAATGAACTTGTTATTAACCAAAAGACAAAAGTTACAATTGACGAATTAAAATCATATAATACTAATTGGTTAAAAAACTATATGAGCTCATAATGGCAATGGATTTAAAAGAAATAGAAAAATTTATTAAAGAGGCTATGCCTGATGCCTTAATTGATATTCAAGACTTGGCAGGTGATGGAAACCATTATTCTGCAACAATTACATCTTCAGACTTCAAGGGCAAAAGTAAAATTGAGCAACACAAAATGGTGTATAATTCACTTAAAGGAAGAATGGGTAACGAGCTGCACGCTCTTGCAATAAAAACAAAGGAAAAATAATGGATGATAAAACTAAAAACCTAATTCAGGATCATATCAAAAATAATGAAGTATGTTTATTTATGAAAGGAACACCTGACGCGCCTCAGTGTGGTTTTTCAATGGCAGTTTCAAATATGCTTAAAATATTAGAAGTAAATTTTAAAGGTATAAACGTCTTAGAGGATCAGACTTTAAGAGAAGGAATTAAAGTTTTTAGCGATTGGCCAACAATACCACAATTATATATTAAAAATGAATTCGTTGGTGGTTGTGATATTGTAAAGGAAATGTATGAAAGTGGGGAACTAAAAAAAATCTTTGAGGAAAAAAATATTTCTTTTAAGAAATAGTTAATGAAACAGTTTATTTATAAAACAATCATAATTTTAATAGCTACTGTTGTTCTTTTTGAATTCACAATCGGAAATAAGATTTCTCAGATTTATGAAAAAGTCGATGTAATTTCAACTAAAGAGGGTCGAAAAGATTCAGTTGATAAAATTAGAGAAGAATTAAGAAGAGCAGTAAAAAAAGAAAGATACCTCTCACAAGAGGACGCTAAATTGATAAAAGATTTTTTAAAAAAAATTGGGAAAGAGTTAGACGAAGCTAAATAAGTTAACTACAAAACCATAATTTTCCAGTTATAATATCTTTATTATAAAAGAAATAATTATACTTATCAGTAAAGATCAATTTGCAATCTTTTGGATCAGATCTTTTTATATTTCTTGCATTTTGATAAGCAAATAGCGGTCTTTGTTTCGCACTGTCTAGTGAGCTATAAGTTTTAAAACATGAAAAACCTTTTTTTTGTAAAAAAACGTTTGCATAATTATTGCCATATATACACGTACTTTTTGAAATATTATTTTTTAAGGAATATTTCTCAATTTGGTTTTGTAAATTTCTATTACTTACACCCATATAATCAATCTCAAAATTTTTTTGAATATCAGTTAATTTTGCAAAAGAATTTAACCAAGTATATTGAAATTTTTTGAGTGAAATATTTTCTATAACAAAAAAAATGATTACAAAAATTGAAGAATAAATAAAAAATTTTTTATTAAAAAGATAAAGATTATACAAAGATATAATTAATATAGCTGGAATTAAAAACATTATATGTCTTATCTCATCGTAAAGAGCAACATTTTTTAAAATAAAAATAAATAAAAACAAAAGTGTGCTTAATGCTAAAGTTCCATAATAAATTGTTGTAACTCCATTATTAAAAATTTTTTTTTCAATTAGAGGAAATATTGCTAAACCTATTAAAATTAAAATTGGAAGTTTAAAAAAAAGCCAAATGAAAATATAACTTGTGGGTAAGTTTAGAGCTTTCATACAGCTACCCAATGTTAGTGTACAAACATCATGATAATATTTTCCCATCCATTTTATCGAATTAATAAATTCTAATGGATTCAACCAAAATATTGGATTTAAAACATAAACAAAAAATATTAATGATATTGAAAAAAGTAAAAAGAATATTTTATTTTCATTTAAAAAAGATAATGAATTTTTATTTTTTGTATTTAATAAGATTATTAAAGCGATTAAGTATTCTAATAAAATTAAAACTCCAGTAATTCTTATGCTTATTAAAAAAGCTGTACTAAATGAAATTAAAAATACAGTTGTAATTTCAACTTTTTGCTCATTATAAAACTTTTCAATCAAATTGAATAAAAGATAAGTTGAAATAATCCACACTGACAAAAACGGAATATCTTTCCCATTTATTTGAGAATGACCAAAAAAATATGGGTATAATAAAAATAAAGTTACACAAACTAATGAAAAATTTTTATCTTTTGAAATCTTTAAACATAATAAGTAAAAAAAGTATCCAGAAATACTAAAAACAAAAAAAACAGCAGCATGTCTAGAAAGATAAACCGATCCCTCCAATGATGTTTCACCTAATCTCTCAACCATTCCATGTATTAAAAATTGTATCGGTTGTGAAATATAATGAAAAGCAATTCCATGATATCTATCCAAATAATTTAAAAGTACTTCATATTCTCCATCATTAAAGATGATACCCTTTACGGCTTGTAAATTTATTTCCCAATTTTGTTGTTCGTGAAATTGATCGTGGGATATTCCATTTACTAAAGAAAGATATGAACCAATTATTATGTAAAGTAAAAATAATATATTTAAAAATATATTTCTGTATTTTGTCATTTTTTAAAAATACACAATAATGATTTCCCAAATTTATTAAATGTTAAAAAATCAATCAATCTTGAAATAGGTATTAATAAATTCCATAAAAAAAGTTTATTTTTAAGATTTGTTTGTTTTAGAGAGAAAACCCTATTCAAAATTAATAAAAAGAATCCTATAGAATCGTAGTAAATAATTTTCTCAATTTTTAATCCAGTCTTTCTTGAAATCTCAAAAAAATCACTTTTATTATATCTTTTATAATGTCCAACTTTTTTATCGAAACTACTATAGAGTGATTGATAGGCAGGGACACTGAATATTAAAAACCTCCCCTTTTTTAACTTTTGGGAAGCTGTTTTAATTTCTCTTAAGTCATCTTTGATATGTTCCAAAACATCAAAATAAATAATAGTATCAAACTTATTTCGAATTTGGTTTATTGTGCAGTTTTTGATTATAATTTTATTATTCTTAAATCTTTTTTTAAGTAATTTATAAAGTTTTTTTTCTGGTTCTATTAGAGTAGGTTTTTTTAAAAACTTATGATAAAAGTTTGTTAATCCCCCTTTTCCAGGACCTACCTCTATAAATTTTCCTGATAAATATTTTCTTATTAATGAAATTTGATATTTTCTAAAATTATATGCTGCATCAAAATGCTCCAGCTCAAATCCATCATATTGGATTATTTTCATTAATAATTATCTTGAATAATATTCGATAACTAAATTTGGTTCCATTGCAATTGGATAAGGAACTTCCTCAAATTTTGGTATTCTAACAAACTTGAATTTTTTATTTTTTTGATCCATTTGAATGTATTCCGGAGTTTCTCTCTCTTTATTAGCCAAAGCAATATCGATTATGGCAAGTTGCTTTGATTTATCTCTTATCTCAATTGTATCCTCTTCTTTAACTGAATAACTAGAAATATTTACTTTTTTTCCATTAACTTTTACATGACCGTGATTTATTAATTGTCTAGCGGAAAATATTGTTGTAGCAAACTTGGCTCTATAAATGACAGCATCTAGTCTTCTCTCTAATAAACCAATCAAATTTTCACTTGTGTCACCTTTTAACATGCTTGCTTTTTTATAAATATTTCTAAATTGTCTTTCATTTATGTTTCCATAATATGCTTTAAGCTTTTGTTTTGCTTGAAGTTGAATTCCATAATCTGAAGGTTTAGAAGTTTTTGTTTGTCCGTGTTGACCTGGTCCATATGCTCTTGTATTAAAAGGACTCTTGGGTCTTCCCCATAGATTTACTTTTAATCTTCTATCAACTTTGTGTTTAGAGTTTAATCTTTTTGTCATTTAATAGTGGGTTTTATAAACTTACTCATTATTTTGTCAATCAACGTTTTTTACCTAAACTTGCAAATACACTTGATAATATACGTGTTTCTTTATCAGATAGGTCCATTTTATAAAATATATTTCTCAGGTTCTCTAGCATTTTTCGTCTTTTTTCTTTTGGTCTAAAGAAGTTAATTTCATCTAAATTTTGAATACAAAGATTTAACATTGACTGTATTTCTTTTTTACTGGCTGATTTAACTTTTTTTGATTTTTTAAAGGGAGAACTTTTTAATTTAAAAATACTGGCAACATGTTGTGCAATAATAATTAAACTGTGAGATAAATTAAGAGATTTAAAATTAGGGTTTGAGGGTATTTGTAAAGTATAATTGGCATAGCTTATCTCATCATTTGATAACCCAGAAGCCTCAGAGCCAAATAGAAAGCCAATTTTTTTTTTAAAATCTATCTGTTTTAAGTCATCAAGATTTATATGCTTTATATTTTTATTTCTAAATCTTGCTGAAGTGGCAATAACAACATCAATTTTGCTAATAGCCTTCTCTAAATTATCATATTTTTTGCTATGCTTTATGATATCTCTAGCTCCAACTGATGTAGCTAAAATTTTATCATTTGGAAAAAAAGGTTTTGGATTAATTAAAACTAATTTTTTAAAATCAAAGTTTTTAATTGCCCTAGCGCATGCACCAATATTCTCTGATAATTGGGGTTTATGTAAAATAAATGAGATATTGCTTTTTCTCATTTATTTACTGGCAGGAGCATTATCTTTAAATAATTTATAATCCAAACTATCTATTAATGCTTTAAATGAAGCGTCAATAATGTTTGTAGATACACCAATAGTAAACCAATTTTTTCCTTTAGAATCTGTACTCTCAATTGATACTCTTGTTACAGCCTCTGTTCCTGTATTCAATATTCTAACTTTATAGTCTACCAGTTTTAAATCTTTTAAATATTTTGAGTATTTTGCTAGTCTGTCAACATTTTGTCTTATGGCATTATCCAAGGCATTTACTGGACCATTCCCCTCTCCTTCACACATAATTTTTTCTCCATCAACTTCTAGCTGCGCTTTTGCAGAAGAAACTATTTCGCCAGATTTATTTTTCTTTACCGAAACATCATATTCATTAATAGATATATATCTTGGTATTTCTCCAATGATTCTTCTTGCTAACAACTCAAATGATGCATCAGCACCGTCATAACTATAACCAATGAATTCTCTATCTTTTACTTCGTCTAATAATTTTTTAATTTTTGGATCATTTTCTTCAATTTCAATTTTGATACTTTTTAATCTTGAGATAATATTTGATTTTCCTGATTGATCAGAGACAACAATATTTCTTGTGTTACCAACTTCCTCCGGATTAATGTGTTCATAAGTTTTTGGATCTTTTTGCACAGCAGATACATGCAATCCCCCTTTATGTGAAAAAGCTGCTGCGCCCACATATGGCAAATGTTGGTTAGGTTTTCTATTTAAAATTTCATCTAAAAGTCTTGAACAATCGGTAAGATTTTTAATATTTTTTGATTTTATTCCAACTTCAAATTGAGATGAAAAATCTTTTTTTAAAAAAAATGTTGGTATTAATGACATCAAATTTGCATTTCCACATCTTTCTCCCAAACCATTTATTGTACCTTGAATTTGTCGAACACCTGACAATACTGCTGCTAATGAATTAGCAACAGCATTACCAGTATCATTATGAGCATGAATTCCTAAGTTTTTTCCTGGTACTACTTTTGTAACTTCACTAACAATCTGTGTAACTTCATGTGGAAGTGTTCCTCCATTTGTATCACATAGAACCACCCACCTAGCACCTTGGTCATAAGCAGCCTTAATACAGGAAATTGCATATTTTGGATTTGCTTTATAACCATCAAAAAAATGTTCTGCATCGAACATAAATTCTTTTTTTGCTTTAACAAAATGTTTTGCGCTTTCAGAAATATTGTCTAAATTTTCCTCATTTGTTATTCCTAAAGCGACATCAACATGAAAATCCCAAGATTTACCAACTAAACATACTGCAGAAGTGTTTGAGTTCATAATTGCTGATAAACCTGTGTCATTTTCAGCACTCCGTCCAGATCTTTTTGTCATTCCGAAAGATGTTAGTTTTGAATTTTTAAATTTATGTTTCTTTTGAAAAAATTCAGTATCTGTTGGGTTAGCACCGGGCCATCCCGCCTCAATGTAATCCACACCCAGGTTGTCCAAAGCTAAAGCAATTTTTTCTTTATCTTCTAAAGAAAAGTCAACTCCTTGTGTTTGAGCTCCATCTCTTAGGGTTGTATCAAATATGTATAATCTTTCTTTACTCATTTAAATTTCCAAAGAGTTTTACCATCTTTGTCCTCTATTAAAACACCTTTGTCTAAGAGCTCATCTCTAATTCTATCAGCTTCTTTGTAATTCTTATTTTCTCTAGCTTTATCTCTTAAACTAAGCATATTTTCAATTTCAGACTCAGTTATAGATACTCTTTTCTTTTTAAATTCATTCCATTGCTCGATAGTTTCATTCATTAAACCAATAAATTTACATGCTGAAACAAATAATTCTATGTTTTCACCTTTATTAGCTTTTTCATATAACTTGTGAAGGTTGGCGATATATCCAGGTGTGTTCAAATCTTCATAAAGTGGTTTTAAAATCTCGTCTGAGACTTTGACAGATTTAAGATTAGATGAATATACTTTATACCACTTATCTAAAGTATTTTCACAATCACTTAATAATTGGTCGTTCCAATCTAGTGGTTGCTTATAGTGTGCGCTCATTAAAGCTAATCTAATTATTTGGCCGCTAAGCTTATTTCTAAAATCTTTAATCTTTAAAATATTTCCTTGTGACTTCGCCATTTTTTCATTAGATAAAGTAATAAAAGCATTGTGGACCCAATAATTTGCAAAAACTTTTGTATCATTGGCGCATCTGGACTGAGCTATTTCATTTTCATGATGAGGAAAAATAAGGTCTATACCTCCACCATGAATATCAAATTCATTACCTAAGAATTTTTTTGACATTGCTGAACACTCCAAATGCCAACCTGGCCTTCCTTTACCCCAAGGTGAATTCCAAGAAGGTTCATCACCATTCGACGGTTTCCATAAAACAAAGTCTTCTGAATTTTTTTTATTTTCACTAATTTCTACTCTAGACCCGGCAATTAAATCTTCTAAATTTTTATTTGATAATTTTCCATAATCATTAAATTTTTTCACCTCAAAATAAACATGTTTATTATTTTCATACGCAAATCCTTTTTTTATCAATTCATTAATCATCTCTATCATTAGATCAATATGCTCAGTTGCTTTCGGTTGATGGGTGGGATTTTCGCAATTTAAAAACTCACAATCTTTCAAAAAACTTGAGGTCACTTTTTCTGTAAGTTCTTTTGTTGGAATTTTTTGCTCCTGTGAAGATTTGATTATCTTGTCATCGATATCTGTTATATTCCTGACGTAAGTTACTTTTGAAAAATTGTTCTTTAATAATTTGAACAATATATCAAAAATTACTAATGGTCTTGCATTCCCTATATGTGGGTCGTCATAAACAGTGGGCCCACAAACATACATCCCCACTTTTGCTTTTTCTTTAGGTGTAAAAAGCTCTTTTTTATTAGTTAAATTATTTGTTAAAAAAATATCCATATCAGTTGATTAAGAAATATACCTTATTTGGTGATTTGTTAATCTAATTGATTAACTAGGAATCTTGCAAACTGGAATTGGCTCCATTTTATGCAAGTTTTGATTTCGGATTTTTTCGTATTGTTCTCTGTGGGGTGAATTTGGGTTGCCCATTGCATCTTCAAGCTCTGAGTATTTAAATCCTAATTGACCTTCATCTGTTCTTCCATCGTCCCATAACCCATCGGTAGGTGGAGCATCAATAATTTCTTTTAGTATGCCCAATTCTTTTCCTAATTCCCATACTTCAGTTTTGTTACAATCTGCTATAGGAGATATATCCACACCACCATCTCCATATTTTGTATAAAAACCCACTCCAAAATCCTCTACTTTGTTTCCTGTCCCAACTACAATTCCTTTATTCGCAGCTGCAACCTGATAAAGAGTAGTCATTCTAAGCCTTGCTCTTGAATTAGCGAAACCATGCTCATTATCAAATTTATTTAGTGTTTTAGAAAAAGTTTCAAAAAGTTTATCTAAACTTAAAGTATGCGCCTCAACATTTTTGAAATTTTCTACTAACCATTGTTGATGCTTTAAACTTAAATCATGTTGACTCTCTTTTTGTTTGATGGGCATTGTTAAAACAATAGTTTTCATACCAGTCATTGCACTCAAAGTACTTGAAACAGAAGAGTCTATACCACCAGATATTCCTATAACTAACGATTTTGCCTTATTTGGCATCTTGTCAGCATATGCCTTAATCCAATTTGAGATAAATTTTACTTTCTCTGAAGGTATCATACTAAATATTTAACTATCTAAAATTTTTATGCAATAGCTTAAGATGCCGCTTGAATAGCATTTTTGGAATAGCTGCTATTCTTTTTTATCTCATCTGAAATTAAAAAAGCCAACTCCAAAGCTTGGTCTGCGTTAAGTCTTGGGTCACAATGCGTGTGGTACCTGCTAGATAAATCTTGATCTTGTATATTTTTAGCTCCACCAGTGCATTCAGTTACGTTTTGGCCAGTCATCTCAATGTGTAAACCACCAGCATAAGATCCTTCGCTTTGGTGTACAGCAAATACATCCTTAACTTCTTTTAATACGTTGTTAAAACGTCTTGTTTTAAAACCAGTGGTAGATTGAATTGTATTTCCATGCATTGGATCACATGACCAAATGACATTTGCACCCTCTTTCTTAATTCCACGAATAAGTTTTGGTAAATATTTTCCAACACTGTCATGTCCAAATCTTGATATTAAAGTAATTTTACCTTTTTCATTTGTAGGGTTAATCAAATTGCAAATCTTTACTATTTCATCAGGTTTGCTTGTTGGTCCACATTTAATTCCAATAGGATTCTCTATACCCCTGCAATATTCAACATGGCCTCCATCTAATTGTCTTGTTCTATCACCAATCCATACAAAATGAGCTGATGTTGCATGATATTCTCCTGTAGTTGAATCAATTCTTGTCATGCTTTCCTCAAAAGGTAAGTGTAGAGCCTCATGCGATGTCCAAAAATTTACCGTCTTAAGTCTTCTATTAAACTCTGAATTAATTCCGCAAGCATCCATAAATGCTAATGCATCTGCAATCTTGTCTTCTAATTCTTTAAATTTTTTAGCTTGCGGGCTTTTTTTTATATAGCCTAAATTCCATAAGTGAACTTTTTTTAAATCTGCAAATCCACCATGTGAAAATGCTCTTAAAAGATTTAATGTTGAAGCTGATTGTGAGTAAGCTTTAAAGAGTCTTTTTGGATCATGCTTTCTAGCCTTCTCTGTAAACTCTATGCCATTCACGTTATCACCAAGGTAACTTGGTAGTTCAGTATCACCTTGTTTTTCAGTTGGGGCGCTTCTTGGTTTTGCAAATTGGCCAGCTATTCTTCCCAATTTAATTACTGGAAGTGAGGCTGAATAAGTTAATACTAATGACATCTGAAGAATTACTTTAAAGTAATCTCTTATATTGTCTGGATTAAATTCTGCAAAACTCTCTGCACAATCTCCACCTTGAAGTAAAAATGCTTTACCATCTACTACCTCAGCTAATTGTTTTTTCAAATGTCTTGTTTCCTCAGCAAAAACAAGTGGAGGAAAAGATTTTATTTTATTTAAAACCTGATCCAGTTCTTTTTTATCCTGATATTCAGGAATATGTTTCACTGGATATTTTCTCCAACTATTTATTTTCCAATTTTTCATGTTCAACTCAAGATTGTTGTATCAGAGTTTTCTTATTATTCAACGGTTACAGATTTAGCTAAATTTCTAGGCTTATCTATATCAAAGCCTTTTTTCAAAGCTGAATAATAAGCTAATTTTTGAAGCGGTATAGTTAAAAGAAATGGTAAAAGATCCTCATTTGTGCTCTCAACTTCTATAGTTTCCCAAATATTTTCAGAAATTATTTCATCAGAGCTTTTATTGGTAATTAATAAAACTTTTGCTCCTCTTGCTATTACCTCCTGCATATTTGAAATTGTTTTTTTATAATAATTATCTCTTGGAGCCAAAACTACTACTGGCATACCTTCTTCAATTAAAGCTAAAGGTCCATGTTTCATCTCACCTGCTGGATAGCCCTCAGCATGAACGTATGATAATTCCTTTAATTTTAGTGCACCCTCTAATGCAATTGGGTAAGAAAAGCCTCTTCCCAAAAACATAGATCCTTTGGCTTCATTAAATGTGTTTGATATATTTTGGATTTTATTATCTGTTAATAAAGTTTGCTCTACTAATTTTGGTAATTCCTTTAAATCTTTAAGTTTTTTAGAAAGTTCTTTTTTTCCCAAATCACCCCTAATTAATGCTAATTTTAAAGCTAAAATATACAATATCAAAATTTGACCTAAAAAGGCTTTGGTAGAAGCAACTCCAATTTCTGTGCCACAATGAATAGGTAGAACAAACTTTGAATCTCTTGCAATAGAACTTTCGATGACATTTACAACAGAACAAGTTTTCATTCCATTCTTATTACATAAATCCAACGCAGCATAAGTATCTGCCGTTTCTCCAGACTGTGAGACAAATACATATAAGTTATCTTTTTTGAATCTATTTTTTCTGTATCTAAACTCTGAAGCTATATCGACATTAACATCAAGCGAAGTTAATTCCTCAAACCAATATTTAGCCATTAAACATGAGTGGTAAGCTGTGCCACACCCAATTAAAGTTATAGATGAAATTTCATTTTTTTCCCAAGGAATATTATAAATATTTATATCGTTATTAACAGTATCGATATATTCCTTAATTCCATTTTTAAGAGTGAGTGGTTGTTCCTCAATTTCTTTTGCCATAAAGTGTTTGTAATCACCTTTATCATATTTTTCATCCTCACTTGATAACTCTAAAACTTTTTTATTAATTTTAATTCCATCTTCACTAAAAAATTCAACAAGATCTTTTTTAATTACACAAAATTCTCCATCGTTGAGATAAGTAATTTTGTTAGTCATCGATTTAAGAGCGTATGAGTCAGAACCTAGGTAATTTTCATTAGGTCCATAGCCAACAGCCAGAGGTGAACCTCTTCTAGCACCAACAATTAAATCTGGTTGATCTTTAAATATTATTCCAAGGGCAAAACTCCCATGAAGAGCTTTAAGAGTTTTCATTATTGAATTAACAATATTGTCTGTTTTTAAATTTTCTGTAATCAAGTGAACGATTACTTCTGTATCAGTTTGAGACTTAAATTTATGACCTTTACTAACTAAGAATTTTTTTAATAAAGTCGAATTTTCAATAATTCCATTATGAACAACTGACACATTTTGTGAAGAATGTGGGTGAGCATTAATACTATTTGGCAATCCATGAGTAGCCCATCTTACATGACCAATACCTATTGTACCTTGCATATTTTGAACTAGAGAATTTTTTTCTAGATTCTCTACTCTGCCTTCAGATTTTATCTCATTAATTAATCCTTTTGAAAGAGTTGCAATCCCTGCTGAGTCATAACCTCGATATTCAAGTTTTTTTAATGAGTTTATAATTGTGGCAGAAACTGATTTATTACTGTTTATTCCTATAATTCCACACATGTCTATTTTCTTTTATAATTTTTAATTTCAGTTTGTAAACTTCTCGTTAATGCTAAAGATTTCTTTTTAACATTTTTTGTTATAACAGAACCAGCTCCGATTAAACTGCCTTCTCCAATCGTTAAAGGGGCTACCAAAGAAGTATTGGATCCAATAAATACATTATCTTTTATTTTTGTTTTATTTTTTTTAACTCCATCGTAATTACACGTTATAGTTCCTGCTCCAACATTAACTGATTTTCCAATATCACTATCACCAATGTATGTTAGATGACTAACTTTTGATTTTTTTCCAATAATACTTTTCTTTATCTCAACAAAATTACCAACTTTTGAGCCTTCTTTAAGTATCGCGCCAGGTCTTATTCGTGCGTAAGGCCCGATTTCAACTTTATTTTCAATTTTACAATTTTCCAAATGTGAAAAGGATTTTATAGTAACATTATTTCCAATTTTCACTTTTGATCCAAAAACAACGTATGGTTCTATGATTACATTTTTACCAATTTTAGTATCTCTTGAAAAATAAACTGTATCTGATCCCACCATTTTTACACCTTGCTTAAGAAATTTTTTTCTAAGTTTATCTTGTAGATTTTGTAAATTTATTTGTTTCATCTAGGAAATTCTTTATATTAAGTATATATTTTTCTTAATTCACAAAATATTTCTTAAAAATACTTTTGATAATGGCACAACAATACACAATTCTTTTTGATTTAGATGGCACTCTAGTTGATACAGCGCCCGATTTGATGCGAGCACACAATCATGTAATGAAGAAATTTGGTTATCCCACAAAATCAACTGAAGAAATAAGAAATCTAGTTGGCCAAGGTGCTGGTGCTATGCTCGGAAGATCTATTTGGGGTCAAGCAAAAAAGGAATTTGGCAAAGTTCAAGATGAAAAAATTAAAAAAGATATGGTCAAGGATTTTGTAGATTTTTATGGAAAAAATATTGTTAACGAAAGCACTCTTATAAAAGGGGTCAAGGAGTTTTTAATTTGGTGTAAAGAAAAAAAAATTTTAATGGGTGTTTGTACTAATAAACAAGAACATTTAGCAATAGATCTTTTAAAAAAAATTGGTATTTATGATTTTTTTGAATATGTTGCTGGTCATAATACATTTGAATATTGCAAACCAGATCCAAGACACTTAACATCTGTAATTGAAATTTTAGGTGGAGATATCAAAAAATCTTTAATGATTGGTGACAGTGAAACAGATGCTAATGCTGCTCAAAATGCAGGAATACCAGTTATCTTATTAGAGGATGGCTACACAGAAAAAAATACAACCGAAATATATCATAATCACTTAGTAAAAGACTTTGTAGGCATTGAAAAAATTGTATTAAAATATCTTTAATATTGATTATTTTTTTTTAACTATTAAAAACAATTTCGAAAGTTAGGAGATTTTTTGATAGTTCATAAAGTAAAAGTTTATCCATCTAAAATTCATCTTCCGAAAAAAAACCAGCTTGCGTGGAAAATAGCGGAGATAGCTAGTGATAATTCTAAATTAAGTAAAGAAGCAATCGAAATGGTTATTAATAGAATTATTGATAATGCCTCTGTTGCAATCGCTTCTTTAAATAGAAAACCTGTAATTTCATCAAGGGAAATGACACTAAGACATACTAGAAAAAATGGTGCTACTTTATTTGGTTTGAATAAAAAATTTAAATTTGATTGTGAATGGGCTGCCTGGTCTAATGGTACTGCGGTTAGAGAACTTGACTTTCATGATACTTTTTTAGCTGCAGATTATAGTCATCCAGGAGATAATATTCCTCCACTTATTAGTGTTGCACAACAAAATAAAAAAAGTGGTTTAGATTTATTAAGAGGAATAATCACTGCCTATGAAGTTCAAGTAAATTTAGTAAAAGGAATTTGTTTGCACAAACATAAAGTTGATCATATAGCTCATTTAGGTCCTAGTGTGGCCGCTGGACTCGGAGCGATGTTAAAATTAAATACAGAAACAATTTATCAAGCTATCCAGCAAGCCTTACATACAACTGTATCAACAAGACAATCAAGAAAAGGAGAAATTTCAAGTTGGAAAGCTTATGCCCCAGCCCATGCGGGAAAACTTGCAATAGAGGCAGTTGATAGAGTGATGCGAGGTGAAGGAGCTCCAAGCCCGATATACGAGGGGGAAGA
Organism: uncultured Pelagibacteraceae bacterium; assembly: GCA_902625825.1. GTDB lineage: Bacteria > Pseudomonadota > Alphaproteobacteria > Pelagibacterales > Pelagibacteraceae > Pelagibacter. Next base: position 29,456 of record CACOCL010000002.1, on the reverse strand, counting down.
TAGTGTTATAGCAAGAATATTAGATGGAAAAAAAGCGCTTTACAATGTTCCATTACCTAGAAAAGGAGAAGCTAAAAAAGCAATACTCGAAACTTATACGAAAGAATATTCTGCAGAATATCAATCCCAAGCTTTAATTGATCTGGCAAAAAAACTTAAAAAAAGAATATCGAATTTAAATCATATAAAAAAAATTGATATCTATACAAGCCATCATACTCATTATGTAATTGGTACCGGAGCAAATGATCCTCAAAAAATGGACCCAAATTCAAGTAGAGAAACATTAGATCACTCAATTATGTATATATTTGCTGTAGCTTTAGAGGACGGTACCTGGCATCATATAAAATCTTACACAAAAGCTAGGGCTCAAAAAAAGAGCACAATTAAAATTTGGCATTCAATAAAAACTCACGAAGATAAAAAATGGACTAAAAAATATCATGATCCTGATCCAAAAAAGAAATCATTTGGGGCTAAGGTAGTAATTACGCTTAAAAACGGAAAGAAAATAATTGAGCAACAGGACAAAGCAGATGCCCACCCTTATGGCTCTAGACCATTTAAAAGAGAAAATTATATTAATAAATTTTTGACTTTAACTGGTAATATTTTGAGTAAAAAAGAAAGTGACAGATTTTTAAAAACAGTGCAAAACCTGAGAAAATTGAAATCAGGTCAACTTGATAAATTGAATATTGAAGTGAGAAAAAGTAAATTAAAAAGAAATTTAAAAAAAGGAATTTTTTAATGCATTTTGTTGAAAAAGAAGCTGCTCAAAAAAGAATTGATTTCGTTAATAAACTAAAGTCGAACAATATTTTAAGAGTTCCAGGTGCCTATAATCCACTTACAGCAAAATTAATAGAGGAGATTGGTTATGACGCAGTTTATGTATCTGGTGGTGTTATGGCAAATGACTTAGGTTTTCCAGACATTGGCTTGACAACTTTACAAGACGTAAGTACACGTTCATACTTAATTTCAAGAGTTACAAATCTTCCAACAATTGTTGATATTGATACAGGCTTTAAGTCTTGTAAAGAAACAATCGAAACTTTTGAAGAATTTGGAATTTCAGCTGTACACTTAGAGGACCAGATTGAAAGAAAAAGATGCGGCCATTTAGATAATAAAGAATTAATAACTACTGACTTGATGGTGAAAAAAATAAAAGAGTGTGTATCAACACGAAAAGATAAAAACTTTAAAATTATTGCAAGATCGGATGCAAAAAGTGTTGAAGGAATTGATAAGATGATTGAAAGATGTAAGGCATATATAGATGCGGGTGCAGAAATTATTTTTCCTGAAGCCCTTCAAGATGAAAAAGATTTTGAAAAAGTAAGAAAAGAATTATCGTGCTATTTACTTGCAAATATGACTGAATTTGGCAAATCAAAATTATTAAACTATAAAGAGCTTGAAAATCTTGGCTACAATATTGTCATATACCCAGTGACAACACAAAGATTAGCAATGAAAAATGTTGAAGATGGACTAAGGGACATTTATGCAAATGGACATCAGAATAATATCATTGATAAGATGCAAACTAGAAAAAGGTTATACGAACTTGTTGATTACGAAAAATATAAAAATTTAGATGAAAAAATTTATAATTTTAGCACTGAGGGACATGAATAATGACAGATGAAATAAAAAAAGGTTTGTTAGGCATAGTAGTTGACGAAACAGAAGTGTCCAAGGTAATGCCAGAGATCAATTCTCTTACTTACAGAGGGTATGCAGCGCAAGATTTGTGTGAATATTGCAGATTTGAGGAAGTTGCATATTTAATTTTAAATAAAGATTTACCAAACACAATTCAACTTAGAAAATTTGAAAAAGAGGAAAAAACCAACAGAGATTTATCAAGTGATTTATATTCAATAATAAAACGTATGCCAAAAAAATCTCATCCCATGGATGTTGCAAGAACAGCAGTAAGCATCATGGGGTTAGAGGATAAGGAAACATCAGACTCATCTCCAGAGGCAAATATGAGAAAAGCAATAAGAATATTGGCCAAAACGCCAACAGCTTTAGCTGCATTTTATAGATTAAGAAAAGGGAAAAAAATAATTAAACCTAAAAAAGATTTAAACATTGCTGAAAACTTTTTCTACATGTGTTTTGGAAAAGTTCCTCAAAAAGAAATAGTTAAAGCATTTGATGTTTCTTTAATATTGTATGCAGAACATAGTTTCAATGTCTCAACTTTTACAGCACGAACAATAACAAGTAGTCTATCAGATATACATGGCGCTATAACGGGTGCAATTGCTAGCTTAAAAGGTCCATTACATGGTGGTGCAAATGAAGAAGTTATGCACATGATGAATAAAATAAAAAAACCTGAAAATGCTTTAAAATGGATAAATGATGCCTTAAAAAATAAAGAAGTTGTTATGGGATTTGGCCACAGGGTTTACAAATCCGGAGATTCTAGAGTTCCAACCATGAGGAAATATTTTGCAAAAGTTGCAAAAATTAAGAAGGATAAAAAATTTGAAAAAATCTATGACATCGTTGAAAAAGTCATGATTGATCAAAAAAACATTCATCCTAATGTTGATTATCCAACAGGCCCTACATATCATTTAATGGGCTTTGATACAGATTTTTTCACTCCGATTTTTGTAATTTCTAGAATAACAGGTTGGTCAGCACATATTATGGAACAACATGCTGCAAATAAATTAATTAGACCTCTAGCGAGCTATAAAGGTAATCAACATAGAAAAGTTGTTCAGCTTAATCAAAGATAACTAATAATTTTATCAGGATCAGGCCTTTTTCTTTCATTTGGTTCTTCAATTTTATGACCGATATATATGAAACCAGAGATCTTATCTTTATTTTTCCGAGCCCCGAAATATTCTAACATTTTATTATTATAGGCATACCACTCTGTTAGCCATTGAGATGCATAACCTAGTGATTGGGCACATGATAACAAATTCATGCAAACTGCTCCTGATGATAAAATCATTTCCCACTCTGGTATTTTTGGATGCTCTATGGGAGTTGACAAAACAACTATTACTACTGATGCTCTTTGTAATCTTTTTGACTCGATTTGAAGTTGATTTTCATTCGCCTGAGGATTTTCTTTTTTAAATTCACTTAAAATAATCTCCTGATCGATAAATTTTAATTTGTCTCCTTGAATTACTTTTATTGACCAGGGATTCAAAGCACCATGATCTGGAACTCTTATACCAGCTGCTAAAATTTTTTTTATATCTCCCTCTGGAATTTTTTTTGCTGACATTTTTTTAGCAAGAACGGATCTTCTATTTAAAAAAAAATCACTTTCCATTAATAATGAAAGATTTTTTTAACTAAAAGCTTCTACCCAAGTTCCTTGTGTCGATGCTTTAGAGTATTCAGTTGCACGACCTTCAAAGAAGTTCATATGCTCAACTGCGTTCAACATAGTATCAAGCCAACCAAGAGGATTTTTTTGAACATCATAAATAGGCTCTAAACCTAATTGAACCAATCTTCTATTTCCAATAAATCTGATATAATCTTTTACCTCTTGAGCCGTTAATCCTTCCATTGGACCCATCTCAAAAGCAAGATCAATAAAAGCATCTTCATGCGAAATAATAGTTCTGCACGCTTCATAAAGTTCTTTTTTTAATTTTGGTGTCCAAATTTCTGGATTTTCTTTTATAAACTCTTTAAAAATTCTAATCATTGAATTGCAGTGAAGAGTTTCATCTCTAACAGACCAAGTAACTATCTGACCCATTCCTTTAAGTTTGTTGTGTCTTGGAAAATTTAACAGAATTGCAAAACTTGCGAACAATTGCAAACCTTCAGTAAATGCACTAAATACCGCAACTGTTTTTGCAATGTCCTCTTTCGAATTCACGTTGAAGCCTTGCATGTAGTCATATTTATCTTTCATTTCTTTATATTTCATAAAAGCAGAATACTCAGACTCAGGCATTCCAATTGTATCTAATAAATGAGAATACGCAGCTACGTGAACGGTTTCCATTGCAGCGAAAGCTGTCATCATCATCAACACTTCTGTCGGTTTAAATACAGTTGTGTAATGTCTCAGGTAACAGTTGTTAACTTCTACATCTGCTTGTGTAAAAAATCTGAAAATTTGGGTAACTAAGTTTTTTTCTGGTTGTGATAAATTTTTTTGCCAGTCTCTTACATCATCACCAAGAGGAACTTCCTCTGGCAACCAATGAATTCTTTGTTGAGTTAACCAGGCATCATAGCACCATGGATATCTGAATGGTTTATATACTGGGTTTTCCACTAATAAGCCCATTTTTTTTGGTTGAATTATTTCTTTTTTTTCTTTCTTAACTTTATCTGTTACTGACATGATAAACACTCCTCATATTCTGGTTGATCGTTGTTTGGTTGATTTTTAGACTTATATACATTGGCTGTAATATCAGTAGATTTAGCATTATTGATATTTTCAGCTCTTTGAATTGATTTTGATCTACAATAGTAAAGGCTTTTTAATCCTTTTTTCCATGCATCAAAATGAATTCTATGTAATTCTTTTTTATGAACATCGGCTGGTAAAAATAAGTTAACTGATTGCGCTTGAGAAATAAATGGTGTTCGATCTCCACTTAGTTCAATAATCCATTTTTGATTTAATTCAAAGGCAGTTTTAAAAACATCTTTTTCTAAATCAGTCAAAAAGTCTAAATGAGAAACTGAACCTTGATTTGTAGTAATTGTAGACCAAGTTTCATCATCGTTTTTACCATGACTTTCTAAAATTTCCTCTAAGTATCGATTTCTAACATTAAAAGAACCTGATAAAGTTTTATGAGTATAACTATTAGCTGCTATTGGTTCAACTCCAGGTGAAGCGCCTCCACAAATAATAGAAATAGAAGCAGTTGGAGCTATTGCAGTTTTATTAGAAAATCTTTCTTTGAAACCGTATTCTGCAGCGTCAGGACAGGCACCTCTCTCTTCTGCTAAGTCTTTTGACGCTTGATTAACCTGTTCATCAATTCGTTTAAATATTTTTTTGTTCCAAGCTTTAGCCATTACAGATTCAAGTGGAATTCTATGTTTTTGCAAGAAAGAATGAAAACCCATGACACCTAGTCCGACACTTCTTTCTCTTTCAGCAGAATATTTAGCATCTCTAAATTGTTCAGGTGCTTTATTAATGAAGTCAGATAAAACATTATCCAAAAATCTCATCACATCCCCAATCATATTAGGGTCATCTTTCCACTCATCATATTTTTCTAAATTTAAAGAGGACAAACAACAAACAGCTGTTCTATCTCTTCCGTCTTTATCAATGCCTGTTGGTAAAGTTATTTCACTACAAAGATTAGAGGTTTTAACAGTAAGATTTGCTAACTTGTGATGTTGTGGAATTTGTCTATTAACAGTATCGATATAAATTATGTAAGGCTCTCCTGTTTCTATTCTTGCTGTTAACAATCTTATCCATAAATTTCTTGCTGATATAGTTTGTTGAATAGTGCCATCAGCAGGACTTTTTAACGCCCACTGTTCATCATTTTCAACTGCTCGCATAAAGGCGTCTGAAACTAAAACACCATGGTGTAAATTTAATGCTTTTCTATTTGGGTCACCGCCTGTCGGTCTTCTCATTTCCATAAATTCTTCTATTTCAGGATGATCAACTGGGAGGTAACAAGCAGCTGAGCCTCTTCTTAACGAACCTTGGCTAATTGCCATTGTTAAAGAGTCCATAACCTTAATGAAAGGTATTATTCCAGAGGTTTTTCCAACTTTACCTATTTTTTCTCCAATTGATCTTAAATTTCCCCAATAGCTTCCTATACCTCCACCTTTAGCTGCTAGCCAAACATTTTCACTCCATAAATCCAAGATGCCACCCAAGCTATCAGAAGCTTCATTTAAGAAACAAGATATTGGTAATCCTCTTTTTGTTCCACCATTTGACAAAACTGGTGTTGCTGGCATAAACCATAAATTACTGATGTAGTTATAAATTCTTTGAGCATGTAAATTATCATCCGCGTATGTGCTCGCCACCCTAGCGAATAAATCTTGAAAGGACTCATTGTGTCCTAGATACCTGTCTTGTAATGTTGCTTTTCCAAAATCTGTTAAATTAGAATCTTTAGAACGATCGATTTTAATAATGATACCTTTGTCATTTTGAAAAAGTTCGGTGTCATTACTTAATGAGAATAAATCAGGTCTGTTGTCTTTTGAAACCTCTTTTACATTTGGGCTATATTCGGAGACAGCTTTCTTTAAGGCCTGAGACAGAATTTTGTTCATATTTTATGTATTATAATTAGTTATTAAGCGAAAACAACTATATGTTGTGTACGCTGAGTATTAATATACTATATAATCAGTAAATCAATAGAACATTTATAGAACAAGATAAAAAAAATTCAACTATAAAAATGAAAAAAATGTAAGTAATTAACAGCATGAATCAATCAATAAAAATTGACCCTTATGGTTTTAGAGAATATGACGCACGATGGGTTTATGAGAAAGATATCAACTCAAGGGGAATCACTAATTTAGGTAAGGGATTAGGCACACAAATAATTAAACATACTAATAAAAAAAACCCAAGAGTAATTGTAGGTCATGATTACAGATCTTATAGTGAGGAAATTAAAGAATCATTAAAAAAAGGGTTAGTTTCAACAGGGTGTTTTGTTGAAGATGTGGGGTTATCCTTATCTCCTATGGTATATTTTGCACAATTTGAATTGGATGCTGATGCAATTGCAATGGTCACAGCTAGTCATAATGAAAATGGATGGACTGGCGTTAAAATGGGTATCAAGAAAGGATTAACTCATGCTCCTGAAGAAATGACAGAGCTAAAAGATATTACACTAAATGAAAAATTTATTACAGGTGAAGGTGAAGAAAAACAAATTAAAAATTTTCAAGAAATTTATAAAAAAAGTCTAACTAGTAAAAAAAAGTTAAGTAAAAAGATTAAAGCAATTGTAGCATGTGGAAATGGGACTGCTGGAATTTTTGCTCCTGAAATCCTAAAAAAAATTGGTTGTGAGGTCATTGAATTAGATTGTAATTTGGATTGGAATTTTCCAAAGTATAATCCAAATCCAGAGGATTTAGAGATGCTTAAAGAAATTACTAAGGCTGTGATAGAGAATAATGCAGATATTGGATTTGGTTTTGATGGTGATGGAGATAGAGTTGGAGTAATTGATAATAATGGTGTCGAAATATTTTCAGATAAAATCGGATTATTGATTGCGAGAAATTTATCAAAAAAACATAAGAATTCTAAATTCATTGTTGATGTTAAGTCAACAGGGCTTTTTAAAAATGATAAAATTTTAAATGAGAATTTATCTAAAACAATTTATTGGAAGACCGGACATTCACATATTAAAAGAAAAGTCAATTCAGAGAAAGCATTAGCCGGTTTTGAAAAGAGTGGACACTTCTTTTTTAATCAACCTATTGGTTATGGATATGATGATGGTATTAATTCCGCAATACAAGTTTGTCATTTATTAGATAATCAAGAAAAAAGAATGAGCGAATTAATTAATGAACTTCCAAAGACTTTCCAGTCTCCTACAATGGCGCCTTTTTGTAAAGATAATGAAAAATATGAAGTTGTAGAAAAAATTATTCAACAAATTGAAAAAATCAAGAATGAAAAAATTAAAATAGATCAACAAGAAATAAAAGAAATATTGACAGTGAATGGTATTAGATTTTCTTTTGAAGATGGTTCATGGGGTCTTATAAGAGCTTCTTCTAACAAACCTTCTCTTGTTGTGGTCACTGAGAGTCCTACTTCAGATAAAAGAAAAACAGAGATATTTAGATTTATAGAACAGCTACTTAAAAAAACTGGAAAAGTGGGTAAGTATGATCAAAAAATTTAATTAATTAATTTTTATTATCATCACTTTCATTCACATTTACTTTCTCGTCTTTTTTTAGATTTTCGTCATCTTCAATATTTTTTTCGAGTGAATTATCACTATAAAATTTTCTAATTAGTTCGTCTTCTTTCCTTTTTTGTTCTTGATCAAATTTGTCTTCCCATTCTTTAATTCTTCTATTTTCCTCTTTAATTCTATCCTCTTCCTCTTGCTTATGTTTTAAGGCAATAGCTCTTTCTTCCTCTAATTTCTTTTGTTGTTCTTCTTCTTTTCTTAAAGTTTCTGCTCTTTCTCTTTCTTCTTTTTCTTTTAAAATTCTTTCTTGTTCAGCAGCTTTGATTTTATCCTCTTTTTGCTTAAGCTCTTCTTCTTTGGCTCTTTGATCTGCCTGTTCTTTTAAAAGTTGCCTCTCTATTTCCTGTTGTCTATCAATTTCTAATTGTCTTAACCTATTTTCAGTTTCCCTTAATTTTTCTTCTTCATATTTAAGTTTTCTAGCTGCTTCACGAATTTTTTGTTCTTCGTCGAGTCTTTTTTGCCTCTCAATTTCTTTAAGCCTATTTCGCTCTTGTCTCTCTCTCTCTTTCTCTTCTCTTATTTTTTGAGCTTCAAGCTCCTTAGCCTTAATAGCCTCTTCCTTGGCTTTAATCTTCTCCTCTCTCGCTCTTTGTCTTTCTAAAATTTTTAATCTTAACTCCTCTTCTTTAAGTCTTTGAGCATCTTCTCTTAATTTTTTCGCTTCTTCATCTTTAATTTTTTGTTGCTCTATTTTAATTCTTTTTGCCTCAATTTTTTTTCTTTTTTCCTCGTTTTTTCTAATTTGCTTCTCATTATCTATAATCAATTTTTTTTGAGCAATAATCTGACGTTTTTCATCTCTAATCTTTCTTATTTTTTCTTGTTGTTCTTGTTTTTTTTGTTTTTGTAATTCTTTTTTTTCATCTAAAATTCTTTTTTTCTCTAACCTTTTCTTTTCTTTTTCTTTCTCCTTTTTGTAATTATCATAGAAATTACTAATCTTATTTTTAGTATCTTCAATCGTACCAATTGGATTTATATTTATGCTAGGTAAATTTATTTTCTTAGGAACTAAAGATTTTATACTTTCAAAACCCAATTTCTTTTTTTTATTAATTTTTTTAGGGCTCATTCAAAATGTTAACAATTTTAAATTATTTAAAAATATTACTTGTGTTTATATTGAGTTTAAAAAAATGAATTATTCCTTAAAAACTAAAAAATTTTTTCAAATTTTATAAATTTCAATTAAAGCGTGTATTTTTTTTTATAAATTTTTTGAATTACAATTTCGGAGAATCTGATACGAGCTTCAAATATTTTATGTCTAAAAATTTATTTTACCTATTATGTTTTTTTTTACTCTCAAATTGTGTAGCTAATAGCTCAGCACTACTTGGACCTGTAATTGCAGGTGCAAGGACAGGAAGCGTTTATCAAGCAACACTTTCTTATGGTTCAGGTAAAATTATGAATGAATTTAGCAAAATTAGTAAATTTTCAAGATCAATATCTTTTCCTAGAAACATAACTTATGTAGATAAAGAGCCTGTTATTTTATTCTCATATGTTGTTGATAATATAGAAGTATCTGATGTTTTAGAACCAGAACCATTACCTTAGAAAATTTCAATTATTACGAGTTTTAAATGATAAAGAGAATCACTTATAATATTTTTAGGGTGGTAGAGGGAGACTGAAGCCACCCCACCCTCACAATTTAAAAAATTCTAATAAAAATTTTATAGAAATAATTAATAAAAAAATTCCAAATATTTTACTTATTCTATTTTTATCTATTGAATGTACTGTCTTTGCACCAATACGAGCCATAAATGTTGTAATTGGAATGAATATTAAAAAAGCTGGAATATTTAAAAAACCGATGCTCATTGGTAGATTTGTTTTTAAATAACTTCCAGTCGTTAAGAATCCTAATGCTCCGAATACAGCTATCAAAAAACCTATAGCGGCAGCACTTCCTATTGCCCTATTTATTGAATATCCAAAAAATTTTAAAATTGGAACATTCATTATGGCTCCCCCTATTCCCATTGGAGCTGAGATAAAACCTACAATAAATCCTAATATAATTTTTAAATATAACTTAATATTTATAACTATATTTTTCTCTTTTTCTTTTAATAACAATAAATAAATACCTAAAATAAAAATCACGATTGAAAAAAATAAGACCAATGACTTTGTTTTTAGACTTGCTGCAAATATTGTTCCTATTATCACGCCTATGATTACAAAAATTCCATAACTTTTGACGATATCAAAGTCTACAGCTTTGAACTTATGATGAGTCAAAACTGATGCTATTGATGTAGGAATAATTATTGCAAAAGAAGTTCCAACAGCCAAATGCATTAAATATCTTGAGTCAAGTCCTTGACTATCGAAAATATAATAAAGAAATGGAACAGTAATTAATCCTCCTCCTATTCCAAAAAGTCCAGCTACAAATCCTACAACAACTGCTGTTAACGCCATTAGTAGAATAATGTAACTATAATCGTTTGATAGAATTGAACTAAGCAGATTAACCTACTCTTGCCTCTAGATTTTTATATTGTATTTTATCCATGATGTGATCAATTTTCTTTATATCAGCATCTCTTACACACATATTTTCACTTAAATATCTTTTCCAAAAACCGGCTCCTGTTTGGCCATGGAATAAACCTAAAGTGTGTCTCATTATTTGATTTAGTCTTGTACCTTTCTTGGTTTCTTCTTTAATGTAAGGGATTAGTTTTTCGATTACCTGTTGCCTTGAAAATACGTCATTATTTTTAAAAATTTCTTTTTCAATTTCTGCTAAAAAATATGGAGTGTGATATGCCGCTCTACCAATCATAACACCATTTGTTTTATCTAGATGTCCTTTAATTTCTTTAATACTGGTTATGCCACCATTAATTATAATTTCATCGTCAGGAAAATCTTTTTTTAATTTGTAGGCGTAATCATATTTTAAGGGGGGAATATTTAAATTTTGTTTCGGTGTAAATTTTCCTAACATTGCTTTTCTAGCATGAATAATGAAAGTCTTTACCCCTGTCGATCTTATAGTTGATATAAAATTATAAAAATTTTCATAGTCTTCGACATCATCGTACCCAATTCTAGTTTTTATGGTAACTGGAAGCTTTGTTGCAGATTGCATTTTTTCTAAACATTCTGCTACTAATTTTGGTTCTTTCATTAAACAAGCTCCAAACTTATTTTTCTCTACTTTTCTACTTGGGCATCCTAAATTAAGATTTATCTCATCATAACCAAAGTCCTCTCCAATTTTTGATGCCTCAGCTAAAAGTTTTGGTGAAGACCCTCCTAATTGTAATGCCACTGGTTTTTCACTTATATTAAATTCTAATAATTTTTTTTTATCCCCCCTGCTAATTGCTTCATCAACAATCATTTCAGTGTATAAAAGCGTATTTTTGGAAATTAGTCTTAAAAAGTAACGTTCATGACGATCTGTGCAATCCATCATTGGAGCAACTGAAACTTTCCTGTTCATGATTAATGTTTATATAATATTTTTTTAAGAGTTTGAAGTTTCAGAATCATCATTTTGAATGTTTGATTCTTGATTTTCACTTTCAGAAACTTCTTCTAAAGAAACATCACTATTTTCTGTTTCTGCATCGTTGGTTTCAGGTACATCTACATCTGGTTGAGCTGTTTGTGAAAGTTCTGCTAAATCCTCTTTTGAAACTTGAATTTTTTCTGGAGCTTTTCTTGCTCTTTTAGATGGTAAAATAGGCGTTCCACTTTTTGAAATTTCACCTTTGTATAAACTCTCAAAATCATCACCCACATCTTCATCTGCCTCTGCGCTTTCATCGACCTGTTCAACATGTTTTCTTAATTTGTAAACAGCACTTTCAGTTAATTCTGGAACTTTTACATTTTCTTCTGCAATTTCTCTTAAGGCAATCACAGTATTTTTGTCATTATCTCTATCTAAGGTTGGTTCAATGCCAGAATTAAGTTGAGTTGCTCTTTCTTTTGCAACCAAAACTAGTTCATAAGGGCTATCTACTTTATCTATACAATCTTCAACAGTAACTCTTGCCATGCGGAGTAATTACACAGTGAACAAAAAAAAATCAAGGAGATTTTTTATATATACAGTGGATTTAGCTTATTTCTTGTAAAAAATAAGAGAGTAATAGATAGAGAGATATAAAAAACAGAGACCAATGCTATTTGATCAAGTGAAAACCCTTTATCAATTAAAAATCCAAATAAAGCTGTTCCAAATGCAGTTGAGAAAACCATTAAGGCTGTTGTAAGAGCTTTAATCGAACCAATATACTTAACACCATAAATTTCAGCCCAAGTCGAAGAGCCCAAAACATTAGCCAAACCATTTGAAACACCAATAAGCCCTAAAAAAATAAATGCTGATAAAGGAATATCAAAAAAAATTAATACCAACGCTGACATTAACAAAGGAATATTCATGAAAATTAATAGTTTTCTACTAGTAAATTTATCTATTAAAAAACCAGATACCAACAAAGTAATTACTGATAATACTGAATAGACCATGAAAGATTGTGCAATTACAAATTCACCCCACCCTTTTGACTCTGTTATAAATGATTGATAAACAAAAACACCAGTTGCAATCCATGGCATCGCTAGCATATTTAAACATACAACATAAAATCTATAATCTTTAATTACCTCAGCTCTTTTCCACTGTTTGATATTTTTAGGATCATCATCATTTGTTTCCTCTCTTGACTCAAAATTTAATTTTTTTATCAAGAAAAAGGATGTAATCGGTAAAAATACTAAAACTAATAAAGATATAAATATCCATATATTTTGCCAGGTTGTGATGGTTAATAAAAAAACAATTAATACTGGTAAAATAAATTCAGCTGTTGATAAACCAAACCAACAAGTGCTTAAAGCTTTTCCTCTAGATTTTGTAAAATATCTTGAAATAGTTGTCGTTGCAGTATGAGACATCAGTCCTTGGCCTGAAAACCTCATTAAAAAAATTGCAACAAATAAAAATACTATAGAAGAAATTTTTGAGAAGAAATAACAAGAAAAAGAAAGAAGTAATGTTACAAAAAAAGCGAATTTAAATATATTAATATCATCTATTTTTTTTCCAACCCAAATTAAAAGAAAACTACTTAGTAATGTAGCTGAAGCGTAAATTGATCCAAATTGTCCCTGTGTAATAGAAAGTGTTTCACGTATACTGGAATTAAACAAACCAAGAAAAAAACTCTGTCCAAAGCTAGAAAAAAATGTAAAAATAAATCCAAATATAATTACTTTTAAACTTAAATTATTAAACATAAAAAATTATGAGTTGTAATGTTGCTTTCATAGGTCTTGGTGTCATGGGTTATCCAATGGCTGGTTATATATCAAAAGGTGGACACAATGTAACTGTTTTTAACAGAACAAAATCAAAAGCAGAAAAATGGATAAAAGAATACAAAGGTAAAATGGTAGAAACTCCTGCTGAGGCTGCAAAAGATGCAGAGTATGTCTTTACATGTGTTGGAAATGATAATGATTTAAGAGAAGTAACATTTGGTGACAATGGTGCATTTAAAACTATTAAAAAAGGTTCAATCTATATTGACAACACCACAGCATCAGCAACAATTGCTAGAGAAATATATGAGCATGCAAAGAAAAATGGATTTGGTGCATTAGATGCTCCAGTATCTGGTGGACAAGCTGGTGCAGAAAATGGTGCACTAACAGTAATGATTGGTGGTGATCAGGCTGACTTTGATAAAGCAAAAGATAAAATTGATTGCTACAGTAAAAAGATGAAACTACTTGGTAAAGCTGGTTGTGGACAATTAGCAAAAATGGTTAATCAAATTTGTATTGCAGGTTTAGTTCAAGGATTATCTGAAGGAATTAATTTTGGAATGAAGGCTGGATTAAACATGGAAGATGTAATTGAGGTTATTTCCAAAGGTGCTGCTCAATCTTGGCAAATGGAAAATAGATATAAAACAATGATTGATGATAAATTTGATTTTGGTTTTGCGGTTGATTGGATGAGAAAAGATTTAAAAATAGCAATGGATGAAGCTAAAAATAATGGTTCATTATTACCTGTTACAGAGTTAGTTGATAAATTTTATGGAGAAGTTCAAAGTTTGGGTGGAAATAGATGGGATACATCAAGTTTAATTAAAAGATTTAGAAAGTAGTGTATGCAGCCAGCATACTATGAAAATTTAGATGAAATTCAGAATAAGTATTGGTCAATGTTAGATGATGCGGTTACTAACAGGGCTTCACCTTTTAGAATTCCTGTTTTTATCTGTGCTCATCAAGATGAAGTTGAAGGTAGAATTGTTGTTTTAAGAAAATCAGATCGAAAAAATAATCTATTACAATTTCATACTGATTTTAGATCTCCAAAGGTAAATATTCTCAAAAAAAACAAAAATGCATCTTTAGTTTTTTATGATAAAGAGGAAAAAATACAATTGAGAGCAAAAGTAGAATGTGAAGTTAATAATCAAAATTCTACCACAGATGAATCTTGGAAAAAAACTCAACATATAAGTAGAAGGTGCTATTTAACTGATAGTCCTCCTGGAACTACATCAGAAAATCCAACATCTGGAATGATATCTAAATTAGAGGATTTTGATTATACGATGGAGCAAAGTGAAGAAGGCTATAAAAATTTTACAGTTATAAAATGTAAAATTAAGTCTATCGAATGGCTTTATCTTGCAGCTAAAGGACATCGAAGAGCAAAATTTGATTTAGAAACTAATAAGAATGATTGGTTAGTCCCCTAGTCTAATGCATCTGAAATAAAAACATCAGTAGCAGCCCTTATTCCACTTCTATTAGCACCATGAACAGTTCCATAGGCACTAGCTGTAGCTTCACCAGCAAAGAAAATTCTGTCTCCTACAGATCTTTTCAATCTAGGTCTTAAATTTGCTTTACCTGGTATCGCGCCGGAGTAAGCGCCTAAAGTAAATGGATTTTTATTCCACCCTGTGGCTATAGCTTTAACAAAATATTTATCATAAAACTTTGAGCCAAAATTTGATTTAAGTTGATTGATGACAAAATCTATCATTGCCTCACTACCTTCATTTTCTAAACCTCTTGAAAATTCTCCATTCAGAGCAAAAAGACATAAATTTGTTCCACCCATTTTAAGTAAACCATAACCAATCCCCTCTGGTGATTTAGCACCGTTACTATTAATTTTGGAATAAAAATTGGTATCTTTTTTAAATTTACTTACAAATTTCTTCTTTAATTCTATTATCACTCGATTAGATGGTCCCATTGTAATTCCCTCAAAAGCTTCATATTTTCTTAGAGGTAATTTTGGTGAAAATTTTATTTTTTCTGCTCTTAAAACACCAACAGATGTAGTTACAATACACGCTTTAGCTTTTATAGTTCCTTTATTAGTTTCAATTTGTACTCCTGTCCCACCCCATTTTATTTCGCTTACAATTGTATTTAATTTAACGGGAACATCTTTTCTATAATATGCTAACAATGTTCCATACCCCTCTCTACAAAGTGCATTTCCACTTTCCCAATAATTGTCCTCATAATTTAGACTGTCATCGGCTATGGAAAGATTGTTAAAGTCTCTTGCATTTATCGCTGCGTGAGCAGTATCAAACCATGGATTTTTTTTTAAATTTTCAGGGATTTTATTCATGAGTGGCTCATCTATGCCACCTTCTCCATAAATTTCTTTTATTTTCTTATACACACTCCAAAAGGTACTTCCGCTTACTTTATTTTTTCCATCATAAACAACTGATGTGGAAGGTTCGTTATAAATTTTAAATCTATCTTTATTTTCTCTACCAAATTTATAAAGTTCATTGCCTTTTTTAGCATGAAGCCAATGAGCACCATGATCTGCTGGTAAGCCATTGAAAGATGATGTGTCAGTGTAACATCTCCCACCAATTCTATTCATGCTCTCGATACAAAGAACAGATATTTTTCTCCTCATTAATTCAGCTGTAGCAGCTAATCCAGATGATCCAGCACCAATAACAACAACGTCAGGATTGGATTGTGAAAAAGAAATACTAGGTAATGCCATAAAGGCAAGCCCTGATAAAGAAGTCTTTAAAAACTTTCTTCTTCCAGTTTTATCAATTAAAAATTTTTTCAGAACAAAATTCTATACTCTTATAAAAATTAATACAGCTTAAATTTACTGTTTGAACCTTAAAACCTTAATAGTAACAACTTTTTTATATAAGTAATTATCATAAAGATAGATGTATAGATTTTATAAAAGACTTTATATTTTAGATAATACTTAAATGAGTTTCCAGTTCGTGAAGATTTTTCATTAAATTTCATATCTTCATAAGAGTGATTAATAACTTCCTTGCTTAATCTATCATTTACACCCTTTCTTACAAAAACAAGGTTGTGATAAAAAGAAACATTTATAATTTTGGCATCATATTTATTAGAAATATAAAAAGGATTTGCTATTTCTTGATAATTAAGTCTATCGGTTAAATGCTTAAAAAAATTCATATGAGAGTTTGAATATTTCAAATCAAACGGATTTCCTCCAAAAAAATGATTGTAACTAGTTTGCATATCTTCAACCACGTATAAACCATCATTATTTAGATGGGGGAAAAGCAAGTGAAAACTTTTGATAACATCTTTTCTTAAATGGCTACCATCATCAATTATGATGTCAAAGTTTCCATGTTCTTTAACAATTTCACTAATAAATTTGTCGTCGCTTTGTGATCCACAATGAACTTTAATATTGGGTCTGTCTAATTTTTTTTCTTTAATGTCTATTTTATGTATATCAATGCCAATTATAATAGAATTTTTAAAATAATCTGACCACATCAACAAAGATTTTCCATCTGCAATACCTATTTCAAGTATTTTTAAATTTTTATCTCTTATACTTTCAAAATACTTTTCATATATTTCGATATAACCATGTCCTAATTTATCTGTATTATAAGATTCAGCAATCGATTTGAGATTATTGGTTAAAGTCATCTTAAAATTTTTTTTATTTTTGCTTTAATTTTTTAAGAACTATCTTTTTCCAGTTATAATGTCTATCTCTTGAATTAACTACGATTATTCTTTCTTTTTCAAAATCAATAATGATATTTTGTCCACCAAAACCACTCATTCCTAAAATTTTTCTTTTAGATAGTCCAATTATATCAAAATGGAATTGACCACCATATTTTTTTGTATACATCGCTACATCAAACTGACCAGATCTATCACCATCATAACTTCTTTTACTTTTATTTACTCTTTTTTCATAAATAGTTTTCAAATATTTTCCTACGCAAGTATCATTATTCCAATGATCCATAATTGATTTTGCAATTCTTAAATAATCATATCTATCAGCATAAAAAGAATATCTTCCATACTCCCCTTTTTCTTTATCAGAATGTGATTTTCTTATAGTTTTACTAAAAAAAACACTATTTTTAATTTTTGCATCTTCTTTAAAAACTTTATTTAATAATTTCTGATAATCATCACCTACTTTGAAAATTGTATAATTCATTATAGTGTTTGTAGCCAAAGCATTATAATTATAAATTGGACTTGATTTTTTCGTATTCTGCAAAGTATCTGACTCCATTACTTCTATGATAGGAAAAACATTAACATTAAAAAATTTGAGATCTTTTATTTTGTTATCTGAGTTAAAATTTCTCTCACCAATAAATTTTTGATCACCTGCAGTCATATTGAGTAAATCAATAAGTTTTTGCCCCTCATAAAGTGTGCCTTTTACAGTAGACCAGTCATCTAATTTGACATTGATATTATTTATATAACCTTCACATATTGCATAACCTGTTACATATGATACCAAACTTTTACCCATCGAATGTGATGGAAGCAAACCTTTGTTGCTTTTAATATAAAATGGAAGGTCATGTTCATCTATTTTAATTTTATTATCTTCAAATAATAAATAGCTAGCTAAACGTGTTTTCTTTTTATTTTTTAACTCTTTTTTTACATCTTTGTCTTCAATTAAATCTGATCTGAATTTATAATAATTATTAGACCCTTTTATTTCATATTTCCAAAAAGCATCAAAACTATATTCCTCATATTGGTGTTTGGCATAAGAATTTGTAAAAATAAGTAAATTAAATAAAAAGATTAAAATTATTTTTTTCATCTTTTAGAATATAGATTCAGAATACTTCTTCCAATTATCCTGGTAATGTTTGGTGTTTTCCCAAACTGCCTTTTTTTCCTCTTCAGTAACCTCTCTTACCACTTTACCTGGTGAACCTATGACAAGTGAATTATCTGGTATTACTTTATTTTCAGTGATTAAAGCTTTGGCACCAATGATGCAATTTTTTCCAATTTTAGCGTTATTAAGAATCACTGCACCAATTCCAATTAAACTATTGTCCCCTATCGTGCATCCATGCAGCATAACTAAATGTCCAACTGTTACGTCTTTTCCAACCTTTAAAGGACAGCCTGGATCTGTATGTAATACACTTCCATCCTGTATATTCGAACCTTCACCAATATGAATATTTTCTATATCTCCTCTCAACGTTGCGTTGAACCAGATACTTGTATTTTTTTCTAGTGTAACATCGCCTATAACAACAGCATTAGGAGCTACCCAATTTTCACCAGAGTTTTTTGGTTTTTTATCTTTTAAATCGTAAAACATAATTTATATATTATTACATTATGCCAATACAAACTCCAATATGTGATTTCGGCCAAAAGGCTCATGACTTCAAGCTTAAATCAACTGAAAACAGAATAATTTCTCTTGACGATGTAAGGGGTAAAAACGGAACGTTGATAATGTTTATTTGTAATCATTGTCCATATGTTAAAGCTGTTACTAAAGATATTGTAGAAGATTGCAATGAACTAAAAAAAATTGGAATTAATTCAGTTGCTATTTGTGCAAATGATGCAGAAAATTACCCAGAAGATTCATTTGACAATATGATAGAGTTTTCAAAAAAAAATAATTTTGGTTTTCCATATTTGGTAGATGAGACACAAGAAATTGCTAAAACTTACGATGCAGTTTGCACACCTGATTTTTTCGGCTATAACAAAAATTTAGAGCTTCAATACAGAGGGAGATTAAGAGAATTAAAGAATTTAATACCAATAAGAGATGGAAAAAGCGACTTATTTAATGCAATGAAACAGATTAGTGAAACTGGAAAAGGGCCTGATAACCAAACACCGAGTGCTGGATGTAGTATCAAGTGGAAAAATAATTAATGTATTTAATTGTTACTAGAGCTTTTCCACCAGAATTAGGTGGTATGCAAAGTTTAATGTGTGGACTTTCAAGAGAGATGTCTAAAAACTTTATGATAAAAGTTTTTGCTGATTATCAAGAAAATCACAAAGAATTTGATGAGAAAGAAAATTTTTCAATTGAAAGAGTTGGTGGGATTAAATTTCTTAGAAAGATTAGAAAAGCCCAATTAATTAATCAATTTTTAATAGAAAATAAGGTAAAAGGCGTAATAGCTGATCACTGGAAAAGTTTAGAATTAATAAAAACAGATAAAAAAAAATATTGCTTAATCCACGGGAAAGAAATTAATCACCGGAAAGGAAGCGCACTTAATAAAAGAGTTATTAAAGTTTTAAATAATGTTGAAAGAGTAATTGCTAATTCCGAGTTTACTAAAAATTTAGCTATAGATAGTGGAGTTAATAAAGACAAAGTTATTGTTATCAATCCTGGAGTTGATCAAGCCCAAGACTTAAATAAAAAATCTTTAGAGAAAGTTGAAAGCTTACTTAAATTAAAGTCGCCAAGATTAATAACAGTTTCAAGATTTGATAAAAGAAAAAATCACGAAAAAGTAATTATGTCTCTTAGAAATTTAAAACAAATTTTTCCAAATATTGTTTATATTTGTATTGGTTATGGTGATGAAGAAGAAAATATTAAAAACTTAGTGAAGGAACTCGATCTAAATTCACAAGTAATGTTTTTTAAAGATATAAGTAATGAATTAAAAAATTCTTTATTATCAAAGTCAGATATTTTTGTAATGCCGTCTATAATTCATAAATCATCTGTTGAAGGGTTTGGAATTGCTTACGTAGAAGCTGCGCAATTTGGAGTAGCTTCACTTGGAGGAAAAGATGGTGGTGCATCAGATGCTATCGATCATAATAAAACTGGGCTAATTTGTGATGGAAATAATTTAGATGATATTTATTCATCATTAAATTTTATGATTGAAAATAAAAGATATCTTGAATTTGGAAAAAATGCTAAAAATTATGTATCTAAATTCCAATGGGATAGAGTGGTAGAAGAATATAAAAAAATTCTTATTTAGCTAAAATATTATTTAATCTCTCAAAAACCTTTTCAGCACTAAGATTGTTAAGATCAGTTACCTCTATTGCTTTGAAATTTTCTCTCTCAATATTAACTTTATAAGCTGTTGTGTGTTTTCCAAACAAAGTAAGACCTTTAGCTCCCACATGTGCTGCGATATGTGCTGGGCCTGTATCATTAGCAACAATAAAAGAGCTATCCTTAATTAATGAAGTTAATTGTGAAATATCTAGCGCTCTACCATTATCCAATAAAGTAATGGCATTTATTTCTTTTGCGTCATTTATTTCAGAAGGTCCTGGAGCAGTAACAATTTTATATTCATCAATATATTTATTAGAAATAAGATCTATTAATTTATTGTAATAAGGCCACTTCTTTAAAGTTAAATGAGGTGAACAAAAAGGAAATAGTAAAATAAATTTGTTCAACTCAAAATGTTTTTTGATTTGGCTTATATCCGATTCTGCCCAACTAAAATTAGGTCTTAAAGTATTGTTTGTAGTTAAACCAGATTTTTTTAACTGATAATCAAACCTTTCTAAAACAGACAATTTATCAAACTCCTCTTTATTTGTATCTTTCGGTAAAGTTGTAATCGAACTGGACCAGTTCACTTTATCAGCTTTTGGAAAAAGAATATTTTTATAAAAATTAGTTCTAGAGGAATTTTGAAGATCAAAAACTTTTGAGAAGTTATGTTTTTTTAAGCCTCTCATTAAAAAATATAAATAAATTAAATTATATTTTGGGAGCCTTTTGTCTAAAATTACCTCATGAATAAAGGGATTTTTTTTAAATAAATCTAAATAAGGTTTTGTTGTCAAAAGATAAATCTGATCACCTTTATGATTTTCAGATATATCTTGAATTGCACCACTCGCTTGAGCTATATCTCCTAATGAACCATGTTTAATTATTAAAATATTAGACATATTTATAACAAGATAGCACAGTATTAGATTTTATGAATAAAATTATAGTAGAAGTTTCAATTGGAGAACTTTTAGACAAAATTTCAATTTTAGAGATTAAACAGGAAAAAATAAAAGATTCTGAAAAGTTAAAATTTATCAACAACGAACACTCTATTCTCAAAAATCAATTAGAAAAAAATATAAAGTCTGATGACAAACTCAATGATCTTTATCAATCACTAAAAGAAATAAATGCTAAACTTTGGGTTATTGAAGATGACAAAAGACAATGTGAAAAAGATAAAGATTTTGGGGAAAAATTTGTTAAACTTTCAAGAGATGTCCATTTTTTGAATGATGATCGTGCAAAAATTAAATTAGAGATTAACAATCACACAGGTTCAGCAATCAAAGAAATTAAAGAGTACACTAATTATTAAATGGGCCTTCACTTTACAAAAGAAGAATTTAAATCAAGAAAATCTAAAGTTTTGAACTCAATGAAAGAGCAAAATATAGATGCTCTTTTAATGTTTAGACAAGAGTCCATGTATTGGTTAACTGGTTATGACACATTTGGATATGTTTTTTTTCAAACATTAATTTTAGATAAAAATGGAAATACAGTATTACTAACTAGAGCTCCTGATTTAAGACAAGCTCAAAATACTTCGAACATAGAGGATATTAGAATTTGGGTTGATAAAGATGGATCAAACCCTACTGATGATCTTAAAGTTATTTTAGATGAATTAAAGCTTAAAGGAAAAAAATTAGGAGTTGAATATGAAGCTTACGGTTTAACTGGACGTAATGCTTTAAGGCTTAACAAATCTCTAGAAAACTATTGTACAGTTGAAGATAAATCTGACTTAATTACACAGTTAAGAGTAGTTAAATCTGAAGAAGAAATTGTTTATGTAAAAAAAGCCGCTGAGCTCGCTGATAAAGCATTAGATGAAGTATGGAAACACGCCAAAGCTGGTGTTAGTGAGTCTAAAATATTAGCTGAAATGAATAGAGTTATTTTTGAAGGAGGTGGAGATTATCCTGCAAATGAATTTATCATTGGCTCAGGAAAGAACGCTCTTCTTTGTCGTTATCAAGCAGAAAAACAAATCTTAAATAATCAAGATCAATTAACTGTAGAATGGGCTGGAACTTACAGACATTATCATTCTGCAATGTTTAGAACTATTCCCATTGGTAAAGCAGATCCTAAACATTATAAAATGCATGAAGCTTGTGTTGAGGCATTAAAGAATTGTGAAAGTAAATTAATACCAGGAAATAAAATTGGAGAAGTCTTTGATGCTCATGCAAAAACTTTTGATGATCTTAGTTTTAATAAAGCAAGAATGAATGCATGTGGTTACTCTTTGGGAACTACATTCTCTCCTAATTGGATGGATTGGCCAATGCTATACACTGGCAACCCATATGTAATTGAACCTGGAAATGTATTCTTTATGCACATGATATTAATGGACTCTGATAATAGTTTAGCAATGAATTTAGGTGAAACTTACTTGGTCACAGATGAAGGAAATGAAAGACTTGGTAAACAAAAACTAGATCTTGTAATACTTTAATTAAAACTGTATTTTTTTTCTAAAAATTTTATCACATTGTGGATTACAAAAGTCATAAATAAATAAATACCACCAGCAACAATAAATACTTCGATTGGTTTAAAAGTTGTAGAAATTATGTATTTTGCAACACCAGTTAAATCCATTATTGTAACTGTACTTGCAAGAGAAGTTCCTTTCATCATCAAAATAATCTCATTTCCATATGCTGGTAATGACTGTCTAATTGCGATTGGAATTTGAATCTTATAAAATATTATTTTACTTGGTATGCCTAAACTCTTACCTGCTTCAATCATACCAGGTTTTATTGTTTGAAAAGCTGATCTTAAAATTTCAGATGTATAAGCACCAGTATTTAGTGCAAAGGCGATTATTGCACACCAATAAGGTTCTTTTAAAATCACCCACAAGAAAGAAGATCTTAAAGATTCAATTTGACCTAAACCAAAATAAATAATGAATATTTGTACTAATAATGGAGTACCTCTGAAAACGTATGAATATCCATATGCAAATTTATTTATAAAAACATTTTTATTTAATCTTAAAATTGCAAATAAAAGACCAATGAATAATCCTACAATTAAAGACACAGATAAAAGTTTTAAAGTTATTACAGCAGCATTTAATAACTTTGGAAAACTATTGATCATTAGCTCAAAATCCATCAATACCCCCTGCTATATTTGACTTCTAATTTATTAATCATTTTCATACTTAAAAAAGTCAGCAATAAATATAAAACTGCCGCAAATGAGTAAAAGAACAATGGATCCCTTGTAGAGCCTGCTGCAATATAGGATTGTCTCATTATTTCAACTAAGCCTGTAACAGAAATTAATGAGGTATCTTTAAGAGTGATTTGCCAAACGTTACTAAGATTTGGAATTGCAAGTCTAAGCATTTGGGGAAGAATAATTTTATAAAATTGTTTAAATTTACTTAAACCTAAAACTTTAGCAGCCTCAAACTGACCTTTGTCTATCGATTGAATCGCTCCTCTAAAAACTTCTGTAGAATAAGCGCCTGAAATAATTCCAATAGCAAATGAACCAGTAACAAATGCGTTTATTTCTATGTACTCATTGTAACCGAACATTGAAGCTACAAACATAATTGCTCCACTCCCTCCAAAAAAGAAAAGGTAAATCACAAGAAGTTCCGGCACACCTCTAATTACTGTTGTGTAGACATTTGCGATTAAGTTTAACGATTTAAATTTAGATAATTTTAATGGGGTAAAAATTGCAGCAAAACTAAAACCTATCAACATTGCTGTAATTGATACAGCTATCGTCATTAATGTGGCTCGGAATAACTCGTCTCCCCAACCAGTATCACCAAATGCTAGAAGTTCCATACAGACTGGCGACTATACATGATAGTCGCCAAATCTAAAATTTAATTACATAGAAGCGTCGAAACCGAACCATTTAGTAGCTATTCTACTAATATCTCCGTTCTTTCTTGCTTTATTGATTGCAGCATTAAACTTTTTCAAAAGTTCAGTATCATCTTTTCTAATACCTACTCCAACACCGTTTCCGAATGCACCACCTGAAAAAGTTGGTCCTGTTAACACAACAGGTTTACCAGATTTTTCTGCATAATCGCTAAATGCTACCGCAGCAGCTAATGCAGCATCACATCTTCCTGAAGCCAAATCTAAGTTTACTTCGTCTTGTGTTTTATATGTTCTTACATTTACTTTTCCAACATCACCTGAATCTAAAAAGTTTTGGTGAATTGTTGCAGTTTGTACACAAACAGTTTTACCTGCTAGTGCCGCTGTAAGAGTTTTTAATGCTTTTTTTGCAGCTGCATTTGGTTTAGTAAGATTAATTCCAGCTGGAGTATCTAAACCCTCTAAACTTGAACCTTTCATGACAGCTAAAGATGCAACTTCATCAGCATAACCTTGAGAAAAACTAATTGCTTTTTGTCTTTCTGCTGTAATTGACATTCCTGCCATTATTGCATCAAACTTTCTCATGATTAGTGCTGGTATCATTCCATCCCAATCTTGTTCAACTATCGTACACTGTTGTCCAATGTATCTGCACAATGTGTAAGCTAACTCCACTTCAAATCCGATTAACTTACCAGATTCATCTTTTGAATTCCATGGAGGGTAAGCGCCTTCTGTTCCAATTCTTATTTTATCAGCGTTTGCATTCCCTATAACCAATAAAGAAAGTAAAACTGAAAAAATAAATTTCTTAAATATATTCATCATTCTCTCCTTTAATAAAAAAATAGTATTTCACAAATTGCAGATGATAAAAAGAAAAAATTAATGATTTATTGATGATGAGAAATTCCAAGAACAGTCAAAACTAGGCACATAAACCCTAGATAATTTGGTATTACCAAAATGGTGATGAAAGACATTCAACCAATTTTCAACTTGGTGGGGTTTTTTATCTTGGCTACCAACTTGAGCAGTGATTACTCCTTTGGGTTTTAAAATTCTTACTAAAGAGTCCATATTTTTTGCTGCTAGATCAATACAGAATTGATCATCATTTAGATCAACAAATATATGATCGTAAGTGTCTTCTTTCACAGATTTTATACTTTCAAATGCATCACCCCAAACACATCTTACAGAATTTTTTTCTGTAGCTTTTTTTCCAATATCACCTAAATGTTTATTACAGACCTCTACTACCTCAGGATCTAGCTCATACCAATCTATGAAATTAAATTTTTTAGAAATACATTCTCTTGCAACACCACCATCTCCTCCACCAATTATTGCAGCCTTGTCATTATTTTTATTTAATTTTAAACCTGAACCGACAAAAGTTGAGCTGTAAAGATGCTCATCTGATGAAGCTACTTGAATTTCACCATCAATAAATAATGATTTACCAAACTGCTCAAGTTCTAAAATTTCTATATGTTGACCTACTTTTGATTTAAAATCTTCTAAGACTTCATTTACTACATATGCTTTTTGAAGTCCTGGAGAGCTATAAATATCATGATACAAAGACCTTGTATCTCTATTAAATTCTTTTTTAACAATTCTTTTGTGCTCAAATTCATTTTTGATAATATCTATTGCTACAGTCGGACTTATTTTTCCACATGTAAAAAAATCAAAGCTAATTATTCCTTTTTCTGGAAAAGTATGAAAACTTATATGGCTTTCTGCCAACAAAGCTAAAATTGTAAAACCCTGAGGTTCGAATTTGTATTTGGATATATTTAATATAGTAACGTTCGCTGCTTTAGCAATTTTCTTGATAACTTTTTCATAAACAGAGGGATCATACTCCCTCGAAGTTCCAATTATATCTAAAGTAATATGCTCCCCAACTTTAATCATCTTACCCTTTTTTATAATTTTTAGCCTTATCTAAAACTTTTTTCATTTCTTCAAATGAAAGAATCTTAGGTTGACCTAACTTTAGAGCAATAGTGTATTGATGACAAATATTTTCTACCTCTTGTGCAAGTTCAAAAGCTTGCTCTAAATTCTTTCCAAAGGCAACCTGGCCGTGATTAGACATCAAACAAGCACTTCTATCTTTAAGAGCTTTAATTACATTTTTAGACAACTCTTCAGTTCCAAAAGTAGCGTATTCAGCACATTTGATGTCCTCACCACCAGCAAGTGCAATCATATAATGAAACGGAGGAATTGCTTTTCCGTGTGAAGATACAGCTGTTGCGTGTGGAGAGTGTGCATGAACAATCGCTTGAGCATCCTTTTTATTAACGTAAATATCTCTATGAAATCTCCATTCAGATGAGGGATTAATACTTGCATCAATATTTTTTACTTCCTCATTTAATCCCATAAACACAATATCTTTTGGTTTTAATGTTTCATATTTTTTTCCAGAAGGAGTAATTAAATAACCATCGTAACCATTTTCTTCAGATCTGAGAGATATGTTGCCGGATCTAAGTGGTGAAAGATTTGTAGAATTTAATTTTAATGAATATTCAATAATTTGATTTCTTTGACCTAAATTTTTCATTTAAATAACTTTTTTAATCCTTCTTCAGAAGCTTCACAAATGCCCTTTTCCGTAATCAAACCTGTAACATATTTTGCAGGTGTTACATCAAATGCCAAATTCATTGATTTGCTTTTCTTTGGATATATTTGTATTTTTTTTATATTTCCTTCCTCATCGAAACCTTCCATGTACGATAATTCTTCCGAATTTCTTTCCTCTATAGGTATTTCTTTATGATCTTTAATATTCCAATCAATTGTTGAACTTGGAAGCGCAACATAAAAAGGAATATTGTTATCATGAGCAGCCAGTGCTTTAAGATAAGTTCCAACTTTATTACAGACATCTCCATTAGATAAAGTTCTATCTGTTCCAACAATACACATGTCAACCTCACCTCTTTGCATCAAAATACCTCCTGTATTGTCTGCAATGATTGTATTTTTAATGCCCTCTTCATTTAATTCATAGGAAGTTAAATTAGCTCCTTGATTTCTTGGTCTTGTTTCATCAGCCCAAACATGAACTGGAATTCCCTTTTTGTGTGCATGATATATTGGAGAAGTTGCTGTGCCCCAGTTAATTGTTGCAAGCCAGCCAGCGTTACAATGGGTTAAAATATTTACTGTATCTTTTTTTTTATTATAAATTTTCTCTATAATCTTAAATCCATTTAATCCTATATCCTCACAAAATTTAATATCTTCTTCACAAATTTCTTTTGCTTCATTTGCAGCTATCTCTAAAATTTTATCACTATTAACACCTGATAATTTATTCATCATTCTATCAACTGCCCACTTAAGGTTTATTGCTGTTGGTCTAGAATTAATCAAATTTTCTGCAGAATTCTTTAAAAATGATCGATCATTATTTTCAATTAAAGATAAAACTAATCCATAAGCTGCTGTAGCGCCTATCAAAGGTGCACCTCTTACTTCCATTGTTTTAATAGCATTTATTGCATCTTGAACCGTTTTAAGGTCTTTAATAATAAATTGATGTGGAAGTTTTGTTTGATCAATAATTTTTACAATATTTCCTTCAAACCAAATTGTTCGATATTCTTTTCCCTCTATTCTCATTTATTAAGTACTCTACCTGCAACTGTTTTTAATTTATCTTTAGTCTTTTGTGTTCTTTTTTCAGGTGCTGTGATAATGGCAACGTCTAAACAATTGTTAGCTGGATCCTTAGGGTCAATATGGTTTTCGAAGTTTTCTATTAAATTTTTAATCATATTTTTTGCTTTTGCAGCATTTCCCAAAAGAACTTTAATAACTTGTTGTACGTCAACATTTTCATGATCTGGGTGCCAACAATCATAATCTGTAACCATTGATACAGATGCATACCGAATTTCAGCCTCTCTTGCTAATTTTGCTTCTGGCATATTAGTCATCCCAATTACATCAGCTTTCCATGATCGATATAAATTCGATTCTGCTAATGTTGAAAATTGTGGCCCTTCCATAACAACATATGTTCCATTTCTTTGATATTCTATTTTTTCTTTTTTAATTGCTTCTTCACATGCATCCATCAAACCATTAGAGGTAGGATGTGCCATTGAAACATGCGCAACTATTTCTTCATCAAAAAATGTTTTATTTCTTGCAAAAGTTCTATCAATAAATTGATCAACAATAACAAACTTTCCTGGTTTAAGTTCTTCTTTTAAGGACCCTACAGCTGATACAGAAACAATATCCGTTACACCTAATTGTTTCAACGCATCAATATTAGCTCTAAAATTTATTTTTGATGGAGATATAAAATGGCCCTTGCCATGTCGAGGTAAAAAATAGATCTCTTTTTTATTAAAATTTGTTTTTAAAATTTTATCTGATGGCTTTCCCCAAGGAGTATTTAAGTCTAGAAATTCTCTGTTTTTAAACTCCTCAACATCATAAAGACCGCTTCCTCCAATAATTGCTAATTTATTTATTGTCATGTTTAAAATTTGATTTATTTATACTTTAATAAATACCTATTATGAATTTAAAAAATTTTATCAGATCTATTCCAGATTATCCCAAAAAAGGGATTTTATTTAGAGATATAACTACACTAATTAAAGATGAGAAAGCTTTTGCAGAAACAATTAATCAGATAGTGGAAAAATCTAAGCAATTCAATTTTAACAAAATTGCAGCCATTGAGTCGCGTGGTTTTGTTTTTGCCTCTGCAGTTTCGTATATTTTAAAGAAACCTTTTATAATGCTTAGAAAAAAAGATAAACTTCCAGCTGATGTTCATTCTGTAGATTTTGAACTTGAATATGGTACAGCAACTATAGAAGTGCATAAAGATTCTATCAATGAAAATGATGCAGTTTTGATTATTGATGATTTAATTGCAACAGGTGGAACTGCTGAAGCTGCAGCAAAGCTGGTTGAAATTTCTAAGGGTAAGGTCTCAGCTTTTATATTTGTAATAAATTTATTTGATTTAGGAGGATGCGATAAATTAATTAACAAAAAATATAAAGTTGAAAATTTAATAGAATTTCCTGGTCATTAATTTTAAATTTTTGGTCTATAAGAGGACTTCTTTCCAGCCACGGCATTTAAAAAACCTAAAATCCTTTGTAAGTAAATTTTTTTCTCATTATTTTTTTTCATTAAGAAATATACAAAAAATTTTATTACAGATGA
>CACOCL010000001.1 GCA_902625825.1 uncultured Pelagibacteraceae bacterium | reverse complement strand
AAATTGGATTTCATCAAAAGGTAAATTTGTTTCAAAATTTGAAAACAAATTTAAAAACAAATTTAATTACAATTATTGCACCGTAACATCAAATGGAACAACTGCTCTCCACTTAGCTCTTTTATCTTTAAATTTAAAACCTGGAGATGAAGTAATCGTTCCAAATGTAACGTTTATAGCAACAGTTAATTCAGTCTCATATGTAGGAGCGAAACCAATCCTTGTAGATATTAACAAAGATACATGGCTCATGGATTTACAGGAAATTAAAAAAAAGATTACAAAGAGAACTAAAGCTATAATTTTAGTTCATTTATACGGTTTTTCATATCACTATAAAGATATTCTTTTTCTAAAAAAAAAATATAAACTAAAAGTTATCGAAGACTGTGCAGAAGCTGTAGGTTCCAAATATAATGAAAAATTTGTTGGTACTTTAGGAGATGTTTCAACTTTTAGTTTTTATGGCAATAAAACAATAACAACAGGTGAAGGTGGAATGGTTGTAACAAGTAATAAATCATTATTTAATAAAATAGTTACTTTCAAATCCCAAGGTCTCGATATTAAAAAACCTAATAATTATTATAATCACGAAGTTGTTGGATATAATTATAGAATGACTAATATTTGTGCCGCCATCGGTTTTGCACAATTAAGTAAAATTAATGACTTGATTAAACAGAAAAAGAGAATTTTTGTTTTATATAAAAATTTTTTAAAAAAATTCGATATAAAATTTCAAAAACAATTAATAAATACAAAGAGTACATATTGGCTTGTAACTATTTTGCTAGAGAGCAAAAAAGTAAAAATAGGGTTGCAAAAATACTTAAAAATCAATGGTATAGAGACTAGACCAATTTTTACACCAATGCATAAACTCAAAATGTATAAAGAGTCCCCAAAAAACTTTGTTAATTCTGAAAAAATATTTAATTTAGGTATTTCTTTACCATCATATCCTGGGCTTAAAGAGAAACAAATAAAATTTATATGTGATAAAATTAAATTTTTTTTAAAGGATTTATAATTACATGAATGAAAAATTTCTTAACAATAAACAATTAAAAAATTTAAAATTTAAATCTTTAGGAAGAAACATTAAAATTTCTTCTAATGTGACTATCATTGGAGCAAAAAAAATTAAAATTGGCAACAATGTTAGAATAGATGATTATTCAATACTTTCTGTCCAAGAAGGTTTTTTGGAAATAGGTTCAAATGTTCATATTGGAGGTCAAAGCTATTTAGGTTGTGCAGGTGGAGTTATTATCAAAAACAACGTGAATATTTCGCAAGGGGTCAAAATTTATTCAAAAATTAATGATTATTTAGATGGAAGAAAATTTAATAAAACAATTAAAGCTCCTGTTAAAATTTTTAATGAAGTTATAATAGGATCTAATTCTGTTGTTATTGGTAAATGTAAAATTAATACAGGGGCAACTGTTGGTGCATTATCTTTTGTAAAAGAAGATTTGAAATCATGGACTATTTATGCTGGAAATCCAGTCAAAATGATAAAAAAAAGAATAAGATAATTTCATGAAAAAACTTGTTGTGATTACATCAGGAATGTACCCGTCTCATGGTGTATTAAATTTAGTAAAATACATTTCTTATAGCCTAATAAACAATAAAACTTTTAGAAAAAAATATAATTTAAAAATTCTGGTTTTTAACGAAAATATTTTTCTTCGGTTAAAAAAAATTATTTATAACTTAATTATGATGATTGGAAATTTTTTTTTTAGAGAAAAAAAAAGAATTCATAAATTTGCAAATTCTGCATCTATCTTTCTTCAAGAAAATGATAAATTAAGAAATTATATTGAATTTTTTTCGAACAATAATGTTTATGAAAAATTATCACCTGATTTGATTTTTCCATTACAAGACAAAATTAAAAAAAAAAATTTCAAATCATTAGGCTATATTTTTGATTTACAGCATATTGATTTGCCAAATTATTTTAGATCACACGATATAAAAACGAGAAATAGAGATTTTAGATATTTGATAAAAAACTCTGATGGTATTTTAGTTAATTCATTTTTTGTAAAAAAAGGTGTATTAAAAAATTTTGACATTCTCCCAAAAAAAATAAATACTATTCCATTTTTACCTTATATTTATGATACAACTAAAAAAAATAATTTAGATATAAAAAAGAAATACAATATTGAAAACAAATATTTCTTAATTTGTAACCATTTTTGGAAACATAAAAATCACGAATTAGTTTTCAAAACCTTTTCTCAACTTCAAAAAAAAATTAATAATGTAAATTTAATCTGCACTGGTGTTACTCACGACAGTAGGTTTCCACTTTATTTCAAAAAATTAATTAAGAAGTATGATTATCTTATAAAAGATAGAAAAATTCAAATTTTAGAACTTGTACCAAGATCCGATCAACTTGAGTTGATTAAGAATTGTCTAGCAATGATTCAACCTTCTTTATACGAGGGTGGTCCTGGTGGATTTTCATCTTATGAAGCAATTTGCTTTAAAAAAGAAATAATACTAGCTGACATTAAGATCAACAAAGAGATAAAATACAAAAATGCTATTTTTTTCAAAAGTAATTCTAGTAAAAATCTTCTAAAAAAAATGGAAATGATAATAAATAAAAAGAGTTTTTCTAAAATTTCAATAAATTTAAAAAAAAATCAAACAAAATTAGGAAATTTTTTTTTAAATCTGATGAATAAAATCTTAAATGATAGATTATAGAAAAGATGTAGATGCATTAAGAGGCTACGCAGTACTAGCTGTAGTTTTTTACCATTTTAATATTCCTTATTTTGAAGGTGGTTTTATAGGTGTAGATATTTTTTTCGTAATTAGTGGATATTTAATTACTTCTATTATTTTCTCAGAACTAGAAAAAAATAATTTTAGTTTCATAAATTTTTATGAGCGACGCATAAGAAGAATAGTTCCAATTTTATTTATTGTTTTATTTGCAACAATTATTATTCAAAGTGAATTATTGTTGTATGATGAAAAAAATTATATTTATAATGCTATATTAAGTATAGTTTTTTTTGTTTCAAATTTATGGTTCGCAAAATCAGGTACATATTTTGAACCTGAAATTTCACAATCACACTTACTTCACACATGGAGTTTGTCAATAGAGGAGCAGTTTTATTTATTTTTTCCTTTATTATTATTTTTTTTTTATAGAAAAAAGATTTTTCTTATCCTGGCGATAATTTTTTTTATAAGTTTGTTATTAGCTAATAATGGTGGAGTTTTAAAATATTCATATCCATTTTATGATGAATTTAGATTTATTAAAACTCCTGGCAATAATTTTTATTTACTGCCAACTAGATTATGGGAACTTTTGATTGGTTCAATGATAGCTATATTTAATATTAAATTTAGGAATAAATATAAATTTGATTTTAATAAGAAAATCAAAAATTCTTTAAATATTATTGGTTATTTTACAATTTTTATATCATTCATATTTTTTTCGGAAAAAATCCCACATCCAAGCATTATAACAATTATTCCAATTATAGGTATTTCGATAATTTTAATTTTAGATATTGCCAAAAAACAAAATGAAACTTTCTTAGAAAAATTTTTCACTAATACGTATATCATAAAAATAGGTTTAATTTCGTATAGTTTGTATTTATGGCATTTACCTATCTTATATTTCTACCACGATTATTTTGGTCCAGAGAAGTTAAATTTTTTAGAAATATTATTTTTGATTATTTTAAGCTTAATTATTTCTATTTTTTCTTATAACTATGTTGAGAAATTTTTTAGAAAAAAATTTATTTTAAAAAAGGGACAAACCTTAATATTTTTCTTCCTAATGACAATAATTTTGGGTGGTTTTGCTTATTATAAAACAAATTTTTATGATTTTAAAAAAGATTTTTCAAAAGATATAATTAAAATAATAGATGAAAAAATTTATTTTAAAGATAAATTTTTTGCTAAATGCTTGTCTGATCCAAGAAAATATATTTCTCCAAAAGATAGCTGCATAATAGGAGACATAGAAAAAATAAGCTATGCTTTTATAGGTGACTCTCACATGGGAATTTTATCGAAAGAATTGAATATTCAATTGAAAGAAAAAAATATTGGTGGTCATTTATTATCATATAATGGTTGCTTACCATCCAATGAATTAAAAATTTTAGATCAACAAAGATATAAATGCACAAATTATTATAATGAAGTTTTAGAATTTTTAAAATCCAATAACGAAATAAAAAAAATTATATTATTTTACAGATGGGACCTTTATTATAATGGCACAAGGTTTGATAATGAGCTGGGTGGTAAAGAAAAAGGAAAAGACCACATTACAATACATGTAAATTCTAAAAATGATAAAAAAGAATTTAATATTGATGAGTTAAATATAGCAATAAAGAATTTCTTAAAAAAAATTAAAGCTTTAGATAAAGAAATTATAATTATAAAATCTACACCTGAAATGGGTTGGGAAATTCCAACTTTTTTGGCGAAAAAGATTTTAAGATCTGATCAAGTTGATAGAAAATTTTTATCAGTTAATAAAGATTTATTTTTAGAAAGAAATATTAATTTTAATAAATTTTTAGATAATATTAAGGACGACCTTCAACTTTATATTTACAATCCAGAAAAATTATTTTGCGATGACTCAATTTGTTATGCACATGAAAAAAATTATCCGTTGTTTTATGATGATGATCACTTATCAAGCTTAGGGTCTAAAAAAATGTCAAAAGATTTGATAAAATTTGTCAATAATAAAAATCTTTTTTAAATTAAATTATCTATATTTTAGTTTAAAACCACCTAAATTTTTAGGTAATATTGACCTAATATACCATAAATATTTAGAAATAAATCTGTTTCTTGAGTTAAGTCCTAAAAAAACTTCGTGTAATTTTATTTGATTTTTTTTTGAAAACTCAATGGCGGCAGAAATTACATTCGATTTAATATACGTTAAACCATCACATTTTGATAATAACAAACTTTCAATTAAAATTTCTTCACCCAAAAGGTATCTGTGATTTTTTCTTGGATATGTATCAAAACTATCAAGAAATTTCATCCTAAAGGAGTTATAAAAAAACAATTTATTCCCAAAAGTATTTTTTAAAATCTCTACATATTTTTCTTCCTCTGTCACAACAAAAATTTTTTCATAATTATAATTTTTAATAAGATTTTTTATATTTTCTATCATTAATTCGACTGTTAATGGAAATGCATGCCCCCTTGCTGTTTTATAGGTTGAGCCCCTGAAATGGACTCCTAAAATTTTTTTTTCTTTTTTGAAATTTCTTTTTTGAAAAGCTTTAACCTTAGAAATTATACTTTCTTTGATTTTTATTTTTTTTAAATATTCTGAAATTTCTATATTTGTCATATCTAAATGCATATCTCGTTCAAATTTAAGATTACTTAAAAAAACGTTTTTACTTTTATAAACCTTATTCAAATTATATTTATTTAAATTTTTGAAATAATATTCCCAAGAATTATTTGTTTTTTTAATTTTATTTTTTTCATTGTAAAGAGTTGGATAATTCTCCATGTCAATTATTGGAATGAATTTCATTTTTTCACAAATTTTTAAGTGATTTAAAATAAATGTAATATTTGAAAAAAAACCAGCAGATGGGTATCTTCTGATTATATAAAAGATTTTATTTTTATTTAAATTTCCAAAACTATGAAAACTAAAATTTGAACAATTTTTAATAAAATTGGTATCTTTATTTCTTAGATTTTTTAAAATTTTTGGACCTGTGTTTGTAAAAATTTCTTTAATCATTTTTGACACTAGTTTTTTTATTAAAACCTCCTAAAAAGTTTGGAGATAAATCCTTATAAAACCATAACCACTTAGCAATATATGCATTAGAACTATTTAGACCGTTCTCTATTGAATAATAATTCAATTTTTTTTTCTTATCTAAAAATTTTACAAATTCACTAACATTTGTTGTAGTGTAAACAAATCCATCGCATTTTGAAATCAGCATTGCCTCAAGTAAAATGTCTTTTCCCAATTTAAATCTATGAAGTTTTCTAGGATAAATTTCAAATGCATCATCATAATACGATTTGTAAGAATCTTTAAGAAAAATAACCTTTTTCCCAAATTTTTTTTTTATCAAATCGAAGTAAAATAAGTCCTCAGTACACAAAAATAATTTTGTATAATTATGCTTTTTTATCAAATCACTAATTAAATTTAATGCTTGATTTACAGTGAGTGGAAAAGGATGATTTGCAGAAGTTTTATAACTTGTGCCTCTTAAATGTATTGCCAGAACCTTTTCCTTAAGAAAATTTTTTTTAACATAACTTTTTGTAAAATTGAAATATTCATTTTTAATATCAAAATATTTTTTGAATAAAACTCTAAATTTTTGATTATTAATTACATGAGAAAATGATTTAAAGAATTTATTACTCGTTAAAATAAAGTTTCCACTTTTATAAATTTTTTTTAAATCATATTTTTTTTTACTTTTAAAATAATAGTCCCATGCATTTTTTGAACTTTTTACATAGTTTTGTTCGTTATAAATAGTTGGAAAATTTTCCATATCAACTATGGGAAAAAAACCACATGTGTCTGCAATTTTTAAATGATTAAGCACAAAAATAAAATTTGAAAATAATCCTGCTCCTGGTGTCCTTCTAATTATATAAAAGATCTGATTTTTTGAATTTTTATATTTGAAAGATAAAGGAATATTTTTGGTAATATTCTTTTTGAATTCTAAAAGAGGTTTTGCTTCATAAGGATGAATAAAATTTTTAAGTGTTTTTATGAAAAATTTTATATATTTTTCCATTTGGAGTTTATATAGGTTAAATTATATATAACTTAAAAATTTAATATTAACATGAAAAAAACAGTTGTTATAACCACAATCAATAAACCTAATCAAAATATAAAAAAATTTTCAATACTTTGTAAGAAAAATAATTCAGATCTAATAATAATAGGAGATAAAAAAACTCCCAAAACCTTTAAATTAACTCATGGCTCATATTATGATTTAAAAAATCAAAAAAAAACTAATTTAACTTTTTCTAAAATTTGTCCGATAAATTCATATGCTAGAAAAAATATTGGATATTTAATTTCAATAAAAGACAATAGTGATATTATAATTGAGTCAGATGATGATAATTATCCAAAAAATAATTTTTTTAAAAATTTAAAATTAAAAA
Organism: uncultured Pelagibacteraceae bacterium; assembly: GCA_902625825.1. GTDB lineage: Bacteria > Pseudomonadota > Alphaproteobacteria > Pelagibacterales > Pelagibacteraceae > Pelagibacter. Next base: position 68,759 of record CACOCL010000001.1, on the reverse strand, counting down.
AAAAGGTAAAAGAAATAAATAATTTAGGATGGATAAATATTTATAAGACGTTCTCAAAAAAAACAGATGAGATTTGGCCTCGAGGATTGCCACTAGATAAAATAAAAATAAATCCAAAACTGAAATTTAAAAAAGTAATAAAAAAATTCTATTTACAACAAGGAGTTTGCGATGGAAATCCCGATGTAGACGCAATTTACAGATTAATAAATAAAAAAATAAATATTAAATTTAAAGATAATTTAAGCATAAGTCTTGGCAAATCATTATCTCCTATAAATAGTCAAAATACGATATGGTTTAAAAAAATTTTTCCGTTAATGTATTTGCCAGTAACTTGTACGATGAGAGCCACCGATATTTGGCGGGGATTAATAACTTCAAATATTCTTTTAAATGATAATTTGCCAATACTTTTTTTTGGTACAAACATGAAGCAAGTAAGAAATATTCATAATTTAATAAATGATTTAAATCAAGAAATGCCACTTTATCAAGATATGTCTAAAGCTTACGATATATTAAAAAATCTTAAATTAAAAAAAAGCTCTAAGTTTTATTTAGAAAATTTATTTAAATCTTACAGTATATTAATTGATAAAAATATTTTTCATAAACAGGAGCTTTATTATTTAAAAACTTGGATAAAAGATATTCAAAAGTTGCAAAATTAGGTGCTATTTTTTTAAAATAGACAAAATATTTGATATTCCGTTATTTTTAGTTGAAAAAATTTTTTCTTTTAAGATCAGTTTATTTTCATATGTTTTATCATCATCATTATTCTTAATTTCATTTTTTCTTATTAATTCTATCAATTCATCTATATTATTTGCAACTCTTGAAATGTTACTTTCTATGGGATTAAGTTCAAAACCATTATTAAAAAGAAAATCCTTATAATCAGGAATATATAAAATAATTGGTTTATTTAGATATAAAAAATCAAAAATAACTCCAGAATAATCTGAAATTAAGTAGTCACATTTATTTAAAATAGAATTTAAATCAGTTTCATAATCAGCAAAAATAAAACTTTTATAGGTATTCAATTTTTCGATTATTTTTTCAATTTCTGAATTATATCTTCTATCACCATCTGTTTTTTCAGAATTCATGTGTTTCTTGAGCAAAATTATTGAATTAGTTTTTTTCAAAATTTCATCTAATTCATCAAGTTTTTCTAAGTTTTTTACATCTCTAAAGATTTCAATACCGTCTTCTCTCCAAGTTGGGAAGTAGCCATAAATTTTCTTTTTAGATAAATCAATTTTATTAATTAATTCTCTTTCATTATCAGTATGAAAATTAATTGTATTATTTTCTAAAACAGAATTTCTAGGTAAATTTGAAATTAATAGTTCATATTTAAATTTTGGAAAACGTTTTAATAATCCTAAAGCTAAACGTTCATTAGGGTAGACAAAAAATTTTTTTAGTCTTTTAAAGATATAATTGTTTATAAAATTATTTTTATGTTCTATATTTTTAACTTTTTTAGGAAGAACACCATGCCAAAGTAAAATACACTTTGAAAATTTAGTGATATTTTCGTTTATGTCATTTTCTACAAAGTTATATAAATGCCAGTTTGCAACAAGACAGAAATATACTCCTTTTAAAGAATCAGAATAGTAAACTTCATAACCTTTTTTCTTTAAAAAATCATGAACCTCTTTTCTTTTTGTTATCCAAATTGGTCTAAATTCCTTATGATATTTATTGATATAAATAAACAGATGTCTTGAGTTGTCAGCAAATCTTAAGCCCGCTCTATCGCCAAAAACTAAAAGATTTTTCTTTTTTGGAATGATTTTGATTATAAAAAATAAGGCTATTTTTGAAATTTCTTTTATCACAAATTAGATGTCTTTTTTTTTAATCAAAGAAATAGAATTCGCTGTAGATCCCTTCTTTGGAAAAGAAATTGTAATTAAAAAAGCACAATCATTTTTATCAAAAATTTTATCTTTATACTTTTTTATATTACTTAGATAAAATCTGCTGATATTGGTGTTATCAAATTTTTTTGTTAATATACATTGGGTGTTTTTATAATATTTAGCTAAATTATAAGTCTTTTTTTTGTCAGTGAAAACTATAACTTTATTTTCCAAATTATCTTGAAATATTTTATCAAACATTACCCCATGTCTAGTGAATAAAATTAACGTGTAGTTTTTTGTTAATTTGGTTATATCCCAGAAAATAGATTCTGAGTATTTAATTTCTTTTTTATTTTTTGTTGATTTAATAAATTTATCAAGCCAATTAAATATTTTTTTCCATTTATTGGATACAGCCGTTTCTTCACTTAGCATTATAATATCCGAATGTACTTGTTTAGAATGGCCTAAAGAAACAATATCATTTTTAGATGGATTATTATTTTTATAAAGAGACTCTAAATTTTCTGTTGCCATGATTAATGGTTTTCCATATTTTTTACAAAAAGAAGAAATCTTATTGATCCCTTGATATAAATTGTAATCACCAATTTCAGCTGATAAATCTCCCCTATCTATCATAATCGCGTCGGAAAATTTTGAAATTTCATCAGCATTCTTTAAACCCTCACTATTCTCAACTTTAGATATAAGAATAAGTGATGGAAATTTTTTTTTGATTTTTTGAATAATTTTTTTATTTTGAACGAAACTTAATCCTACGGCATCTATTTTTGATTTCAAAAATATATTTAAATATTGCATATAAATTTTTTCTTGAAGCACATCATTATAAACAGAATTAGGTATATTAAGCCCTTTCTTTGGTTTAATTATACATTCTTGAAGAGATTTTCCTTTTATAGAATTTTTGTTTTTCGAAATAATTTTAAATAAAAACTTTCCATCATCTAAAGAAAATTTTTTATTGCTAATTTTGTTTGGCAAGGGTCTTGTTAACAAAATTTCGTTAGATTTAGATTTGAAGCCATATTTGAAAGTTACAATTTTATTTTTTTTTATAAATATTGGGGTTGAATTTTTAGTTCTTGGTTTTACACCTGGAATATCAACTAGAACTACAGTATTTGAATTTATTTTTTTTATTTTCTTTATTGTTTTTATATGCCAATCAATTGTGTTGTGGGAACTATTAATTCGCACCATTTCAGTTTTATTCAAAATAAACTTTAGATTTTTAGTTTTTACAGTCTCTGGACCTATAGTAGGGAGAATTTTCATTTATAAAACAATTTACCTTTTAATTTATATATATACATTTGTGTCGACCTTCTAGCATAAGAAAAAATTTTTTTTGATAAAATCTTATCTCTAAATTCACTTCCTGAAATTTCTTGTAAATATTTATGGTTACAATCTGATTTAAGTATTATTTTATCACAGTATTTGCAAAAATAAGATCCTTTATGAGCAAAAATATCAATTTTTAAATTTTTGGAGAATCTTTTTACATAATTAAACGCATCTAAAGGTCTATAGACATTTTCTGCCCCAGCATGATCTCTACCTATTGTAAATCTATCGAAACCAATCATTTCTCTCAAATTCAAATGGTGAATTGCTTCTCTGGGACCTGCGTAGTGCATATTTGCAATAAACGGACCAAACAAAACTTTATTTTTAAATTCTTTATTTTTAATTAAATTATTGAAAATTTTTCTTAATATATCATTTCGAAAATCACCTTTTTTTTTCATTCCTATAAGCGGGTTTATAAAGACCTTACCTTTTTTTTTTATTAATCTTTTTATTATTTCTTCATGACCAAAATGTGGAACATTTCGGGTTTGAAAAGAACTTAAATAGTATTTTCTTTTTAAATGATGAACTTTTTTTATTAGTTTAAGATTAAAATTATTAATATATTTGAAATGTTTATAATATTTTTTTTTTAATTTTACATTATATGAAAATTTATTTCCGAAATGGAAAAAGATTTTTTCCCCAATATAATTTTTTTTATCTATACGAAAAATTTTTCTCATAAATTCTTTCTTTTTAATGGAGAACATAAATTTTTTATCATATTCGAAATATTTGATACCTATCGGCACAACTAAAGGAAATCCATATTGAGGCTTTTTAATAAATTCTTTAAAATTTTCCTCATTCAAAAAATTAGATTGATATTTTATAATGCCTTGTTTTAAATTTGCGTAATCAATCAAGTACCGTGTTTGTGGATCATTAAAATCTAATTTCATATATATTTATTAACTAAGGATAAATACTTTTTACAATTTTTTTCAAAATCAAATCTATTTAACATTTCAAAAGCCTTTTCAGATTTTTTTTTAAATAATTTTTTATCTTTTTTAAATTGAAGGATAAGTTTTGCAAGATTTTGATAATCTCCTACTTTAAACAAAGAACCTGTTTGACCATTTAATAAAATCTCTCTTGGTCCCGTGGGACAATCAGTTGATATCACATATTTCTTCAATGTTTGTGCTTCAAGAATAACATTTGGTAATCCTTCATATCTTGAGGATAAAACAAATAATTCAGAAGCTTTTAAATATGGAAAAGGATTAGTTTTATAACTTATAATTTCTATAAATTTTTTTAATCTATATTCATCTATTTTTTTTTTGATATCATTTTTATTTACGCCATATCCAACTAAAATAAGTTTACATTTAATTTTCCTACTTACAATTCTAATAGCCTCTATTAAGGTGTTGTGATCTTTTTGATCTGTGAATCTTGCTATATTAATTATTTTTAAAGAGTTAGTTTTGTAAATTTTTTTTTTAATTTGGAATCTGCTTTTTTTCAAAATTTCTTTTTTATTTAAAGGATTATAAATTAAATCTGTGTTTATATTAAATTTTATTTTGAATTCTTTTTGGAATTCCTTACTATTAACAATAACACAGTCTGCTTTTTTAAAAAAAAATTTAAAGATTAAATTTTTTAAAAAATTTTTATTCCAACCAGATGGAGAAGAGTTTGATCTAGAGATAATTCTAAAATTTAAAAAATAAGATAATATCAAAGCATATATATTTGCTTGAAAAGTAAATAAAATAAAATTTTTATTTTTCAAATATTCTTTGATCAAAATTAATATACAATAAAAATACTTATAATATTTTGAATATTTTTTAGAATTTTTTTTAACAGCGTTTTTAATTATAATTTTTTTATCAAAAAATTTATTAAAATTATCATCAAAAGTAATAAGCTGCACATTATCTTTAAAATTAGATATGTAGTTTGCAATCAAAATTAGATTTTTTTCTACTCCGCCACCTTCCATTGAAGGCATAAAGAAAATTAATCTTTTTTCACTTTTCTCCATAATTTTCTTAAAATATTTTTGGAAGACAAATCTCTTGAGTGGATTTTGTTGTGATTACTGAGCTCATTATCATTTTTTTTTTCTATTATTGCCAATCCAGATGAAATGAATGAAAAACTTAAATCAAAATTATCTGTATTTGCAGAATATATTGACAGTAATATTTCAAAAGTTTCTTTGTTATTAATTTCACAATAAAAGTTATTTCTTTTTTTAGTTTTTAAATAAGGCAAATGTGAGATATCATCGATAAAGATATATCCATTTTTTTTCAATATTGGGTAGTACCCATACAATAATTTTTCAACATGTTTGGCCTCATGAATTGTATCAATAAAAAGAACATCAATTTTTTCTTTGATTTTACTTTTTATAAATTCAAAGTTATCATCTCTTGTTTTTAAAAATACCCAACTTTTATCTTCTGAAATATTTGAACAATCATCTATATCTATTGAAAAAAGCTTACCTTCATTTCTTTCACAAATTTCTAAAAATTTTTTTGTCGATCGACCTTTTTGCACACCCAATTCTAAAATCTTTGGTTTAATTATTTTTCTGACTAATGGAAAAAGGGAGTGATCTAATTTATAATCAAAATCATCCATTGAAATATTTTACTTAATTTATTTGTTTAATTAGTTATATTTTAATATTATTAATACACTAGAATTACAAATTAGAAATACTTTGACAAAAAAAATCTACTACTGGTCACCTTTTTTATCCCCAATAGCTACTTGTAAGGCAGTCCTAAATTCAGCAAATTCCCTTCAATTATTTGGGAAAAAATACGAGCCAATTGTTTTAAATTTTTTCAACGAATTTAGTAAAATTTACAATAAAAATAAAAATAGTAATACTAAATTTTTAAACTATTATAATTTAGATTTTGCAAGGTTTTTACCAAGCAAAGGTATTATAGGCAGTAGATTTTCTTTTTTAATATTTTTTTTACTAGGTTTTTTCCCACTTAAAAATATTTTAAAAAAAGATAAGCCTGAGTATTTAATAATTCACTTAATCACCTCTCTTCCACTAATTCTTTTAATATTTTTTAATTTTAAAACAAAATTTATTCTAAGAATCTCTGGTTATCCCAGGATGAACTTTTTAAGAAAATTACTATGGAAAATTGCATTTAAAAAAATTCATATGATTACTTGTCCTACAAATAATACTTTAAATTTTATAAAAAGTTTGAATCTGACAGATCCTTCAAAATTAAAACTTTTGTATGATCCAATTATTGAAATAAAAGAAATTAATGATAAAAAAAATGAAAAAATTGAACTCGATAATTTTTTTCTTTCTGTTGGTAGATTAACTAAACAAAAAAACTTTATGTTCTTATGTAAAGCGTTTAAAAAATTAATCAAAGAAAATAATGATATCAAACTGGTGATAGCAGGTAACGGTGAGGAAGAGATAAATTTAAAAAAATTTATTAATGAAAATAAGCTTCAAAATAATATCATTTTGCTTGGATATGTAAAAAATATTTATCCATATTTTAAAAAATCGAAAGGTTTTATCCTTTCGTCTTTATGGGAAGATCCAGGTTTCGTTTTAATTGAGGCATCTTTCTGCCGTACAATGATTTTATCATCTAATGCATGGCCAGGTCCTATTGAGTTGATTAAAGATAAATTAAATGGCATTGTTTTTGAAAGTAATAACATGGAAAATTTCTTGGAAAAATTTAAGCAATTTATTAAATTAGAAGATACCTACAAAATTAAACTCAATAATCTTAAATTATGTAGAAAATTTACACTGTTTCATCATTATAAAAATTTAGAAAAATTAATTTAATCATAATGATTTCGACTTTAGTCCTATTTTTTACATTTTCTTTAATAATTTTATTTTCCACTGTTGGCTACGGCTTGATAACTGTCAAATTATTGCAGTTTAAAAAGTATAATTTTAACTACGGGCTAATAGGAATTTTAGGTCTTTTTTCTTTAAGCGTTATCTCTAGCTACACACACTTATTTTTTCCACATAATTATTTACATAATTCAATTATAATTTTTTTTGGATTATTAAGTTTAGTTTTATTTAACAAGGAGTTTTTTAATGAGTCTAAGTATACTCTAATTATTTTTGCGCTTTTATTTGTTTCAATCTTAATGGCAAAAACAAACGAGGATTTTAGTTATTATCATTTACCTAATTCATTACAATTTGCTGAACAAAAACTTCAATTTGGTCTAGGAAATTTAAACCACGGTTTTAAACATATAAGTTCATTATTTATGATTATGTCATTGAATTATCTACCAATATTTGAATTTTATCTTTTTAATCTTACAAATTTGTTATTTTTAACATTTTTTATTACTTTTCTTTTGCTAGAGATCTATTTTAAAAATAAAAAAAATCTAAATTTATCAAATATTTTATTAAGTGTTCTTTTAGTTTTATTTTTATCAAAATTTTCAAGACTCGCAGAATATGGCTCAGATCTTTCTGGTCAAATAGTAATTTCAATTTTTATTTTTTTTATTATAGAATTTTTCTATAATAAAAATATTGACCAGGAAGAAAAAATTTACTATTTAAAGATTTCTCTAATACTAATTGTTTTTGCCATTACATTAAAATTTATTTCAGTTATATACTCAGCTCTCTATCTAATAATTTTTTTTAGTAACAAAAATAAAATTTCTTTATTTCTAAATTTGATGAAATTAAATTATTTAATTTTGATTTTTGCACCATTAATAATTTTTTCTTTTTTAAACTTCTCATCAACAGGTTGTCTTATATATCCAGTAGAAATTTTATGTTTTTCAGAAAAATTTGATTGGGCATTAAGTTCTGAAATAATAAAATATCTTAACGTTCATTATGAACTTTGGTCAAAAGGGGGAGCTGGTCCTAATATTTCTGTGGATAATCATGAAAAATATATAACTTTTATTAATTGGGTGCCACACTGGTTTTCAGTTTACTTTATTGGAAAATTTTCAGACTATATTTTGGTTTCCTTTTTTTTAATTCTTGTTTTTTTTTCTTTTTATTACAAAAATATTTTTTCATCAGATAAAAATTCAAACACTCTTAGTTTTAATAAAAATTTTTATTTAATGATTATTCTGGTTTTTTTTCTTTGGTTTTTTAATTTTCCCTCACTAAGATATGCTGGGTATATAATTGTTTTCTTGTTAATTGTTTATCCATTCTTGTCAATTATGGCGCAAAAAATAAATTTTTCAGAAAAAAATAATATCAAAAAACTCTCAATTATTTTTTTGATTTCCTACTCAGTTTTTTTGACAAAAAATGTATCAAGAATAAATAACGAATTGTCGATTTCAGAAATCCATCATCATAATTTTAAAAATTTTCCGTTATTTTGGGTTGATGATCGAAAGTACGAATCTGTCGTAATAAATGGACATCAATTAAATTTAACAAGTGGATCATGCTGGGCAGTTCCATCAACTTGTATAAGAAATGCATCAGCATTAGAAATTAAGAAAAAGAATAACTATATTTTTTATTTAAGGAAATGAAAAAGAAACCTCTTATATCAATTGTAATTACATATTATAGAAAAAGAAAATTTATTGAAAAAACTATCAATTCGATTTTATCTCAAACATACAAAAATTATGAGCTCATTTTTGTATATGATGATGAAGTTAAAAATGAGATAAATTTTTTAAAAAAAATTTTAACAAAAATTAAAAGAAAAAAAATTATCATAAACAGTAAAAACTTAGGTGTCGCAAAGGCAAGAAATATTGCTATTAAAAGATCAAAAGGATTATACATAGCATTTATTGACTCAGATGACTTATGGAAAAAAAATAAACTTTATAATCAATTAAATTTTATGCAAAAAAATTCTTATTATTTTACATTCACATCATATGGTATTATTGATGAAAAGGGTAAAGTAATTGGAGAAAGAAATGTTTTCTTTGATGCGAATTATAAAAATCTTTATTATTCAAATTTCATTGGTCTCAATACTGTGATGATACATAAAAGATTAATTTCTAAGATTTCATTTCCAAGTCTAAAAACGCAAGAGGATTTTGCTTTATGGCTTAAATTAGCTAGGAATGGTTTTAAGTTAAATCACTTAAATCAAAGTCTATCCTTCTGGAGAAAATCTAAAAAATCACTATCAACAAACACTTTTCAAAAAATTAGTGATGCGTTTAAATTATATTATTTTTATGAAAAAAAAAATTTTATATTCTCAATTTATAGTGTAATAGTTTTAGCTTATAACAAGTTTATCAAAAGTTTTAATTAAATTGAAAAAAAAAGCATTAATCACAGGAGTAACAGGGCAAGATGGTTCATACCTTGCAGAATTTCTTTTAAATAAAGGATATATTGTTCACGGTATTAAAAGAAAATCTTCCACTTTCAACACAAGCAGAATTGATCACATTTATAAAGATTTACATAAAAGTTCAAAATTTCGTCTTCATTATGGAGATTTAGCTGACTCTAACAGTATTGTGAATGTAATCAGCAAGATTAGACCTAATGAGATCTACAATCTAGGAGCACAAAGTCATGTTGGTCACTCTTTTGAAATTCCAGAATATACCTCTGAGGTAACTGGACTAGGAACGTTGAGAGTTTTAGAGGCCATGAGATTTTTAAATTTAAAAACAACTAAATTCTATCAGGCAAGCACCTCAGAACTTTTTGGAGAAAAACAAAGTAAGGTCAATGCATTTAATGAAAAGTCAATAATGACTCCAAAGTCTCCTTATGGTGTTTCAAAGCTTTATTCCTACTACATAACAAAGGTTTATAGAGAGGCTTATGGATTTTTTGCTTGTAATGGAATTTTATTTAATCACGAGAGTCCAAGAAGAGGAGAAACTTTCGTAACAAGAAAAATTACAATGTATTTTGCAAAAAAAATTTTAGGCTCCCAAGATATTCTGTATTTAGGTAATCTTAATGCTAAAAGAGATTGGGGACATGCCAAAGACTATACTGAAATGCAGTGGAAGATCTTGCAACAAAAAAAACCACAAGATTACGTTATTGCAACTGGAAAAACCTTAAGTGTAAGAGAATTCATTAATGAATGTTGTAAATATTTAAATTTGAAAATCATTTGGATAGGAAAGGGGTTGAACGAGAAGGGGTATTTAGTGAAAAATAACAAAAAAGAATTAGTGATTAAAGTAGATAAAAAATATTACAGGCCTCTAGAAATAGATTATCTAAGAGGGGACCCTAGGAAAGCATTTAAAGAACTAAACTATAAACTAAAGCATAATTTAAAAGATTTAGTTAAAGACATGATAGACTCAGACATAGAGTTTTTTAAGAAAAAAAATCAATGAAAAAATCTGATAAAATTTTTATCGCAGGACATAATGGTCTTGTAGGAAATTCAGTTTATAATTTATTAAAAAAAGAAGGATTTTATAATTTAATCACTATAAATAGAAAAAAACTTGATTTAAGAGATTTTAATAAAGTATGGAATTATTTTAAAAATAAAAAAATTGATTTTATGGTAATGGCAGCAGCTAAGGCTGGTGGTATAATAGCAAATAGTTCAAATCAAAAAAATTTTTTTTTAGAAAATATTGAAATTCAAAATTCTTTACTCAAGCTTGCATATGAAAAAAAAATAAAAAGAACGATATTTTTAGGGACATCTTGTATTTATCCTAAATTTTCAAAAATCCCAATTAAAGAAGAGAGCTTACTTTCAGGAAGCTTGGAAAAAACAAATCAGTGTTATGCAATTGCAAAAATTGCTGGGATAAAACTTTGTGAGGCTCTTTTTGAGGATCATAACATTGATATAGTTTGTTTAATGCCAACTAATGTCTACGGTGAAAATGATAAGTTCGACTCAATTGATGGACATGTTATACCAGCGATGATATCAAAATTTGAAAGAGCAAAAAAAAAGGGTCTTAAAACTGTTAAATTACTCGGAACGGGCAGGCCAATCAGAGAATTTATTCATTCAAATGATTTAGCCTCAGCTATATATCTTTGTCTGAAAACTTCCAAAAACGATTATAAAAAAATTTTTAAAGGAAGTATTCCAATTTTAAATGTTGGAACTAGAGATAATATTTCTATTAAAAGATTATCCAAATTAATAGCTGAATTTATCAATTTTGATGGAAAAATATTATTTGATAAAAATAGTCCAGATGGAACATATAAAAAAAATTTAGATTCTAGTAAAATTTTAAAACTTGGCTGGTCACCGAAAATAAATTTTAAAAAAGGTTTGAAAAAAGTGATTGAAACAAGAAAAAGCTAATTATTCTCATGGCTTTACATAATTTACTTATAATTATAACAATTTTTTTATCATTATTTGTTTTTTTTAAAAAACTTAAACTTTTAAGAGATGATATTTCATTTTCGGAGCATAAAATGATTGGTGCTGAAAATAAATCTCCTATTGTTTTAGGTGGTATATACATTTTAATTGTTTTTTTTATTCTTAGCGAAAATTCGTCAATTTATTTGAAGATAACCACTGTCTTAATTACTCTGTTAGGCTTTGTGTCGGATAAAAATATTTTACCAAATCCAAAAATAAGATTATTTTTACAAATAATGATTTTGTTGGGTCTATCATACTTTGAAGGCTTGAAGATCAATGACCTAAGGCTCGATTTTTTAAATTTGTTATTAGTGAATAATTTTTTTAATCTTTTTTTTACAGTTTTCTGTTTAGCTATTTTAATCAATGGAAGTAATTTTTTAGATGGTTTAAACGGACTTGTCTCTGGATATTATTTAATCGTTTTATTATCCCTATTACTTTTATGGAATAATAATCCAAATATAATTAATCTAGAAAAAGATTTTTTAATATTAATTTTATTTTCACTTTTAATTTTTTTTATATTTAATATTTTTGGTCAAGTTTACTTGGGTGACAGCGGAGCATATTTAGTATCCCTTTTGATAGGTGTTTATTTAGTTAAATTTAGTATGAATAATGACTTTATATCCCCATACTATATTGCTGTCTTATTATGGTATCCTGCTTTTGAAAATTTTTTTTCAATATCTAGAAGAATATCAAATAAAAATAATGTCTCTTCAGCAGATAATTTACACTTACATCATTTAATTTTTTTATTTCTTAAATCAAAGAGTCAATTTTTTAAAAATTTTTTAAATCCATCTTGTACGGTATTTTTACTTTTGATAAATGTACCAAGTATGATAATTGCAAGTTTATATGCTAGTAAATCAAATATAATGCTTATAATAATTCTTTTTAACGTTTCTTTATATTTATTAACTTATTATTTTTTTTCTAAAAATTTTAAAGATAAAAAATAATTTTATCATCTCTATCAAAATTAAGAGTCCATCGATGATTTCGTTTACTTTTTTTTTCCCACCTAATCTTTTTTTTTCATATGACGAGATTGAGGAATATTTCATTTTTGCAATCTCCATTTTAATTGGTAATTCAACACAAAATTTAAAATCATTAGATGATATATTCAACTTTTTAAATGAGTCTGTTCTTCCCATTAAAAAAGTGTAAAGAATATCAGAAATTTTAAGTGAAAAAAAAATATTTCCTATTTTTGAAAAAAATTTATTTCCAATATACGTCACAACAGTATCATCATCACTACCGCCAGATGGGAGATATCTTGATGCGTAAACAAAATCTAAAGGATTTATTAAATTATACATTTTTTCTAAATCCTTACTATCAAAAGAGCCATCAGCATTAAAAATACAAAAAAATTTAGTTTTACAATTTACTATAGCTTCTCTGAGGGAATTACCATAACCTATTCCCGATTGATAGAAAATCTCAACATTTAAACCTCTTATTGAATCAATGGTCTCTTTGTCATTTTCTTGAAGAGAAACTACAATTTTACAATTTGAAGTTTTTAAATTTTGAATAACAATTGGCAGGGAGTCTTTTTCATGTTTTGCTGGAATAATAATCGTTAAATCATTCATAAATCTATTTTATTCTTTTATTTATTATATTTAATTTAAAAAAAAAAAAATATAAGTTTGATTATTTAATAATGAAAAAAAGTTATGCTTCAATACTTATAACAAACTATAATAAACGTTATTATATAAAAAATACAATAAAGTCATGTTTAAATCAAAATTTTCAAAAAAAAGAGATTCTTGTTTTTGATGACTGCTCTTCAGATGGTTCATTAGAGGTATTAAATCATTTTAAAAAAAATATTACTTTAATTAAGAATAAAAAAAAAAAATTTACAAGCGGACCTCTTAATCAAATTAATGGTATTATTCAACTATTTAAGAAATCTAAGGGAGAAATAATTTTTTTATTAGATGGAGATGATTTTTTTAAAAAAAATAAAATTTCTACAATTGTTAAGATTTTTAAGGAAAATCAAGACATAGATTTTCTTCAAGATATTCCATTTTTAAAAAAAACAAAGTCTTTTGAAAAATTAAAAATAAAAAAACATAATTTTTCAATTTGGCCACAATTTCATCCTACAAGCTGCATTTCATTTAGAAGAAAATTTTTCTTAGATTTTTTAAGATTTATAAAAAAAGATAGTTTTGAAAACTTAGAGATAGATGCAAGATTAAGTATGTTTGCTTTTTTAAAAGGAAGATTTAAAATTCTAAATAAAAGTTTTACATTTTATAATTTTGATAAAAGTGGTATCTCATCGAGATATAAAAAATTCAACACAAGTTGGTGGAAAAAAAGGAACGAAGCGTTTAATTATTTGCTTATCCTACATAAAAAAATGAAATTAAAATTTGTTTATAGCATGGACTTTTACTTAACAAAGCTTATAAATTTCTTTATTTAGAATTAAGAAAGTTAAATTTGAAAAATATAATTGTAGTTACTGGTGGAGCTGGTTTTGTTGGAACAAATCTTATTAAATTTTTTTTAAAAAAAAATAAATACAAAATTATAAGCATTGATGATTATTCCTCTGGTTCATCAAAAAATCATATCAAAAATAAAAATATTATTTATAAAAAAGCAAACACTAAAGATATTTCTTTTGTTCTTGATAAGTATAAAAAAAAAATAAATTCAATTTTCCACTTTGGAGAATTTGCAAGAATTTTTCAGAGCTTTTCACAAATGAACAAATGTATTCAATCGAACACGATTGGTACTAATGCAGTATTTGATTTTTGTTTAAAGAATAAAATCAAACTGATTTATTCAGCTACCTCAGCCTCTTTAGGTAACAGAGGAAAAGATAAAAATTTATCACCATATGCTTTTACAAAATCAAAAAATTTAGAATTTCTCGAAAATTTGAAAAAATGGTTTGATTTTAAATATGAAGTAATTTTCTTTTATAATGTTTATGGACCCAATCAAATATCGAAAGGAAAAATGGCCACTGTAATTGGAATTTTTGAGAACCATTACCTCAAAAAAAAACCTCTACCTGTTGTCAAGCCAGGAACTCAATCAAGGCGATTCACTCATATTGATGACACTATACAAATTTGTTTAGATGCATGGAAAAAAAATAAATGTAAATATTACAGTATCTCAAATAAAAAAAGTTATTCTATAAATCAAGTCGCATCATTATTTAAAACAAAGATAAAATATTTAGCTCCAAGAAAAGGTGAGAGATATGCATCTGCTTTATCTAGTATGAGTTTAAATAATAAAGTTTATAGGGCTTATGGGAAAATAGATTTAAAAGACTATGTGAATAATTTTATTAAAAAACACAACAAATCTTATAAAAATTAATATAAATCTTTGTTTACAATATCTTGTATTTAGCTATAACACTCGTGCCGGTGATTATTGCGAAAGTGTTATACCCGATCCCATTCCGAACTCGGTAGTCAAGCCTTTCAGCGCTGATGGTACTTTGTCTTAAGACACGGGAGAGTAAGTCGTTGCCGGCATTTAGAATTATGAAAATTAAAAGCTCATTAAAATCAATTAAAAAAAGAGATCTTAATTCTAAAATGGTTAAGAGAAGAGGTCGGGTTTATATAATCAATAAAACTAATCCTAAGTTTAAAGCTAGACAAAAATAGTTTTCAATGGATCACGATAACCATAAAGATACCTGGATTAAATTTACAAAATTTGTACTGTGGGGAACTGTCGCTGTTGTTTTAGTTTTGGTTCTTATGGCAACATTCTTGCTGTAGTGTAGGATTATGAAAATAGCTTCTGCATCTGAAAATATTAATATTGAGAAAAGAGTTGCAATTACTCCTGAAATTGCAAAAAAATATATTTCTTTAGGGTTTGAAGTAAAAATTCAAAATAACTATGCCTCTCATTTAGGTTTTGATGATAATCTTTACAAAGAATTAGGTGTTACAGTTGACCAGGATGTTAGTGGAGTTTATGAAAATGCCAATATCATTGTTCAATTAAATCTTCCTTCTGCAGAAAATTTATCTCAATTAAAGGAAAACCAATCTATAATTGGAGTTTTAGATCCATATACAAATAAAGAAAATATTAGTGAATTAATAAAAAAAAAAATCAATAGCTTCTCACTAGAATTGTTGCCAAGAATCACAAGAGCACAGTCAATGGATATTTTATCCTCCCAAGCAAATTTAGCTGGATATAAAGCTGTTATAGAATCTTTTTCTCACTTTGAAAAAGCAATCCCAATGATGATGACAGCTGCAGGCACAATACCTGCTGCAAAAGTCCTAATTGTTGGAGCAGGAGTTGCAGGCTTACAAGCGATTGCAACTGCAAAAAGAACAGGTGCAATAGTTTTTGCTACTGATGTGAGATCTAGTTCAAAAGAGCAGGTAGAGAGCTTAGGAGGTAAATTTCTATCAGTCGAGGGTGCTGAAAACCTAGAAACAGAGGGAGGGTATGCTAAAGAAGCATCAGACGATTTTAAAAAAAGGCAAGAAGAATTACTAGCAGAAACATTAAAAAAAATTGATATAGTTATTTGCACAGCTTTAATACCTGGAAAAAAAGCTCCAATAATTATTAAAGAAGAGATGATAAAAAATATGAGCTCTGGATCTGTTATTTATGATTTAGCAGCTGTTCAAGGTGGTAATACAGCATTGACACAAGTAGATAAAGTTATTGTGAAAAATGGGGTCAAAATCATGGGAGAAACAAATATTCTTAACAGATTACCAACTTCTGCTTCTAATCTTTATGCAAAAAATATTTTTAATTTTGTGTTAAATCTTTATGATAAAGAAAATAAAAAAATCAATATTAACCTCGAAGATGAAATAATCCAAAAAACTTTAATTAAATAATATGGAAATTGATCCTTTTATATTCAGACTCAGTATTTTTATTTTATCAATATTTGTAGGTTACTACGTTGTTTGGAGTGTAACCCCATCATTACATACTCCTTTAATGTCAGTTACGAATGCAATATCTTCTGTAATCATTGTTGGAGCAATCATAGCCGCACTTGCAACAAATGTTGATAGCATATTTACATCTTCAAGTATTTTTGGATATCTAGCAATAACTTTAGCAGCAATTAATATTTTTGGAGGGTTTTTAGTTACCCAGAGAATGTTAGCTATGTACAAAAAAAAAAAGAAAGATAAGTCATGATTTCAGCAAATTTATCAGCAATTTTTTACTTAATCTCTGGCGTACTTTTTATTCTTGCTCTAAGAGGATTGTCATCACCTGAAACATCGAGGCAGGGTAACTTATTTGGGATTATTGGAATGATAATTGCAGTAACAGTTACTTTTTTATCAGTTGGAAATTTTTCATCTGGATTTGCATTTATTTTTATCTTTATGATTTTAGGAGGTGCAGTGGGGGCATTTATTGCTTTTAGAATTCCAATGACAGCTATGCCTGAGCTTGTTGCCGGTTTTCATAGTCTTGTTGGGTTAGCAGCTGTGTTCGTTGCTATTTCTGCTTTTATAAATCCAGCAGCATTTAACTTGGGTTTTCCTGGAAACATTAAACTTGCAAGTTTAATAGAAATGTCAATTGGAGCTGCTGTTGGTGCCATAACTTTTTCAGGATCAGTAATTGCTTTTTTAAAACTTCAAGGAATCATGTCTGGAGCTCCTATTACTTTTAAAGGTCAACATGTATTAAATGCATTGATACTAATATCTATTGTAGTTTTAACTTTTTATCTTTGCTCAAGTCAGTCACCTAGTTTATTTTGGATTTTAATTGCAGTTTCATTCTTAATTGGATTTTTAATAATAATTCCAATTGGTGGTGCAGATATGCCGGTAGTAATTTCAATGCTTAATTCTTATTCAGGTTGGGCTGCTGCTGGTATTGGATTTACTTTAGAAAACTCAGCATTAATTATTACGGGAGCTTTAGTTGGATCATCTGGAGCAATACTGTCCTACATTATGTGTAAAGGAATGAATAGATCATTTTTTAATGTAATTTTAGGTGGATTTGGTGCAACTGATCAATCATCTAGTTCTCAAAGCAAAGAGCAAAGACCAGTAAAAAGTGGAAATGCCGATGATGCAGCTTTCTTAATGAAAAATGCCTCATCAGTAATTATTGTTCCAGGATATGGAATGGCAGTTGCACAAGCTCAACATGCTTTAAGAGAAATGGTAGATACATTAAAAAAAAACGATATAAAGGTTTCGTATGCAATTCATCCAGTTGCAGGCAGGATGCCAGGACACATGAATGTGTTGTTGGCTGAAGCAAATGTTCCATATGATGAGGTTTTTGAATTAGAAGAAATAAATAACGATTTTGCAAATGCTGATGTAGCTTTTGTTATAGGAGCAAATGACGTTACAAATCCAGTGGCAAAAACTGACCCTCAAAGTCCTATTTATGGCATGCCAGTACTCGATGTTGAAAAATGTAAATCAGTTTTATTTGTTAAAAGAAGTTTATCTCCAGGATATGCTGGAATTGATAACGATCTTTTTTATAGAGAAAATACTTTGATGCTATTTGCTGATGCAAAAAAAATGACAGAAGATATAACAAAAAATTTATAAATAGATTTTATCAATTATGAAAACAAAAATATTTTGTGATATTGCTGAAATTAATCTAATTAAAAATTTCAATAAAAAGAAAATCGTAAAAGGATTTACAACCAATCCAAGCCTTATGAGGAAAGCTGGAGCTAGAGATTACAAATCTTATTCAAAAAAAATTTTAAAGATTTGTAAAAATAAACCAGTTTCTCTCGAAGTTTTTGCAGACGATTACTCAAAAATGAAACAACAAGCTTTACAAATAAATAAATGGGCTAAAAATGTTTTTGTCAAAATCCCTGTTGTAAATTCTAAGGGGAAATTTATGGGTAAATTGATCAAAGATTTAAATTCTCAAAATATAAAATTAAACATTACAGCTATTTACAGTTCAAATCAGACTAAAAAAATTCTCAAATTAATTAATAAAAAAACCAAGGTAATTCTGTCGATTTTTGCTGGAAGAGCAGGTGATGCTGGTAAAGATCCAATACCAGAAATTAAAGAAAGTATTAAACTTTCAAAAAGATTTAAGAATGTTGAGGTTCTTTGGGCAAGTGTCAGAGAACCTTATAATTATACTCAAGCAAATCAATTGGGTTGTCATATAATCACAATACCTCCTTCGATAATAAGTAAAATCGAAAATTTTGGAGAATCCTTAAATAGCTTGACAGTTGAAACAGTAAAAAAATTTTTAATAGATAGTAAAAAATCTAAATTTCAAATTTAAAAATGCAAAAAAAATTTAAGATCAGTTTATTTATATTCTTATTTTTGATTTTAATTGCTTTTATTGGTTTATGGAATCTAGTCTCGGATGGTTATGACAAACAAAATCAAGTAATTTTAAATTTAAAAAAAATAATACCAAGAGGCTTAGCTGTAAAAGTAAGAGATACATTTTTTATAATTCCCGAACTTAAAACGAGAAACAAACTATTGGAATTACAGGTTAATAAATATGAACAAGGTCTTGATGGCCAGTTATTTGCTAAAAATAAGGTTTATTCTAAAAACAAAAAAGAATTTGTTTTGAAAGAATTTTTTTTACCATTTAAACAATTAGATATAAAGGCAGGATGGAACAAATTATCCAATACTTTTAGAGCACATTATTTAGAGGTTATCGAAGATAAGGTAATAGTATTATCTGGTGAGGGTAAAATAATATATTTTGATATAAAAAATATAAAAAAAGATAAATTAGAACAAAAAGAAATTAAAACTAATATTAAAAGATTAGCTCTAGAGAATAATTTTGAATTTTTTGGAGTTAGAGACATTTTATATGATCAAAATAAAATATATATTTCAATGATATTAAAAAACTCAAAAGGCTTCACAATGAATATTTATGAAGCAGATTATAATTTAGAAAATCTTGAGTTTAATATTTTTTTTGAAAAAAAAGAATTTACAAAAAAATATACTATCCAATCAGGTGGGAGATTGGAAAAATATAAAGATAATAAAATTTTGTTTAGTTTAGGTGCTGCTGAAAGTTTAAAAGATAAAGCGCAGGACATTAATTATTTAGAGGGTAAAATAATATCAATAGATAAATCCACAAAAGACTTTGAAATACTGTCTGTAGGTCATAGAAATCCACAGGGCCTGTATTTTGTTGAAAATAAACAACTTATTATAAATTCGGAACATGGTCCAAAAGGTGGAGATGAGATTAATTTAAACTTTATAAACAACAATCAAGATATTAGTAATTTTGGATGGCCTATATCATCTTATGGTATTGAATATGATGGAACAGACCCATACAAAAAATCACACGAAAAATTTGGCTTTATTGAGCCATTTAAAAACTTTTCTGAGTCGATTGGAATAAGTGAAATTTTATATTTAAAAAATGATAATTTTTTAAATGGTAATAATTTGATAATTTCTTCTTTAAGAGCTTCTTCAATTTATCTTTTAAGTATCGATGACAATTTTTCAAAAATTTTAAATGAGGATAGGATCTTTTTTTCTAATCAAAGAATTAGAGATATTGAATATGATGAAAACTTAAATTTAATTTTTATAATATTTGAAGTAACACCATCGATTGGTGTATTAAGTTTAAATTAACTAATTGTTTTACTTAATTGGGTATTTTTATTAAAAATTAAACTATGTATATCTTGATTAAGATTTATGCAATTAGAGCAATCAGTAACTGACTTTACAAATTTTTTAGATACATATTTATTACTAAAATGATGCCAAAAGTTGTTGTTATATTTATTTGGATTTCTAAATTGTCTATTTTGAAATCCAATAGAAATATCTTCCCAAGATCTTTTGTTGTATATAGTATTTAAAAAAGCTTCTTTTCGTATTTTTAAATATAGATAATTATAATCTTTTTTCACAAATTCTTGAAAATCTTTATCAATCAAAGAAAATTTAATTTTTTTTGAAAATTCAACTTTAAAATCCATACCTTGAGTTTCAAAATTATCATTTGTTAAAGATATATATAATTTTGAACCGTCATGAAAATCTGAATTTAAAAAATAGTTTTTAATATAATCGATATCCACTACTTGGTATTTATTTGAAAAATAACTCAAATATTCATCAGAACTTAAATCTTTATAAAATTTACCTTTGTATTTTGATGTTCTACAAGATTTATCACCTTTAAATTCAAAAATATTTTTTTTTTCAGGATCTAGTAAATTTACTTTATATTTCTTACAAATAGCACTGTAATCTTCAGTTTCATTTTTTTTATTGTATTTTATGTAGATTTCATCTCTTTTTAATTTTTCTTTAAAAAAACCTGCATAAGGAAGAAAATAGGACGGTTTGATTTTTTTTAAATATTTAAATTTTGTTTGTTTGATAAAATTTTTATCTATCAATATCATTTTTTTTCTATCTTCTAAGTCGTAATTTTCACAATTAAGAGGATAACCATGGGCACCTCCAGCAAAACTTGATGCAAATAAATCTACTTTTGGAAGTTTAAGAAAATTTAAATTATTTGCATCAACAGTCAGCAAACATTTGAATTTTCCTGCACTAAATAAAAGGCCAGAATCCTCTCTTAAATCACCTGATTTAAAAATTGTAAAAATAAGTTCACTATCTTTAAATTGATATTGATTTTCAAAAATCATATTGTGTATTTTTTTAAAACCTAAATCTTTTATTAATAATCCAGTAGAGTTGGTAATAAAATCAGGGACAATAATAGGTATATTTTTGTTAATGCAGGAGAGTGTAAGCTCATGGCAATGATCAGGATGATTGTGACTTATGTAAATGAAATCACAGCTATTTAATTCGTCTTTCCAATTATTTATTGTTTTGTGCTTTAACCACCAGCCTGTATTAAAAGCAGGTCCTATTGCCCAAGGATCAGTAGCAAACTTAAATTTATTCGTCTCAATTATTAAAAAAGCATGATTTATATATCTTATTTTTACATTAATATCTTTATTGAAAAATTTTATGAGAGGTTCAAATTTATTTTCTTGAACATATATTCTATTATTTTTTATCTCAAATTTTTTTTTTTCTTTTTTTAAACCATTAGTATAACAACCTTTTTTAGGAAGAAATTCCCAATTATGCATTGGACAAAATGTTCTATTATCTTTGGAAATTAATTTTCCACTATTATGGTCACAAATTCTATCATAGATATTTAGATTATTTTTATTCTTGTAGATAATAAATTCTTCAGTAAAATTAATATCATCTTTTAAATCATCTAGATTAATTTGAATTTTGTTAGTCTCTTTTTTATATTTAATTTTTCCAAGATTTTTAAACATTTCTATTTTATATCAATAACTTTTTAAAATTTAATAGAGTTTTTATCAATTTCATTTATCAATTTAATTATTCTTTTTGCCACGTTTCCATCTCCAAATGTCTTAGAAGGCTTAATTTCTTTATTAAAAAAATATCCTATTGCCTTGTTAATTTTTGGATAACTGTAACCAGTTAAGATATTTGTTTTTTCTTTTAAAGAGATTTGTCTTTCAGTTGTCGTTCTTAGAGTAATACATGGAACACCAATCAAAGAGGTTTCTTCTTGAATACCACCAGAGTCTGTTAAAACAATTTTACTATTTTTCATTAAAAATAAGAAATCCAAAAATTCCAGTGGTTTGATAAAAATAATGAATTTAAGTTTTTTAAATTTTAATTTTTTTAAAATTTTTTTAGTTCTTGGATGTACTGGAAAAATAAATTTTGTTTTAAATTTATAACCCATCTTTTCAAAAGATAAAATCAATTCTTTAAGTTTTTTCGGATTATCGACACTTTCAGGTCTATGTAGAGTTACTAAAAAATAATCTTTTATTTTTAAATTATTATTTTCTAAAAATTTATTTTTTTTGATTAAAGGCAAATTATTCTTAATCACATCTGAAATTGTATTTCCAACTTTATAAATTGATTTATTAACTGAAAGTCTTTCTTTATATAAATTTTTGATATCAAAATTTGTAGGTACAAATAAAATATTTGAAAGTTGATCTATAAGTCTTCTATTTATTTCCTCTGGCATTCTCTCGTCAAAAGATCTTAAGCCAGCTTCTACGTGAATGATTCTAATTTTTTTTTTATTATCAAAAAATTTTCTATTATAGATAGATGACGCAAAGCATCCTGCAAAAGCAGTATTCGTATCTCCTTGAACCATTAAATAATTTGGTTTTTCTTTAACTAAAATACCCTCAATATCCTTAATTGTTTTTGAAAAAAAAGATCCATAAGTTTTATTTGGTGCTTTAATATTATATTTAGGTTTTGGAACTTTAAAGTATTCAAAAAAAACATTACTCATAATATTTATATAATGTTGATTTGTATTAATTAAAAAAAATTTAATTTTATTTTGTTTTAAAATTTTTATTATTGGTGCCAATTTTATTATCTCAGGTCTAGTCGAAAGCACTATGCAAATTTTCATATGATTTAATTTTTAAATAAACTTTACAATTATTATTTTGTGTGTATTTAATTATTTAATTCAACTACCTTGTAATGCTTAAATTAAAAAATAACAATCTAGATTTAAATTTAATCATTATTATTTATATACTATCATTATCCATTGGATTACTTGTTAATGAAGATTTATCGACAGGTGGTTCAAGTTGGGATTTTCAAGAAACATGGCCTGCAATACTTGATTTTTCGAATAACAAATTTAACACAATCACAGAATATACAAGACACGTCCCCCTACATTATTTTTTGATGTCTATAATTTACAAATTTATTGATAACCAATATTTTGTAAGAATTGTTTACACAACTCTTTCTCTATCACTCCCTTTTTTTTTATATTTAAATTTAAAAAAGATTTATAATTATCCTAATATTAATCTTTTATTAATAAGTTTTTCATTAATTTTATTTCCTTATTTCAGATCATCTGCAATTTGGCCTAACTCACATTTAACAGCATTGATATTTTTGACGATAAGTAATCTTTTTTATTTAAAAAGTATTATAGAAAAAAAATTTTTTTATTGTTTTTTGAATCTTTTATTTTTAGCATTTTCAACATATTCTCTTCAGACTTACGTGATATTCTATCTTTTTTATCTTTATTCTTATTTTATCAAATTACCAAAAAAAGATTTTTTTATAATTTTTATTTTTTGTATAATTTTAAGTCTTCCAGGAATATTTCTTTTATTAAATAATGAAAGAGTAGCAAATATTACGATTTCAAAAGATTTTTTTTATAGTTTCACGACTAATTTTTCACTTATTGGATTTTTCTTATTAATGCTTTTATTTAATAAGGAAAATTTCTTAGAAATAAAAAAGAAACTTTTTGAGGTTAATAAATTTGAATATTTGTTTATTTTTATTGTATTTTTCTTTGTCATTTTCAATTTTACTTATGATGGAGTATATGGAGGGGGAGGTTTTTATTACAAAATTTCTAAATATTTACTAGATAATAATATTATATTTTTTATATCTTTTTTGATTGGCTTAATTTTATCAGTTGTATTTATTAAAATTGATAAAAATTTTTTAATCCTTTTTTTTCTTATAATTGGATTAAATTTGAATTATGTAATTTACCAAAAATATTTTGAACCAGTTTTTTTAGTAATGATTTTAATATTTTATAAAAATTTATTTATAAGCAATATTTTAAAAGACAAAAGAAATATACTTTATTTTAATATAATATTAATTTTATATTTCATTGCAGCTCAAATAAACGTTTATTTTGGTTTATCCAGAGGGTCTTGGCCTTTTAGCTAGTATTTTTAAATAAAATTAGGCGTAAAGTCAAAAATATAGTTTTTATAATATTCATTTTACTTTGACCAACTTTACGTTGATAATTTAAAGTAAATGGAATTTCCTTTAATTTTAGATTATTTTTCTCTTTAATAAGAAATATTAATATTTTTGCAGCAATATTAAAATCTTCATTTTTAAAAAATTTTTTTCTTTTTAAAACATCTTTTATTAATAGAGAACTATAACATCTAAAATTACAAGTATAATCACCTAAGTTTTTATAAGGATAAAAAGTTTTAAATAGAAATTTTGCACCTATACTCATTATTTTTCTAAAATTTGATAGACCGTTAATTTTAGAACCAACAACAAACCTTGAAGCAATTACTAACTGATATCCCGAATTAATTTCTTTCATCATTTTTGGGATAATTTCAACAGGATGAGTGTCATCACAATCTAATGTGATTATTATATCATTTTTCTTGATTCTTTTTTTAATGAAATTAAATCCAGTTTCTAAAGTGATACTTAATCCCTTATTTTTTTTATGTTTTATATGTGTTAATTTAAATCCATAATTTTTTTTCATTAATTTTTGAGTGTTGTCTTTTGAACAATCATCAACAAGAATAACTTTAAAAGGTGAAATTTTTTTTTTAACTTTAGCAATTTTTATAAATATTTTTGAGATATTTTTTTCCTCATTATAAGCAGGCAATAAAATATATAGCATAAAATTTCTCTTTTTTTATTAACTTTGATTAAATTTTATATTTTTACTAAAAGCAGCCATTATAGCAAAGTTAGCCCAGAAAATTCCACTATTGAATGTTGACAAAAAACTACCCGAGGGTAATAGGGGAATGAGCACAGAAAAAACAAAAATAATCCCTGATAAATGAAAAACATTTCTATTTTTATAATAATTTTTAATTGAGATTAGAAGTGATGATAAAATAAAAATTAGAAAAGAAAGATAACCAAATAATCCAGTTTCAGATAAAAATTCTAAGTGAACTTGATGGGGATGTGTTGATTGTCTAACAACTGATGCTGAATATTCTTTATTAAAATATTTTGGTTTTCCACTTTCATGTCTAAAATTTTTAATTCCAACGCCAAAAAAAGGATATTCTTTAAGTATATTTAGGGCCGCGTCTTTATGGGCACCATATTGAGAATTTCTATAAAATTTTTCAATACCGTTTTTTTCAAAAAGTGAACTCAACTGATCGTAATATCTATTTTTAAAACTATCATTAAAATTCAAAAAAAATAAAATAATTCCTGACAAAGAGAGCAAAACTAGTATTTTGTTAAAATAATTAGCCTTAATGGCTATGAATAAAAATAATGATATACAAATAAATAACTTAATAAAATTTGATCTTTCACCAATTAAAAAACTTATAGTTAAAATTAATAATACACTTAAGAATAAAATATAATTCTTTTTATTTTGTGATACCAAAAAACTCAATGCAAATAATGCGAACCCATGCACGAAAGCTCCAACGACCAGCTCTTCTCCAAAAAAACTTGCAATTCGTCCTTGCATAATTGTCTTATTGCCAGTGAGATTAAACCCAAAAATAATCTCAAACAAACAATCTATTAATGTAATTGAAAATATAACTGACCAAACGATGAAGATGATTTTTAATTGTTTAAAATGATATTTTTCAAATATTCTTAAAGATTCAATTACAAAAAAAATTATAAAAATAATTTTTATTACTCTTAAAGTTGAATTAAATGGGTTTTGGCTAAAAAAAATATTTATTAATAATGTAATAAAAAAAAAAGATAATAATAAGATTATTTTGTTCTTAAAGTAAAATCTGTTTTCTTTAAAATTAATTAAAAAACTAATAGAGGAAAAAGCTATAAATAAGTTTATTATTGTGTTGCCTAAAATTAGACTTAACGGAAAAAATGATAAAATTAAGAAAAAAAATTTATCTTTATTTTGTATAATTGAAATATTATTTTTAAAATAATTTATCATTTAATTGGTTGCGGGGGACGGATTTGAACCGCCGACCTTCAGGTTATGAGCCTGACGAGCTACCAGACTGCTCCACCCCGCGGTATAACTAAATTCTATTTTTAAGTTTATTAAGCTTTTTTACTCTTTTAATGTTCTCTTGTAGAATTCTCTTTTTTTTTTCTGAAGGCTTTTCGTAAGTGTTTTTTAGTTTGATAACTTTAAAAAAACCGTCTCTTTGTAGTTTTCTTTTAAGAACTCTCAAAGCTTGTTCAACATTATTATCTTTAACTTCTATTTTAATAACTACCTCCAAAAAGACGATTTGTTAACATTTTTATAATTTCATGTCTATCTAAATAATTTTTAAAAAACTTAAGCACGATTTAATTTTTCTTTTTGTTTTTTTTCTCTTTTAATTCTTCTTTCAGCCTTTTCTATTGCTTCAATAAGATCTTTTTGACTAAACAAATTTAAAGCAACAGGATCTTTAGGATTTAAGCTATTATAATTCCAATAACTCTTATTTCTAATCGAAGTGACAGAATTTTTAGTAATTCCAACTAGTTTAGCTATTTGCGAATCTTTTAAGATATTGTGCTGTTTAATTAGCCAAAGTGCTGAATCTGGTTTGTCTTGTCTTTTTGATAGAGGAACATATTTTTTAATTTTTTTTTCAGAATTTGAAATTTCAATATCAGTGCTTTTGATTTGGAGCGGTCGACTCTCATCTTTTGATGATAGACTAATCTCCTCTTTTGAAAGCTGGCCGGATATAATTGGATTGTAAGCTTTGATACCTTTTGCAACCTCACCGTCAGCTATACCTTGAATTTCAACTTCATGAAGTTTACAGAAATCTGCAATCTGTTTAAAAGTTAGCGTTGTATTTTCAACGAGCCAAACAGCAGTTGCCATTGGCATTAATGGTGCATTAGACATTTAATTCTTTTTTTCTGATTTAAAATTTTGGAATTTTTTATTAAACTTACTAATTCTACCTTTATCCATCAGTTTTTGTTTTCCACCAGTCCATGCTGAATGTGATTTAGGATCAATCTCCAATTTTAGTATATCTCCTTCAGCCCCCCAAGTAGATCTTGTTTCAAACTGCGTTCCGTCAGTCATTTCAACTTTTATTTTGTGATAGTTAGGGTGTATCTTTTTTTTCATTTCGAAATTTATAACAAAAGAATTTTTTAAAACAATTAAAAGTTGCCTAATTTTTCTGTTAATTTCGCATTTATATCAGTACTTGAGGCTATTACTTTTAAATTTTTAGTTTCATTAAGGTTGATATTATTCATTATTCCACCAGCTTCTTTTACTAAAATAATACCAGCTGCAATATCCCACAAGTTCAAACTGTCCTGGAAATAACCATCATAACGTCCTGAAGCAACATATGCCATATCTAACGCAGCACATCCAGTTTTTCGACAAGGCAGATTGATTGAACTATTATTTTTTCCACCAGTCGCAAAAAGGCACTCATTAACATTATTTTTTCTTGAGGTTCTAATTCTTTGGTTATTAAAAAATGCTCCATTATTCTTTTCCGCAAAAAACATTTCATCTTTAATTGGATCATAAATGAGACCCGAGACGATTTCATTTTCTGTTTTTAATGCAATTGAAATTGCAAAATGTGGAATGCCATGTAAAAAATTAACAGTTCCATCAATTGGATCTATGATCCATGTATTTGATAAATCTTTATTTTTTTCAAGGCCACTTTCCTCACTTATTAAACAATAATTTGGTCTTCCTTTTTTTAATTCCTCAATAATTATCTTTTCAACCTTAATATCTGAATTTGTAACAAAATCTCTTGGTCCTTTTTTAGAGACTTGTAAATTCTCTATTTCACCGAAGTCTCTAATTAGAATTTTAGAAGCTTTTTCGCTTGCTTTTATCATTAAATTTAAATTTGCAGATATTGAATTCATTAAATTAAATTTTTTTAACGTACTCTAAGTTTCTTGTGTCGATAACTACATTATCCCCAGACTCGATAAAAGGAGGTACTTGGATATTTAAGCCATTGTTTAATGTTGCAGGTTTATATGACGATGAAACTGTTTGACCTTTTAATGCTGCATCGGTCGTATCTATTTTACAGGTAACATGATTTGGAAGCTCAACTGATATTGGAGACTCATTGTAAAAAAATACTTTTACTTCAAGATTTTCAGTTAATAATTTTCCTTTATCCCCAATAACTAATTTTTTGATCTCTATTTGTTCGAATGATTTAGGGTTCATAAAAAAATAGTTACTTTCATCCTCATATAAGTAATTAAAAACAGTTTCATCTAAAGATGCTTTTTCGACAGTTTCATTTGAACGAAATCTTTCATTTAATTTAGTATTTTTGTTTACACTTTTCATTTCTACCTGCGCAAAAGCTCCTCCTTTTCCGGGTTTAACATGTTGAGTTTTAAGCACTTGCCAAAGGTCATTTTTGTATTCTAACAACATTCCAACTCTGATTTCACCTGCATTAATTTTCATTTTAATTTTTTTATCGCTTCATGTGGTTTTAATTTTTTATTTTTCCAAATGTAGCTTGAAATAGCTAAAAAGTTAGCTTTATTCAATAGAAGTTTTTTGTAATTATTGGAATTGATACCTCCAATTGCTACAATTGGAATTTTTGTCATCTTTCTGGCTTTTCTCAGTAAATTAATCGACGCTATATATTTTACTCTTTTAGTTTTTGAATAATTAAAGGCTCCAAAAGCGATGTAGTTAGCTTTATTTTTGATAGCTGATTTTGCTAATCTAATTGAATTATGGCAAGTAACACCAATTATTTTATTGCCAATAATTTTTCTAGCCTTATGGATTTTCATATCTTTTTGGCCTAAATGACAACCATCTGCATTTAATTTTCTTGCAAGGAAAACATCATCATTGACTAAAAATTTTACATTAAATTTTTTACATATCTTTTTTATTTTTCTTCCAATAATTAATTTTTTTTCAAAGCTCACTTTTTTTAGTCTTAATTGAAAAATGCAAGTTTTTTTTAGTTTTAGTATACTAATTAAGTTAGTATAAAAAATTTTATCAATTTTTAATGGTGAAATAAGGTAAATAAATTTTTTGCTATTAGTTCTCAAGATCTTTAGACCATTTACCTTGAGTCGCCAATGAATTCATTTTTGCACGATGATTAAAAATTTTTTGAGTACCATCAACATTTCGAATATCCTTTGACCAAAATTTTAAAGCACTTTGTTGAAGAGCTCTTCCATAAGAATAACTCATTATAAAATTTGTATTGTTGTTTTTATTTATTAAATTTAGATTTTCTGTTGCTTCTATTTCAGATTGACCTCCAGATAAAAAAGAGATACCTGGGACTTCTGAAGGGACTGAATTTTTTAAGCATTCTAATGTTAAATTTGCCACTTCTTCGTTTGTGATTTTATCTTTAGATTTATTTCCAGCTAAAATCATATTTGGCTTAAGTATTATTCCCTTTAAATCAACTTTATGCAAGAGTAACTCGTCAAAACATTTCTTTATAACTTCTGAAGTTTTTTCATAACAATCCTGAGCTGAATGTTCACCATCCATTAAAACTTCAGGTTCGACTATTGGAACCATATTACATTCCTGAACTAGTGCAGAATATCTTGCTAATGCGTGTGCATTAGCATATATCGAGATCTTACTAGGATGATTTTTCGAGATACTATAGACCCCTCTCCATTTGGTGAATTTTGCGCCAAGCTCGTAATAGTCTTTTAATCTATCTCTTAAACCATCTAATCCCTCTGTAATTTTTTCATCAGGAGAACTGGCTAAAACTTTAGCCCCTGTGTCAACTTTAATACCTGGTACTGATCCCATTTTTGTTATTAAATCTGGTATCCTATTTTTTTTTGAAGAATATTGTCTTATCGTTTCATCATACAAAATTACCCCTCCAATACATTCAGTCATGCTTGACGCGCTAAATAAAGTTTCTCTAAATAACAATCTATTTTCTGGTGTAGAGGAAACATTCACACCCTCCAATCTCTTAGTCATTGTTCCTGTGCTCTCATCAGCTGCTAAAATACCTTTTCCTTTTTCTAAAATTTTTAATGCTATGTTATTTAATTCTGACATGTTAATTCAAAGCTTTTATACCAGGAAGTTCTTTTCCTTCAAGGTATTCTAAAAATGCACCACCAGCAGTTGAAACAAAATTGAAATCTTTAATAGCTTTAATTTGATTTATTAGAGCAATTGTATCACCGCCTCCTACCACAGAGTAGATTGATTTATCTTTATTTTTTTTTGAGATTGCTTTTGCTATTTGGTGACTACCTTCAGCAAAACTTGGATTTTCAAAATAACCTGCAGGACCATTCCACAAAACAGTTGCACTACTTTCAATTATATCTTTAATCTTACTTATAGTTTTTGGGCCAATATCTAAAATAAAATCATCATTTTTAACATCATTTAGTTTTTTGATTTTGGCCCTGTCCTCCAAAGTTTTTCCCACAACAACATCTACTGGGTAAACAATTTTACATGAATGCTTTTGTGCAGTTTTGAAAATATTATCAATAATTAAGTCACAATTAATCTCTTTTATTGATTTTCCTATAGGGTTTCCAAGAAAGTTTAAAATAGTATTTGCCATTGCTCCTACAATAATAATGCTATCAAATTTTGGAATTAAATTTTTAATTATACCAATTTTAGTTGAGATTTTTGACCCTCCAATAATGCAGCAGATTGGTTTTTTAATTTCAGTTGTAACTTTCTTTAATGCATTTATTTCAGTCTCAAATTGTAGGCCAGCAAATGATGGCATAAATTTAGTGATTTTAGTTAAGGAAGCATGAGCTCTATGAGAACAAGAAAAAGCATCATTAACAAATATATCAGCAAGTTTTGATAGATGTTTTGAGAAGTTAGTATCATTTTTCTCCTCTTCGTCAAAAAATCTAATATTCTCTAAAAAAATAATTTGCTCTTTTGAGTCGTTGAATAAGTCATTTCTTTTTAATTCCAAGATATTGCCCCGTACTAGGGTTATTTTTTTATTTAATTTTTTTTCCAGGTTTTCACAGACTGGTTTCAGAGAAAGCTCTTTATTAATTTTACCCTTAGGTCTACCAACATGAGAAACAACTAAAATCTTTGATCTTTTTTTAACCAAAAAATTGATTACTGGTAAAACTTTATTTATCCTAGTTTCATCTGTTATTATCCCATTTTTTATTGGAACATTTAAATCTAATCTCAATAAAACCCTTTTATTATTTAGATTTTCTTGATCTTTTATATATTTCATTAAGAAATTTTATGAATATATTCTGCTATATCGCACATTCTGTTTGAAAAGCCCCACTCATTATCATACCAGGCAGAAATTTTTCCCATATTTTTCCCCACAACATTAGTTAAACTTGCATCAACAATTGATGATGCGGGGTTATGATTAAAATCTATGGAAACAAGTTTTTCGTTAGTGATTTTTAGGATTTTGTTTTTTTGACTAAATTTTTCAAATGCTGAATTAATTTTCTCTATACTTAAATCTTTTTTTGAACAAAAGATAAGTTCAATTATTGAAACATTAGGAGTTGGCACTCTCATTGCAACACCCTCCAGTTTTCCTTTTAGAGCAGGTATAATCTCCCCAATTGCTTTTGAGGCCCCAGTTGAGGTTGGTACTATTGATTGGCTTGCAGATCTTGCTCTTCTTGGGTCTTTATGTGAATTATCTAAAATTCTCTGATCACTTGTAAAAGCATGAATTGTTGTCATAAAGCCTTTTTCAATCTCAAAATTTTCATTTAAAACATGAGCTACTGGAGCAAGGCAATTAGTTGTGCAAGATGCGGCAGAAATAATTTTATCATCTTTTTTTAATTTCGACTCATTCACTCCAAACACAATAGTTTTATCAGCATTTTTACAGGGCGCTGAAACAAGTACTTTCTTTGCACCATTATTAATATGTACTTCTAATTTATCTTTAGAATTAAATTTTCCTGTGCACTCGAAAACATAATCTACCTCATATTTTTTCCAATTAATTTTATTTAAATCCGTCTCTTGACTAAAACTAATCTTATTTTTGTTAATAATTAGATTTTTATCATCAAAACCAATATCAGCTTTAAATTTTCCATGAATAGAGTCATATTTTAAAAGAGATGACAATGTTTCAGAGTTTGTTCTATTGTTAATATGTTTAATTTCTATATTTTTATTATCACTTTCAATAATAGAGCGAACAATCATTCTTCCTATTCTGCCCATTCCGTTTATACCAACTCTGATTTTCATAATTTTTCTTTTATTTTTTTAATAATATTTTCTGAGTTAAGTCCAAAAAAATCATATATTTTTTTATATGGAGCACTTTTTCCAAAATCATTAATTCCAAAATTTAAACCATTTTTACCAGTATATTTCTTCCAGTAATTTGTTTCAGAAGCTTCTATCGAAACAACCAAGTCAGTTTCAGACAAAATCTTATTTTTATGTTCTTCGTTTTGTTGATCAAATAATTCGTGACAAGGCATTGATACTACTTTTGAATAGATACCATCTGTGGCTAATTTATGACTCACATCCATAGCTAAGTTAGTTTCTGAGCCTGAAGCTATAATTGTTAAACTTATGCTATCCCCAGTTCTTAAAACCTCATAAGCACCATATGAAGACTCATTAACAGACGTATCTTTTACCCTTACAGCATTTATTCCCTGTCTAGTAAGTGCAATCACACTTGGCGTATTTTTACTTTCAAGAGCTAGTTGCCAACATTCAAATGTCTCAATCAAATCTGAGGGTCTAAACACATTTAAGTTAGGAATAGATCTTAAACTTGACAATTGTTCTATAGGCTGGTGAGTTGGACCGTCCTCACCTAAACCAATGGAGTCATGTGTGAAAACATAAATTACTCTTTGCTTCATCATTGCTGCTAGTCTTATTGAAGGTTTACAATAATCACTAAATATTAAAAAAGTACCTCCATAAGGAATTAAGTTGCTATGAAGTGCAATCCCATTCATTATTCCACACATTGCGTGCTCTCTCACACCGTAATGAATATAATTTCCTGAAAAATTACCTGGTTTAATTATTTTATGATCTTTGGTTTTGGTATTATTTGAACCTGCTAAGTCAGCAGAACCGCCAATTAAATTTGGTAGTTTAACCGCGATATCTAAAAAAATCTCTGATGATTTTCTTGTAGCTAATGTTTTTGGGTTTTTAAGATATTCATTTTTAACTTTTTTAATTGTATTTTTAAAGCTTTCTAAATTTTTTCCACTAGAAAAAATTTTACTTTGTTTACTTTTATTTTTCTTTGCTTTTTCAAAAGCTTTTTCTCCAATTTTTCTCCATTCACTTAATAATTCTTTTGGAATTTTAAAAGGCTCATGACTCCAATTTAACTTTTTTCTAACAAGATTTATTTCATCTTCACCTAAAGGACTTCCGTGCGACGAAGCCTTACCACTTTTGTTTGGAGATCCATATCCAATAGTTGTTTTACAAGAAATGGCTATTGGCTTTTTTGATTTTTGTGCTTTTTTTAAAGCTTTAAGTATTTCTTTATAATTATGACCATCAATTTTTAAATAATCCCAGCCGTAACTTTTGAACCTTTTTTCATGATCCTCTGAAACTGTTAAACTAGTAGGTCCATCAATTGAAATTGAATTATTATCAAATAACAAAACAAGATTTTTTAACTTTAAATGACCAGCTAAACTTAATGCTTCGTGACTTATTCCTTCCATTAAACATCCGTCTCCAGCTAAGACATAAGTTTTGTGATTAATAGTTTTTTTCCCAAATTGTTTTTTTAAAATTTCTTCAGCTAGAGCAAAACCTACTGCGTTTGATATTCCTTGTCCCAAAGGTCCAGTTGTAGTTTCTATACCACTATTAGGATGATATTCAGGATGACCCGCACAAATTGAATCCAATTGTCTAAAATTTTTTATGTCATTCAATGAAATACTTTTATAGCCTGTAAGATAGAGAAGCGAGTAAAGCAACATAGATCCATGACCTGCTGACAAAACAAATCTATCTCTGTTAACCCAATTAGGATTTTTTGGATCAAAATTTAAAAAATCTTTAAAAAGAACTGTCGCTACATCTGCCATTCCTAAAGGCATCCCCGGATGACCTGAGTTTGCTTTTTGAACTGCATCAATCGACAAAAATCTAATACAATTAGCTAATTCTCTATATTGTTTGCTCAAAAAATTATCCTGTCTAGACTAAGAAGATTCTATTTAATAATATAATCATATATATATGAATTCTGTGAACGAAAAAGAAAAAAAACTAAATTTTGCTCTAACAAAATTAAAAAATTTAAATTTTAAAAATCCAGATATAAAAAAAAACATTGAAAATTTAAGCAGCCAGAAAAATCAATTAAAAATTGAAAAACAAGAATTAGAGGAAAAATACAAAACTTTAGAAGAAGATTATAATAATTTAAGTAAAAAATTAGATGATCTACAAAATAGAGAAAAAATAGAGCAGAAAAAACAATTAGAATTTTCTGAGAAAATAGATGAATTAAATCAAGAAACAGATACTTTATTGGATGAAATAGATAAATGGCAAATGTAAGTATCAAGTTTAATGGTAAAGAGTTTTTGTTATCTTGTGAAGATGGACAAGAGGATCATTTAGAGGAATTGTTGATACAAATAAATCAAAAATTCAATCATATTAAAAATGATTTGGGAAATTTAGGTGAAAATAAATTGTTATTAATCACCGCAGTTAAAGTAATGGATGAATATCACGAAACGAAAAAAAAAGTTGATCAAAAAAAAGATGAGTTAAAAAACTTATCCAGTAAATTTAAGGAATTAAAATCTTTGATATATGAGTATCGTGATAGAAAAGAACAAGAAATTAATGAACTAAATGAGAATCACTCAAAATTGAAAAATGAAATTGAAATTAATCAAAAACATTATGAAAAACTCATAGAAGATACAACGAACGAAATTTCAAGTTTTGTTGAAAAAGCTAATCTAGAAAATTTATCCTAAAAAATCTTTGTGAAAAAATTAGAAATAAGAAAAAAAATCTTAAAACTAAGAAGAGAAAATTATTCATACAAATCTAAAATAGATATTAAATTAATTATGAAAATTTTAAAAAAAGAAAAAATTAATAATACGACTATTGGAGGATATTACCCTTATAATTTTGAGGTTGATGACATTGAAATTCTAGAAAAGTTAGAAAAAAAAAAACTTTAAAATTTCCTTACCAAAAATAAAAATGAACCATCAAATGGATTTTTTTAAATGGTCTAGCAAAGACCCATTGATAATTAATAAAATTGGAATTCCAGAACCAGTATCGAAAGATTTGAAATATCC
Organism: uncultured Pelagibacteraceae bacterium; assembly: GCA_902625825.1. Lineage (GTDB taxonomy): Bacteria > Pseudomonadota > Alphaproteobacteria > Pelagibacterales > Pelagibacteraceae > Pelagibacter. The sequence goes on along the minus strand of CACOCL010000001.1, from coordinate 32,945 downwards.
TGATATTTTATTAGTTCCTTTGGTAGCTTTTGATAAGAATTTGAATAGGGTTGGATATGGCGGTGGATTTTATGATCGATATATTAAAAAAATAAGATCTTTTAAAAAAATAATTACTATCGGAATGGCTTTTTCTTTCCAAAAGGTAGATAAAATCTTTATTGATAAAAATGATATAAAATTAGATTTTATATTAACAGAAAGAAAAATTTTTTAATGAGAATACTTTTCCTAGGAGATGTTGTGGGGTTAACAGGCTCTTCAATGATAATTGAAAATCTACCCAAACAAATCAAAAACAATAAAATCGATTTTGTGATAATTAATGCTGAAAACTCAGCTGAACCTGGTGTTGGACTTACAAAGGAAATATGTGAAAACTTTTTTAAAAGTGGTGTAGATGTCATTACAACTGGTAATCATGTTTGGGATCAAAAAGATATTATGAATTTTATTGATAAGGAAAATCGATTATTAAGACCAAAAAATCTTTTTGAGCCAGCTCCAGGAAAAGGTTTTGAAATATTTAAAACAAAAAAAAATTTCAAAATAGGTGTTCTTAATTTAATGGGAAACGTTTTTATGAAAAAATGTGAGGATGTCTTTGAAACTTCAAAAAAGTTTATTGAAAAACATTCTTTAAAAAAAGATTACGATTTTTTAGTAGTTGACTTTCATGGGGAAATTACAAGTGAAAAAAATGCTATAGGTCATTTTTTTGATGGGCAAGCCACTTTAGTAGTTGGAACTCACACACATATCCCAACTAATGATGCACATGTTTTAAAGGGTGGAACTGCCTATCAAACAGATGCAGGCATGTGTGGTGATTATGATTCCGTAATAGGGATGAATAAAGAAAATTCTTTAAATAGATTTTTGAAAAAGGAGTCTCTTAAACATTTTCCAGCAACTGGCAAAGCAACCTTGTGTGGTGTTATAGTTGATTGCAACTCAGAAACTGGGTTAGCAAAAAAGGTGGATAGTTTTATTTTTGGAGGACAATTAAAAAATACTTAAAAAATTATGGCAGGACATTCGCATTGGGCAGGTATAAAACATAAAAAAGGAAAGGCTGATAAACAGAGATCAAAAGTTTTTTCAAAATTATCTAAAGAAATTACAGTTGCAGCCAAGTTAGGTGATAAAGATCCAGCAATAAATCCAAGGTTGAGATCAGCAATACAGGCGGCAAGATCTGCTAATATGCCTAAAGAGAATATTGAGAGAGCTATTAATAAATCAACAATTAATTCTGAATTAAATTTTGAAAATTTAAGATATGAAGGCTTTGGTCCTGAAAAAGTTGCTGTGATTGTAGAGGCTTTGACTGATAATAAAAACAGGACCGCTTCAAAAATTAGAACGATTTTTCAGAAAGCTGGGGGTAGCTTAGGCACACAGGGATCGGCATCTCATAATTTTAAGCAACTTGGTTTAATAAAGATTGACAAAAATATTATTTCTGATGAGCGCATTTTTGAGCTTGCAACAGAGGCTGGTGCTGATGAATGCAAGTCTAATAATGAATATCATGAAATACAATGTAAAGTTAATGAGATATACAGTGTTAAAAAAGAGCTAGAAAAGGAAATAGATAATTTTATATCTACCAAAATTGAATGGCTACCATTAAATAATGTTAAAATTTCAAAAGAAAAAAAAAATGATTTAATAAATTTTTTTGAATTATTAGAAGAGGATGAGGATGTACAAAATATTTTTTCTAATGCTAAATTTTAAAATTGGATTATGTTAATCATTGGAATAGACCCTGGTTTATCTGGCTCAATCTGTTTTATGAAAGAGGGAAAGATTCTTGATGTAATAGAAATGCCAACAATGACTGATGGGAAAAAAAATAAAAAACAAGTAAATGGTTCACAGATTTACAATGAAATTTTAAAAAAGGTAAATGAAATTAAAAACTCTGAAGTCAGAGTAGTAATTGAGCAAGTTTCAGCTATGCCAGGACAAGGTGTAACTAGCATGTTTAATTTTGGTCAATCATTTGGTATTCTTAAGGGCATTTGTTCAGCAATGCAATTACCCGTATATTTTATTAGACCAGCAAGATGGAAAAAATATTTTAATCTTATTAATTCAGAAAAAGACGCAAGTCGAACAAAAGCAATAGAAATATTTCCTTACTATTCTGCACAATTATCTAGAAAAAAAGATTCTAATAAGGCAGATGCTATTTTGATAGCGAGTTTTTATTACGAAACTTACAGAAATGAGGATTAATCAACATATATTATAGACAAAATCATGACACATTTAAGTGTGAGAAGACACCATGGAAGCTGATATTTCAACACAAGCAGTTGGTTTAGCATCAAGTGCTGATTTTTCTTTGATGAATTTATTTATTCGCGCAGATATAATAGTTAAGTCTGTAATAATTTTGTTAATAGCATGTTCAATATATTCATGGGCAGTTATAATTGAAAAGTTTAGATTATTTAAAAAAATTAATCAATCGAGCGATGAGTTTGAAACTAAATTTTGGAATTCAAAATCAGCAGAAACTTTTTATAATAATTTACCAGCTAATGTAGAAGATCCCATGGCTTTAGTTTTTAAAGATGCTATGCAAAGCTTATTAAAAAGAAGATCAAAATCAGATTTAAATAGTAGGATGACAACAATGCTGGAGACTGGTATTGAAAAGCAAATGTCAAGAATAAGTAAGGGATTTACCTTCTTAGCAACTGTAGGATCTACAGCGCCCTTTATAGGTTTGTTCGGAACAGTGTGGGGTATAATGAATTCATTTCAATCAATTGCAATTTCTAGAAATACAAGTTTAGCGATTGTTGCTCCAGGAATTGCCGAGGCATTATTTGCAACTGCTCTAGGCTTGTTAGCAGCAATACCTGCAGTTATTGCTTATAATAAATTTAATAATGACTCTCAAAAATATTCACAAAAATTAGAAAATTTTTCTAAAAGATTTCTTACAATAATTTAAGAAAATGGCATTTAAATTTAATCGTTCATCTAAAGAACCAATGAGTGAAATTAATGTAACTCCATTTGTAGATGTAATGTTAGTTTTATTAATTATTTTTATGGTTACAGCCCCTTTATTGACTGTTGGTGTTCAAGTTGATTTACCTGAAAGTTCAGCCGACTCTCTTCCAGAGGAAACAGAGCCACTAACACTTACAATAAATTCTAAAGGAGAAATTTTTATTCAAGAATCTAAAGTTGAATATGAGAAAATTATTGCAAAAGTACTTGCAGTTTCAAAAAATAGAACAGATACAAGAATTTACGTAAGAGGCGATAAAACAATAAACTATGGAAGGGTTTTAGAAATTATGGGTCTACTATCTGGTTCAGGTTTCACTAAAGTTGCTTTAATATCTGAGCCCTATAAAGAAAGGTAAGTTGGGGTGAATAAGAGCCTGATAATTTCTTCTGTATTACATGTTATATTAATTATGATTACTGCAATTAGCTTACCATTTTTAGCAAAAAAACCGATTGATTTACCCCCTATCGTCTCTATAGAGCTAATTCAAATTACTGATAAAACAAACATACCTTTTGCTCCTAAAGCAAAAAAAATAATTGAAAAAATTAAAGAAAAAGAAAAAAAATTAGTTTCTGAGCAAGCACCACCCAAAAAAGTTAAAAAGATTAAACCTGATGCAGTTCCAATGCCTGAGGATAAATTAGAAAAAGTTGAAAAAATTAAAGAAGATAAACAAAATCCTGAAAAAATTGATAATGAAATAAAGCAAGTTTCAGAGTTTGAAAAAGATGAATTATTTGATCCAAATAATATAGCTGCCCTTATTGATAAGTCAAAAACTGAAAGTGCTGAGAGTTTAAAAAAATCAAATAAAATTACTCAAGATCAACAAAGAAATGTAGAAAACGCAGGATTATCATTAAGTGAGGAAGATGCTTTAAAGGCTCAAATTTTTGGATGTTGGAGTATTCCTTTAGGTTTACCTTATAATGAAGATTTATTGGTAAGAATTAAACTTCAGTTAAATCCGGATGGTACCGTTTCTCAATCAGAAATATTAGATCATGCAAGAATGAACAGACCAGGTCAAGGATTCTATAAAGTTTTGGCCGAAAGTGCACTAAGAGCTGTAAAACTCTGTCAACCTCTTAGAGTTCCCACAACTGGATATGAGAGATGGAAAGAATTGCAATTAAATTTTGATGCAAGAGAGATGTTAGAGGGTTAGTATATATTATGTTTAGAATTTTAATTATTTGTTTAGTATTTTTTTCCCCTAGTAAACTAATAGCTTTGATAGAAGTTGATATCACTAGAGGTAATTTAAATCCATTACCTATAGCCGTATCGCCATTATCAATCGATGAAAATTCAAGAAAAAATTTCGAAAAAATTTTGAAAAAAAAAGATATAGGTTCTGAAATTTCAATAGTTGTTGAAAAAAATTTAAAGACATCTGGTCTTTTTAATCCATTAAATAAAGATGCATTTCTACAAGCTCCTGATATTGCAAATTTAAAACCAAGGTTTGAAGATTGGAATTTAATTAAAGCTCAAGCTTTAATAACTGGTAAGGTTAGTTTCGTTGATGATAAATTAAGAGTAGAATTCCGGTTATGGGATGTTCTTGCAGGAAAAGAAATGATGGCACTAGCTTTTACTACGGTTCCAAACAATTGGCGAAGAGTAGGGCACATCATTACAGATAAGGTTTATGAGAGATTAACTGGAGAAAAAGGATATTTTGATACGAGGATTATTTATGTTGCTGAGGACGGTCCAAAAACGAGAAGAATCAAAAAATTAGCAATCATGGATCAAGATGGTGCGAATAATAAATTTTTGACTTTAGGCAATGAGTTAGTTCTTACACCTAGGTTTAATCCAACAAGTCAGATGGTAACTTATTTATCTTATTTCAAAAATTTACCAAGAGTATACTTATTAGATATTGAAACGGGCATGCAAGAAGTTGTCGGTGATTTCCCTGGAATGACTTTTGCGCCAAGATTTTCTCCTGATGGAAAGAAAATAATTATGAGTTTTGCTAAAGACGGAAATTCAGATATTTACACAATGAATTTAGAGAATAGAATTGTTGAAAAAATAACAAATCATCCATCTATTGATACATCTCCATCATATTCTCCTGATGGAAAATATATTTGTTTTAATTCTGATAGAAGTGGATATCAGCAAATTTATATAATGAAAAATGATGGCAGTGGCGTAAAAAGAATTTCATTTGGAAAAGGATTGTATGGGACACCAGTTTGGTCACCAAGAGGTGATTTGATTGCTTTTACTAAATTACATAAAGGTAAGTTTTATATAGGTGTAATGAGAACAGATGGTAGTGGTGAAAGACTATTGACGGAAAATTTTTATCAAGAAGCACCATCCTGGTCTCCAAATGGTAGAGTATTGATTTTTTATAGAGAGACGGAAACAGATGATAAAGGCAAAGGATTTTCTGCTAAATTATGGTCTATTGATTTAACTGGCTACAATGAGAGGCTTGTTAATACACCAACAGATGCTTCAGACCCATCATGGTCATCTTTATTGAGCAATTAACCAATATTATCTTGATTTTTTAACTTGAAACTTCTATCTAGTTGTGAAAAAGTTAAGAAAAGAAATATTGATCAAGGAGCAATAATGAAATTAAACAAAATTCTAAAAAATGCCTTTTTAATAATTTTTGCATGCATAGCATTATCAGCTTGTGCTACATCAAAAAAAACAGGCCAAATGCAAGGTGATGTTTACACTGGCACAGATACGGTTGAATACTTAGCATCAGGTGTTCCAGATAGAGTTTTCTTTGCAACAAATGAGTCAGTTCTAACAACTGCTTCAAGAGAGACTTTAAGAAAACAAGCTGCATGGTTAAGAAAAAATTCAAAGATAACTGTTGTGCTTGAAGGTCACGCGGATGAAAGAGGAACAAGAGAGTATAACTTAGCACTAGGTGAAAGAAGAGCTAATGCTGCAAAAGATTATTTAATGACTTATGGAATTTCATCAGACAGAATTTCAGTTTTAAGTTATGGTAAAGAGAGACCTGTTGATTCAGGATCAAATCCTTTAGCTTGGTCAAAAAATAGAAGATCGGTTACAGTAAAAGCTAACTAATTTTTCAAATAATAAGAGACCCCTATTCAGTATCTGATTAGGGGTCTTTTTTTTTGCCACTATTTTAATCATAAACTTAACAATGAAACTGTTATCAAAAATTATTATTTTTAATTCCATCTTATTAATAAATTTTTTTATTTATAATTTTTCTTTTTCTGACAATCATAATATTTATGAAATATTAGAAAATCTTAAAAAAGATATAAGCACATTAGAAAAGGCAGTTTACTCAAACACAAATGATTTAAATAACAATAGTGTTAATAATTCTACACAAACTTTAAATACCAATTCTGAGGATGTTTTAACTAGACATTTGCTTAAACTCTCAGAAATTGAAAATCAGTTTCAGCAGCTAACAAATAAGTTTGAAGAAATAAATTTTAAATTAGATAAACTTTCAAGCAGAATGTCAAAAGTTCAAGCAGATAATCAAATAAGATTTCAAGATTTAGAAAACACGTTATCAACAGAAAGTACTGAAAAAAAAATATCTAAAAAGAGCAAAAAAAGTAAAGAGGAAATTTTACCAGGCTCAACTCAACCACAGGATCTCGGTTCTGTGTCCTACAAAGATACAGAGACAAGTGAGATAGTCCAAAAAACACAATCAATTGATACAACAGCCTCAATAGTAACAGAAACTTTTCAATCGGAGGAAAAAATTCTCCCAAATGATTCTCCTGATGAACAATATAAATTTGCAACAAGCTTTTTAAAAGTTGGCGATTACACAACTGCAGAAAGAGCGTTTAGAGAATTTGTTATTGCAAATCCCGAACATGATTTAGCAGGTAACGCTCAATATTGGTACGCTGAAACATTTAGAATAAGACAGTTATATACAGACGCTGCATCAGCATATTTAGAGGGCTATCAAAAATATCCCAAAGGCGAAAAAGCTCCTATAAATTTATTGAAGCTTGGTGTATCTATGGTTCAGATTGGAGAAAAAGATCAAGGTTGTAAGATGATTAATGGAGTAGAAAAACAATATCCAAAAGCAAATCAATCTGTGATCCAAAAAGCGAAATATGAGTCTCAAAAATTTGAGTGCAATAATCAAAATTCCTAAATTTCTAAGAAATAAACTAAAGAACAAAAGAATTAATAATATCTATAATCAATTTAAAAAATCTCTTGATCTTAATGAAGATTTTCTAGTTGCTGTATCAGGAGGTCCAGATAGCCTTGCATTAGCTTTTTTAGCAAAAGTATACTCAATTGAAAAAAAACTTAAGGCTAAGTTTTGTATTGTTGATCATAAATTGAGACCAGAATCAACAAAAGAAGCAAAAAAAGTAAAAAAATGTTTAAATAAAATTTTTGTTAACGCACAAATTTTGACATGGAAAGGTAGAAAAACATCAAAGAATATTCAATCAAAAGCAAGAGAAGCTAGATATCAGCTATTGATAAAAAAAACAAAAAAAACAAAAATTTATAATATCTTAGTTGGTCACCATAAAGACGACCTATTTGAGAATTTCTTTATAAGAATGACACGAGGTAGTGGGCTCAAAGGTTTAATTTCATTAGACAAAAAAGCAAAAATAGACAATATAAATTTATTGAGACCATTATTAGATCAAAAAAAAAGTGATTTAGTATTCATTTCAAAAGTTGTATTTGGATTTTATATAGAAGATCCAAGCAATATTAATGAAAAATACCAAAGAATAAAAATAAGAGGATTTATTAAACAACTTCAAAAAAACGGTTTGGATAATAATAAGTTTTTAAAGACTATTGAAAATTTAAAAAGCTCTAATAAAGTCATTGATTTTTATGTAAATGAAAATTTGACGAAAAATTCCTCTTTTTCAGAAAAATCGAGTAAACTTTTTTTAAATAAATTGTTTTTCCAACAGCCACATGAGGTTGTTTTTAGATCTTTGTCAGAGTCAGTCAGATTAATTGGCAAAAAATATTATTCAGTTCGAGGGAAAAAATTGGAAAGACTAATTAGCAATTTTGAAAATAATTACCCCTTTAAGGCCACATTGGGTGGCTGCATAATTGAAAAAATCAATCAAACAGTGATTATCTCTGAGGAAAATTGAAATTTTTAGATATAGTACAAATTTGTCACTTGTTTAATCTTTAATAATTCTTATTTTAGAGTAATGAATATGAAAAATATAGCCATGTGGGCCATAATTGTTTTTCTTACAATTGGCCTTTACAATATGTTTAAAAATCCTCAGTCAAATATCAGAGGAGGAAATAAAGTTATATTTTCAGAATTTTTGACTTCAGTTGATAACGGAGAAGTTTTAAAAGTTGAAATACAAGGGAATAATATCAAAGGTGTTTACTCTAACGGTAAAAGTTTTACAACTTACTCACCAAATGATCCAAATTTAATTGAAAAACTTTCAGAGAAGGGTGTGAGTATTTCAGCTGCACCAATCGAAGAAAAAATGCCTTCTTTATTTGGTGTACTGCTATCGTGGTTTCCAATGCTTTTATTAATTGCTGTTTGGATATTTTTTATGAGACAAATGCAAGGAGGCAAAGGTGGTGCAATGGGCTTTGGAAGATCTAAAGCGAAAATGATGAATGAAATGAAAGGTAAGGTAACCTTTAACGATGTTGCAGGAGTAGAGGAAGCTAAAGAGGAAGTTGAGGAAATTGTTGAGTTTTTAAAAGATCCAAAAAAATTTAGTAGATTAGGTGGAAAAATACCTAGAGGTGCGCTTCTTGTAGGCCCTCCAGGAACAGGAAAAACTTTATTAGCTAGGGCAATTGCTGGTGAAGCAGGTGTTCCTTTCTTTACTATCTCTGGATCAGATTTCGTAGAAATGTTTGTTGGTGTGGGAGCATCAAGAGTAAGAGACATGTTCGAGCAAGGAAAAAAAAATTCGCCTTGCATAATATTTATTGATGAGATTGATGCTGTTGGAAGAAGTCGGGGTGCAGGTCTAGGTGGAGGTAACGACGAAAGGGAGCAAACTTTAAATCAGCTTCTTGTTGAGATGGATGGTTTTGATACTAATGAAGGTGTAATTATAATCGCGGCAACAAATAGACCTGATGTTCTTGATCCTGCATTATTAAGACCAGGTAGATTTGATAGACAAGTTGTAGTTTCTAATCCAGATATAATTGGAAGAGAAAAAATTTTAAAAGTTCATGTTAAAAAGATTAAGATGGCTCCCGATGTAAATTTGAGAACTATAGCAAGGGGAACTCCTGGATTTTCAGGTGCTGACCTTGCTAATTTAGTAAATGAGTCTGCATTATTAGCGGCTAGAAAAAATAAAAGAATTGTTACTTTAAGTGAATTTGAGGAAGCCAAAGATAAAGTAATGATGGGAGCTGAAAGACGGTCAATGGTTATGACTGAAGATGAAAAGAAATTAACAGCATACCATGAAGGAGGACATGCTTTAGTATCTTTTAATATGCCTAGTTACGACCCAATACACAAAGCTACAATTATACCAAGAGGTCGAGCTTTAGGTATGGTAATGAATTTACCTGAAAGAGACAAACATGGTCATTCAATAAAATATTTGAAAGCGAGATTAGCAGTCTGTTTTGGTGGCAGAGTAGCAGAGGAAGTAATTTTTGGGAAAGATAATATTTCAACAGGAGCAGGTGGAGGAAGTGGCTCAGATATAAATCAAGCAACTCAACTTGCAAGGGCCATGGTAACAAAATATGGAATGAGTGAAGAAATGGGCCCAGTTGAGTATGGTGAAAATCAAGAAGAAGTTTTCTTAGGAAGATCTGTAACTCAAACACAATCAGTTTCTGAGGAGGTTGCTCAAAAAATAGATAAAGAAATTAGAAAATTAGTTGATGAGGGTTATAATAAAGCTAAAGAAATCTTAACTGAAAAAATTGATGATTTACATAAAATTGCAAAAGCTCTTATAACATATGAGACCTTAACAGGTGAAGAAATAGAAAATATTATTACTAAAAACATATATCCTGCTGATAAACAAGACTTAAAAGTTGATGATGACAAAAGTTCTGCTCTTGGTGCAATGGGACTCAAACCTAAGATTGTTCATTAATTTTAATGCTTAGATATTACACAAGAGTGTGTAATTTCTATTATGGAAATCATTCACGAAGATTAGTTAAACAAAAGAAATCAATACCACTAAATGGGATTAAAGAAATCTCATTTGATCAAATAGAAATATTAACAAGAAATTCAAAAAAAAAAATTTTTATTAATCAAGTAAAAAATTTACCTAAATTAATTAGAAAAAAAATAAATTTTGATTTAAAAAAAATTAAATCAAAAAAAAAAAATTTCTCAAATCTAAATTTTAAAAAAATACCAAATATTTTAGGAGTATTAAATTTAACACCTGATAGCTTTTCAGATGGTGGAAAATTTAATTCAGAAAAAAGGGGAGTAAATCATGCGATTAATTTACTAAACAGTGGCGCAAATTTGATAGATGTTGGTGGTGAGTCGACTCGTCCAGGATCAAAAATGATTAAAGAAAATTTAGAATGGCAAAGAATTAATAAAATTTTGAAATCATTACTTAAGAAAAAAATACCAATATCCTTAGATACCAGAAAATCTAAAATTATGAGTAAAGGAATAAATTTAGGGGTAAAATTAATTAATGATGTTTCAGGATTAGATTTTGACTCTCAAACCTTAAATGTATTGAAAAAATACAAGATCCCATTTGTAATTCAGCACTCACAAGGAGTTCCAGAAAATATGCAAAAAAATCCCAAGTATAAAAATGAATTGCTGGACATATACGATTTTTTTGAAAAAAAAATAAAACTATTAAGATCGGAGGGTATTAAACATGATAAAATTATATTAGATCCTGGTATAGGTTTTGGAAAAAATTTGAAACATAATATGAATTTGATACGCAATATTTCCATTTTTCATTCTCTTGGTTTTCCTATACTTGTAGGCAATTCAAGAAAAAAATTTATTAAGGAGATATCTGGAAAAAATGATAGTGAATTGAGAAATGGTGGAACAACAGCTTCATCGATATATCTTATGACGCAAGGTGTTCAGATTTTAAGAATTCATGATGTTAATGAAACAATACAAGGCATTAAGATCTTTCAGAATATAATAAACAATTAATGACAAAAAAATATTTTGGTACTGATGGTATTAGGGGAGCTATCAATAGTAAAAATATTAACGGAGATATGTTTTTTAAATTTGGTTTAGCAAGTGGAACATATTTTAAATCTCAAAAAAAAAAGAAACAAACTGCAATAATAGCAAAAGATACAAGATTATCTGGATATACTTTAGAACCAGCACTTGTATCTGGATTGGCATCAGCTGGTATGCATGTATATACTTTAGGACCTTTACCCACAAATGGTTTAGCGATGCTTACAAAAGCCATGAGGGCAAATATGGGAATTATGATTACAGCTTCTCACAATCCTCATAACGATAATGGATTAAAACTATTTGGACCTAATGGCATGAAACTATCAGATAAAATAGAAAAAAAAATTGAAAGTTTAATAGATAAAAAGATTATTAAAAATCTCTCAAAGCCCGAAAAATTAGGAAGAGTAAAAAGATTAGAATCAGGAACAAATGATTACATCAAAATATTAAAGAAAAATTTTACCAAAGAATTCAATCTAAGAGGACTTAGAATTGTAATTGATTGTGCAAATGGAGCTGGGTACAAAGCTGGACCAGAGTTATTAAAATCTTTAGGAGCCAAGGTAATTGCAATAGGAGTTAATCCTAATGGATTAAATATTAACAAAAATTGTGGATCTACATTTCCTGAAAAGATAAAATCTGCAGTTAAAAAGTATAAGGCTCATATAGGTATTTCATTAGATGGTGATGCAGATAGGATAATTATGTGTGATGAAAAAAGTAATATTATAGATGGAGACCAAATTATTGCTGCATTAGCAACAAGGTGGCAAAATAAAAAAATGTTAAAAGGAGGGGTTGTTGGAACATTAATGTCCAATTATGGCCTTGAAAAGTATTTCAAAAAAAAAGGTATAAAATTTATACGTGCTGATGTTGGTGACAGATACGTAAAAGAGGTAATGCAAAAAAATAAGTTTAATTTAGGTGGAGAACAATCAGGACATATTATTCTAGGTAAATTTGCAACTACAGGAGATGGTTTACTCGTTGCTTTAGAGTCTTTATTTGCTCTTAGAAAAGGAAAAAGAGCCAGTGAATTTTTTGAAAAGTTTAAAAAAACTCCACAATTACTTAAAAATATTGAGGTAAAAGATAAAAGTATTATCAACAAACCCGAAATTAAGAAATCAATTAAATTAGCTTCAAAATTAATAAAAGGTAGTGGTAGAATTCTTGTAAGAAAATCGGGGACAGAGTCAAAAATAAGAATAATGGGAGAAAGTGAAAATAAAAGACTCCTTATTAAATGCGTTAATATTATTTTGAAAAAAATTAGGTAATTTGAAAATAAAATCAAAAATTTTAATCATAGCAGGATCTGACTCGTCAGGAGGTGCAGGCATTCAGGCAGATATTAAAACTGCTACAAGCCTAGGCGTATATTCTATGACAGCAGTGACCGCAGTTACAGTTCAAAATACAAAAGGTGTGAAATTAGTAATACCCGTTCCACCAAATGAAATTTATAATCAGATAATTCATACAATTAAAGATATAAGGCCCAATGCTATAAAAATTGGAATGCTTCATTCTACAAGGGTAATAGGCAAGGTATTAAGATCATTAAATGAAATGAAAGTTAAAAAGGTTATTTTAGATCCAGTGATGATAGCTAAAGGTGGTTCTAAGCTTATTACTAATTCAGCTGTAAAATTGATGAAAAAAAAATTGTTGAATAAAGTTTCTTTAATTACACCTAATATTCCTGAAGCTGAAATCTTAACTGGTATCAAAATAAAAAATCAAAATGATATGATTCTTGCTGCAAATGAATTCATAAAATTGGGTGTGCCAAATATATTAGTAAAAGGAGGTCATTTAAAATCAAAAAAAGTACATGATATATTTGTTAATAAAAAGGAGATTAAGGTATTTTCAAGTAGAAGATATAATACAAAAAATACACATGGCACAGGCTGCACACTATCAACAGCAATTACTTCTTTTTTTTCATGTGGAAAAACTCTAAAGAGATCTTGTGAGTTAGGAGTTAAATATGTAAATTCTGCCATATTAACAAACCCTAAAATTGGCAAAGGACATGGTCCAATAAATCATTTAAATTCTATTGAGTTAAAAAAAATATATAAATAATGAAAAATATTGCAGTAGTTGGTTCGCAGTGGGGAGATGAAGGAAAAGGAAAAATTGTAGATTGGCTATCAGAGCAAGCTGATATTGTAATTAGATTTCAAGGTGGTCATAATGCCGGACATACCCTAGTTATAGATGGAGTAACTTATAAACTAAGATTACTTCCTTCTGGAATAGTTAGAAAAAATAAAATTTCAATTATCGGAAATGGTGTTGTCGTGGATCCTTGGGCATTGTTAGATGAAATTAAAGAAATTGGAGAAAAAGGTGTTGATGTAAATTCAGAAAATTTTATGATTTCCGAGGCTGCAAATCTAATTTTACCATTTCACCGAGAAATGGATGAAATAAGAGAGGATGCAGCGGGTAAAAGTAAAATTGGAACTACTAGGAGAGGTATTGGACCTGCTTACGAGGATAAAGTTGGAAGACGTTCAATTCGCGTGATGGATCTTAGATCAGAAAAAAATTTGAACCAACGATTAGAAACAGTTTTATTGCATCATAACGCTATTAGAAAAGGTTTAGGAAAAAAAATATTTGAAAAAAATCAACTTAAAGAAGACCTTTTAAAAATTGCCCCAGATATTCTAAAATTTTCAGCACCGGTATGGCTTAAGATTGATCAATTTAAAAAACAAAAGAAAAAGATATTATTTGAGGGTGCACAAGGAATTCTATTAGATGTTGACCATGGAACATATCCTTTTGTAACATCTTCAAATACTGTTGCCTCAAGTGCAGCGACAGGAACTGGTTGTGGTCCTAACTCAATAAATTACGTCTTAGGAATAACAAAAGCTTATACAACTAGAGTTGGAGAAGGACCTTTTCCTACAGAATTGATTGATGAGACGGGAGAGTTGTTAGGTAATAGGGGAAAAGAATTTGGTACTGTTACAAGTCGAAAGAGAAGATGTGGTTGGTTTGATGGAGTTTTAGTAAGACAAACTATTAAGATTTCTGGAATAGACGGTATAGCTTTAACTAAGTTAGACGTTCTTGATGAATTAGATGAGATTAAAATGTGTGTGCAATATGAATTAGAGGGAGAAAAGATTGACTATTTTCCTGCAGCAGTTGAAGATCAATTAAAAATTAAACCTATTTATAAAAAATTTCCTGGATGGAAAAAATCCACAAATGGAATTAAAAATATGAATGATTTACCTGACAATGCAAAAAAATATATTCACGCAGTTGAGGATTTTATAGGAACAAAAATATCAAGTATATCCACAAGTCCAGAACGTGAGGATACTATATTAATTGAAAATCCTTTTGATATTTAATTTACTGGTAATAAATTTTTAGATTTTGCTAGAAGCAACATATGTTTTTGTAATTTTTCAAAAGCTTTGTTCTCAATTTGTCTCACTCGTTCTCTGCTTATCTTATATTTTTTACTCAAGTCTTCCAAGGTAGTTGGCTCATCATTAAGTCTTCTTGAGTAAAGAATTTCTCTTTCTCTGTCATTTAGCACATTAATTGAATTTTTTAACAAATCTTTTCTTTGCTCCATCTCCTCCTGATGAGCAAATTTTAAATCATGATCCAGCTCCTTATCAACTAGCCAATCCTGCCACTCGTCACCATCTTCACCAACTTGTGCATTTAAGGAAAATTCTTTTCCAGAAAGTCTTCGGTTCATTGAGACGACTTCCTCTTTGCTAACATCAAGCTTATTGGCAATTTCATTAACATGCTCATTTCTTAAATCGCCTTCAGACTGTGGTGCTATTTGATTTTTCAGTTTTTTAAGATTAAAAAATAATTTTTTTTGTGCAGTGGTAGTTCCTATTTTGACTAGGCTCCAAGATCTCAAAATATATTCTTGTATAGAAGCTTTTATCCACCACATCGCGTAAGTTGCTAACCGAAAACCTTTTTCTGGCTCAAATTTTTTTACAGCTTGCATTAAACCGATATTTCCCTCAGAAATCATTTCATTAATCGGTAAGCCATAACCTTTATAACCCATTGCAATCTTTGCAACCAGTCTTAAATGACTTGTTACAAGCTTCTCTGCTGATTTTATATTTCCTGTAGATTTCCAATTTTTGGCAAGCATATATTCTTCCTCAGCGTCCAACATAGGAAATTTTTTAATTTGCTCAAGATAAGCGGAAAGACCACCCTCATTACTAATTGCGGGTAGATTATTGTTGAAAGCCATATTCATAGGTAGTTTATCTAATTAATTTTAATTATTTTTCAATAATTTATTTATTAGCATTTCTCAGCATTTTTAAAATTATTTCAAGCTCTTTTGGTAAATTTGAATTAAAAATCATCTCTTTATTAGTTTTGGGATGAATAAATCCAATAGATTTTGCGTGAAGAAACTGTCTGTTAAGATTAATTAGATTTTTCTCTAACACAAAATCGATATTCCTTATCTTTTTAAATTTTTTTTTATAAGTATCATCACCCACTATGCTATTTCCTAAGTGATTCATATGGACTCTTATTTGATGAGTTCTTCCTGTTTCAAGATTACATTCCACAAGACTAAATGTTGGTATTTTATCATTTTCAAATACTTCAATAGTTTTATAATTTGTTATAGCTTTTTTACCTTTTGTTTTACTTACTTCCATCATTTGTCTGTTTCTAGAGCTTCTTGTGATATAGGTTTCAACTCGACCGCTAGATGGTCTAATCTTGCCCCAAACAAGCAATTGGTAAATCCTTGAAATAGTGTGATTTCTAAATTGATCAGACAAGTTTTCATGAGTAAGATTATTTTTTGCAATGACTACTAGACCTGATGTATTCTTATCGATTCTATGAACAATACCTGGCCTAGACTCATCACCAATATTTGATAAAGCATTTTTATCATAGTAAATGAGCGCATTAACAATAGTATTATCAAAATTTCCAGCCCCAGGATGCATTACTATACCAGCGGGTTTATTAATAACAATTAGGTCTTCGTCTTCAAATACAATATTCAATTTATAATTATACGGTTTAAGTGAGGGTAACTTAGGCTCTGGTATTGAAAGATCAATTATATCGCCAATAGAGACTTTTTTTGATGGATCATTAATCGTTTTTTTGTTTAATTTTAATCTTTTTTCTAGAATTAAATTCTTAATCCTAGTTCTACTAATTTTACTTTCTTTTTTATTAATAAAAACATCAACACGAAGTCCTTTATCCAGTTCTTTTACAATCAAATTTATTTTTTTTTCCATAAAATGTTATATTAATATTATATGCGCTTGTAGCTCAACTGGATAGAGCGCCTGACTTCGGATCAGGAGGTTCTGGGTTCGACTCCTAGCAGGCGCACCATTTATTCTCCCATATTAATTAGTGTGCCCTTAGTCCGAGCTTTTAAAAATGAATAATAAAATACACTAATTCCAAAAGTGAGATATATAAGATTTAAAGTGTATGCTATTTTGAGATTTTCGTAATTAAAAGTGTCATTTAATAAAATATTTCTTGTCTCATCAAAAATATGAACTAAAGGCAAACCTTTAGCTATAACTTGGAAAAAATCTGGTAAGATTTCAATAGGATAATATATACAACCCAAAGGGGCTAATAAAAATAGAGATGACCAGGCGATATTTTCAAATGATGGACCAAATCTCATTAGACCAGCGCTTACAAACAGACCAAGTGTAATTCCAAATATATACAAGCTCAAAAATAATAATAGAAGGGGCAAGCCGAGTTTTAAAATTGAAACTCCAAATAATGGAGAGGTTAAAATGACTGCTGGAACCAATCCAATTAGAGTTCTTATTAAGGCAGTGAAAATCAAGGATATGATTATCTCTTTAAGTTTAAGAGGAGCAATAAATAAATTAGTAAAGTTTCTACTCCAAATTTCTTCTAAAAAAAGCATATTGAAACTAATGCTTGATCTAAAAAGTATATCATAAAGAATTGCACATGTTAAAATTATACCAACAGTATTATTATAATAATCACTATAGATTGAAAAAAATTTTGAAATAAAGCCCCATAAAATTATTTGTATAGTTGGCCAATAAATCAAATCTAAAATTCTAGGCAAAGATCCTTTGATCAAATAAAAATGTCTTAAAAAAAGACCATACATTTTATTAAGATTCATTTTTTCCCCTTGTAAGTTTTAAAAAAACTTCCTCCATATTTTTTCTGCCATGTTTTTTTATGAGTTCTGAGGGTTTTCCTTGGTCAATAATTGATCCATTATTCATCATTAACACAGAAGAACATAATCTCTCTACTTCAGCCATATTATGCGAAGCAAGTAAAATAGATGTCTTATTTTCTTTTTGATAATTTTGCAAAAATTCTCTTATATAGTCACCAGTCTCTGGATCAAGAGAGGCTGTTGGTTCATCCAGAAGTAATATCATTGGTTCATTAATTATTGACTTAGCTAGACTTACTCTATTTTTTTGACCAGACGAAAGTTCTCCAGTAATTTTATTTATTATTTCTTTTAGTCTAAGTTTTTCAGTGATGTCCTCTATTTTTTCATTGAGATTTTTTACATCGTAAAGTCTACCATACACTTCTAAGTTTTGCTTTACTGTTAATTTTTTAGGAAGCTCTATATATGGGGATATAAAATTTAACTTATCTAATATATCAACTCTTTTTTTTTCTATTTCGACATTATCAATTAGTATTTTTCCGCTTGATGGTTTTAGTAATCCCAAGATCATTCCTATTGTGGTTGTTTTTCCACAACCATTAGGACCCAAAATCCCAATTATTTCATTTCTATTAATTTTAAATGAAATATTTTTTACTGCTTCTTTATTATCATAATTTTTATACAATTTAATTACTTCAAGTGTAGTTTGCATTAGAATTTAGATGCCCTTATTAATCTATCGTTAATTGTTTTACCTAATCCTTTATTTGGTATTTGTTCTACTGCTATAGATTTATATTTACTTTTTCGAATTTCTCTTAAAACGCTATATAAATTTTTTGCTGCTTCTACTAAATCACCTTTTTTAGATAAAAAGTAAAAATTTGACTTATTTTTTTTTCTTTTTTTAATTAACAAATAGGCCTCATCATTTTTTGAATTTCTAACATTTAATCTTATCGGCAGTCCAGGTGAATAATGAACTCTTAATTGACCTGGAGCTGAAATTTTAGATGGATTATTAGAGATAATAATTTTTTTTTTTAATATTTTTTCTATTTTAGAGATCTCTAAACCACCTAAACGTAAAATTTTTGGTTTTTCTCTTACATCAATAATAGTAGACTCAACTCCAATTTTAGATTTTCCTCCCTCAAGTATAAATTTAATTTTTTTTCCAAAATCATCTATTATGTCAGTAGAACAGACTGCACTTATTCTAGACGAGGGATTAGCACTTGGAGCAGCTAAAGGAAAATTTAATCTTTTAAGTAGCTGTCTAGTAACTGGATGTTTCGGAAATCTTACTGCTAAAGTTTTCTTTTTATTCGTAGCAATTCTAGAAATCTTTGATCTTTTTTTTAAATCAAGAATAAAAGTTATTGGACCAGGACATAAGTTTTTATATAGTTTCATAAAATTATCATTTAAATTACAATCTTTGAGTAAATTTTTTTGATTGTAATAGTGAATAATCAAAGGGTTATTTTTTGGCCTTTTTTTTATTTTGAATATTTTTTTACATGCTATATCAGAATACGCATTTCCAGCTAAACCATAAACAGTCTCAGTTGGTATAGCTATACACTCTCTTTTATTAAGTAATTTTTGAGCTTTTTTAATATTTGCAAGATTAATTTTCATGTATTATCTGAGAGTATTATATGAAAGATAAAAATTTACCAAATAATTATGAATCCTTATCTCTTGAAGATTTAACAAATGAAGCCAATAGAATAATTGATTATTTAGAGAGCCAAAAAGATTTACAAAACTCCATCGAAAAGTATCAAGATTTGCTTAAATTAAATAGTATTATTGAAAAAAAATTTCAAAAAAGTGTGAAGAACATTAATGAAAAATCAAAGGAAAATATTTTGAAAATAATCTCAAAAAATAATGAAAAAAAAATTAGATAAAATTGCTAAAGATACAAATACGTTCTTAAAAGGTTTCATTAAGAAACAGAAGAAATCAGAATTAATTAAACCAATGCAGTATGGATTATTTTCTGGAGGAAAAAAAATAAGATCTAAAGTCCTGATTGATGTAGGATCATTATTCAATATAAAATATAAGTCATTAATTATAATAGGATCTGCAGTTGAGTGTATTCACGCCTATTCATTAATTCATGATGATTTGCCATGTATGGACAATGATACAATAAGAAGAGGAAAACCTTCTACCCATGTAAAATTTGGTGAGTCCACTGCTGTTTTGGCGGGAAACTCTCTTTTGACAATGGCTTTTGAAATTTTAAGTCATAATGAATTAAATATTTCAGAAAAAATTAAGATTAGTTTGATTAATAAAATATCTGAAGGTTCTGGACATTTAGGAGTTGCTGGCGGTCAATATCTGGATTTAAGTTACGAACATAAGAAAGTTTCAAAAAAAAAAATAATTGAAATGGAAATTAAGAAAACTGGGAGACTTTTTAGTTTTTGTTGTATGGCTCCACTAATAATAAAACAGAAAAATAAAAAAGAAATATCTAAATTTAAGAATATTGGAGCAGATATTGGTTTATTATTTCAAGTTGCTGATGACTTAATTGATCATAGGGGAGATTTATCTATTGCAGGAAAAAAAACTGGTAAAGACAAAAAGAAAGGTAAAGCAACTCTTATTAGTTTACTTGGACAAAAAAATACAGTTAAATATGCTGATAATTTAATATTAAAGATTAATAATAAAATAAAAGTTTATGGTAAAAAATCGAAAAATTTATCAGAAACTTTAAATTATATTTTAAATAGAGATAAATGAAAAAAAATTATAAATTTTTAGATAAGATTAATTTTCCATCAGATCTTAAAAAAATACCTGAGTCCAAATTACAGAATGTAGCTGATGAATTGAGAGATGAAATGATTGATGCAGTATCAGTTACTGGTGGTCATTTAGGTGCTAGTCTTGGAGTGGTAGAATTAACAGTTGCTCTTCATTATATTTTTAATACGCCAAATGATAAATTAGTGTGGGATGTTGGTCATCAATGTTATCCTCATAAAATTCTCACTGGTAGAAAAGATAAAATCAGAACTTTGAGACAGGGGGGTGGACTATCTGGCTTTACAAAAAGATTAGAGAGTGAATATGATCCATTTGGTGCTGCACATAGCTCTACTTCTATTTCCTCTGCATTAGGAATCGCAGTAGCAAATAAACTTTCAAATAAATCTGATAACGTAATTGCAGTAATTGGTGATGGAGCAATTAGTGCTGGTATGGCTTATGAAGCAATGAATAATGCTGGTACCTCAAAAACAAAAATGATTGTGATTTTGAATGACAACGATATGTCAATAGCAAGACCGGTTGGTGCAATGGGTACTTATTTAGCAAAAATTTTTTCTGGTAAGATCTACTTTAGTTTTAGAGAGACAATAAAACTTATTACCTCAGCATTTTCAAAACGGTTTAGTGCAAAAGCTGGAAAAGCTGAAGATTTGTTAAGGTCAGCAGTGACTGGGGGCACATTATTCAGCTCACTTGGATTTTATTATATTGGTCCTATAGATGGACATGATTTAAATTCACTAATGCCGATCCTAAGGAACGCAAGAGATACAAAACATGAAGGTCCAATTTTAATTCATATAAAAACAAAAAAAGGCAAGGGATACACATTTGCAGAAGAGGCAAAAGATAACTATCACGGTGTTTCAAAATTTAATGTAAAAACTGGGGAGCAAATAAAAACTTCAAGTAAGATACCATCATATACAAAAGTGTTTGCTAAAACCCTTATTCAGCATGCCAAAAAAGATAGCAAAATAGTCGCTATTACTGCAGCAATGCCTGATGGAACTGGTCTAGATATTTTTAGAAAAGAGTTCCCAGATAGAACATTCGATGTTGGAATAGCCGAGCAACATGCTGTTACTTTTGCAGCAGGTTTGGCTACAGAGAATTATAAACCTTATGCAGCTATTTATTCTACCTTTTTACAAAGAGCATATGACCAGGTGGTTCATGATGTTGCAATTCAAAGTTTACCTGTTAGGTTTGCAATAGATAGAGCAGGTTTAGTAGGTGCAGATGGACCTACTCATGCAGGTAGTTTTGATACTACTTATCTTTCAACACTTCCAAATTTTATTGTTATGGCTGCAAGTGATGAAGCGGAGCTGGTTAAAATGATCAATACGTCCACAGAAATAAATGACAGACCGTGTGCTTTTAGATATCCTAGAGGAGTTGGTTTTGGAACTGCTCTTCCTACTATTAATGAAAAAATTGAAATAGGAAAATCAAAAATTATTTTAGAGGGAAAAAAGGTTGCTATTTTGAACTTCGGAACAAGATTAAACGAAATTTTAAAAGCATCAGAAAATTTAGAAAAAAAGGGCGTTAACATTACAGTTGTAGATGCAAGATTTGCTAAGCCTTTAGATGAAAACTTAATTTGGCAGTTAGCAACTACTCATGAAGCAATAATGACAATAGAGGAAGGGTCAATAGGTGGTTTTGGGTCACATGTCGTTGACTTTTTAACTAAGAAGGGATTACTAGATAACAATTTAAAATTTAGATCCATGAAACTCCCAGATATTTTCATTGATCAAGATACGCCTGAAAGCATGTATAAAGCAGCTAATTTAGACGCAAAATCTATTGAGGAAAAAGTTTTAGATGTTTTAAATTCAAATATTATTCTACAAAAACAAAAATAGTTTTTAACTACACTGAGCTTTGTTCATCATGTAATGATCTAATAAAACACATGAGAGCATGGCTTCTCCAACAGGCACAGCTCTTATTCCTACACATGGATCATGCCTACCTTTAACTGTAATTGTAGTATTCTCCCCAAATTTGTTGATAGTTTTTTTTGTTTTTAAAATTGAAGAAGTAGGTTTTACAGCAAATGATACTACTATTTGTTGCCCTGACGAAATCCCTCCTAGAATTCCTCCAGCATTATTTGAGGCAAATTTTAGTTTCTTTTTTGTTTGAGAAATTTCATCTGAATTTACTTCTCCAGATAATTGAGCAGAATTCATTCCAGATCCTATGTTCACTCCCTTCACAGCATTTATACTCATCATAGCTGAGGCAATATCAGAGTCTAGTTTTGAATATATTGGAGCACCTAATCCTGCTGGGATACCATTTGCTCTAATTTCAATAATAGCTCCACAAGAGGATCCTGCTTTCCGAACACTTAAAAGATATTTTTCCCATAACTTAATCATTGATTTGTCAGGGCAAAAAAATGGGTTTTTGTAAATTACCTTCTCATCCCATTTAGTTGTATCACAACCAAGAATACCAAGTTGTGTTACAGCACCAGAAATTTTAAATTTTTTGCCTAATTTTTTTTCTAAGATTTTTTTTGCAACAGCTCCTGCTGCTACCCTTGCGGCTGTCTCTCTAGCGGAAGATCTTCCACCACCCCTGTAATCTCTAATTCCATATTTCTTAAAATATGTAAAGTCCGCATGACCAGGTCTAAATTTATCTTTAATATCGTTATAATCTTTTGATCGCATATCCTCATTATAAATAATAAGTGAAATCGGAGTCCCTGTTGTTTTACCCTGAAAAACACCAGAGAGAATTTGAACTTTATCACTCTCTTTTCTTTGAGTGGTAAATTTTGACTGACCAGGCTTTCTTTTGTTAAGTTCCTTTTGAATATCGTGCTCATTTATCTCAATTAATGGGGGACAACCATCAATTATACAGCCAATAGCTGGCCCATGAGACTCTCCCCAAGTAGTGAAACGAAAAAACTTTCCAAAAGTATTAAATGACATTATTTATATTGTATAGATTATTTTGTTTAAATTATGAATCAAAAAAACTCATTAGGGCTTAATAAATGCTTTTTAGATCTAGATGATCCATTTAAATTATTTGAAAAATGGTTCGATGAGGCTAAAAAAAAAGAGATTAATGATCCCAACGCTTTAGCTTTAGGAACAGCTAGTAAGACTGGCATTCCATCTGTACGAATGGTTCTTCTAAAAGATTTTGATAACAATGGATTTATTTTTTATACTAATTTAAATAGCCAAAAAGGAAATGAATTAAGAGATAATCCAAATGCAACAATGTGTTTTCATTGGAAAAGTTTATTAAGACAAATCAGAATTGTTGGCACTTTAAAGTTAGTAGATGATAAAACAGCTGATGATTATTATAATTCAAGAGCTTATGAAAGTAGAATAGGTGCATGGGCATCTAAACAAAGCAGTATTTTAAAAAATAGAGAAGAACTTTTAGACTCTTTAGAAATTTATAAAAAAAAATATAAAGATAAAGATAATGTACCAAGACCAGATCACTGGTCTGGCTGGAATTTAAAACCATCAAGCATTGAATTTTGGTTAGATGGAGATAATAGAATACATGAAAGATTAAAATATTCTTTAGATGAAAATAACAATTGGGTTAAAAAACTTTTAAGTCCTTAAAAATTCCTTGATAAACTGAAAGAAGTTAAACTTTCAAGAATATTTTTTTCTTCACAATCATTAAAAACCGAAAGTGAGTTAGAGGCTAGATTAATATAGTGTTGAGCTTTTTGATA
Organism: uncultured Pelagibacteraceae bacterium; assembly: GCA_902625825.1. Taxonomy (GTDB): domain Bacteria; phylum Pseudomonadota; class Alphaproteobacteria; order Pelagibacterales; family Pelagibacteraceae; genus Pelagibacter. The sequence continues at coordinate 8,935 of CACOCL010000001.1, read as the reverse complement.
GCATGCATTGATGATATTATATCTTTTTATTAATGATAATGAATAATTTAAATCTCTTTCATCTCTAGTATTTTTTGAAAAAATATCTTTTAATTTTTGCTTTTCTTCATAATTAGCTTTTTGAAATAATAAGATTATAGGTAGAGTAACTTTACCTTCATAGAAATCTTTACCAATTTTTTTTCCAAATAACTTTAACTCTGAATTATAATCTAAAGTATCATCGGCAATTTGAAAAGTTAAGCCAAGGTTTCTTCCATAAAATTCTAATGCTTCTTTTTCTTTATTATTTCTGTCAGATAAGATTGCTCCAACTTTTGTTGATGCCGCAAATAATTCTGCAGTCTTAGCAGATATAATTTTAAGGTATGTCTCTTCTAACATATCAACCTCACCCTGGTGTTGAAGTTGTAATACTTCCCCTTGAGCAATCTTTGAAGATGTCGAGGATAATAATTTTAAAACTTCTAAATTTCCGTCGGCCACCATCATTTCAAAACATCTACTTAGTAAATAATCTCCGACTAATACTGATGAATGATTATCCCAAACTTTATTTAAAGTTTTTTTTCCTCTCCTAATAGCGCCATTATCAATAACATCGTCATGCATTAAAGTTGCAGAGTGAATTAATTCAACGCAAGCTGCTAAATTTATATCTCTAGTACCATTTGAGTAATTGCATAACTTTGCAGAACCTAAAGTGAGTAACGCTCTCAATCTTTTTCCACCAGAATCAAGATGGTAGTCAGTCATTTTTTGAACTAATTCAACTTCACTTGTTAATTTTTGTTTAATTTTTTCCTCAACTAACAATAATCTGTTCTCAACTGAATCCTTTAGCTGAAAATAAGAATTATTAATTTGATTTTTGAGCTGTATTACAGTTCCCATATATGTGAACAAACTAATATAATAAGTTTATATTTATTACTTATCAATTGACGCACCTAAATCTTCAATTATAAGGTGTCTTTATATTCAATTAAAAATTCTATAAAGATTAAAAATGTTCTCTTTTTTTAGAAAGAAAAAAATTATTCCACATATTAAATTAAGTGGAATTATTGGAAATGTAGGAAAGTTTAAGCAGGGGATAGATTTTTCAGGTCAAGAGGAGATCATCTCCAAAGCTTTTGCTTTAAAAAAAGCACCATGTGTTGCAATTACAATTAATTCTCCTGGAGGATCTCCAGTTCAATCTCATTTGATTTATAATTTTATACGACAACAAGCTAAAAAAAATAAGAAAAAAGTGATAGTTTTTGCCGAAGATGTAGCGGCTTCAGGCGGTTACTTAATTGCGTGTGCTGGAGATGAAATATATGCAAACTCAAGTTCTATTATTGGTTCTATTGGAGTTATCTATTCTTCATTTGGGTTTACTGAGCTAATAAAGAAAATTGGTGTTGAAAGAAGAGTTCATACTGCTGGTAAAAACAAAAGTACATTAGATCCCTTTCAAGAAGAAAAAAAGGAAGATATAGAAAGACTTAAAAATATTCAGTTAGACTTGCATAAAGATTTTATTGAAGTTGTTGAAAAAAGCAGAGGTTCTAAATTAAAAAAAACTGAAGTAGAGTTATTTTCAGGAGAGTTTTGGTCAGGTAGAAAAGCAAAAGATCTAGGTTTAATTGATGAAGTTGGAGATGCTAATCAAATATTAAGAGAAAAATATGGAGAAGATGTAGTAATCAAAAAATTTGAAAAATCAAAAAGCTGGTTAAGTAAAAAATTATCATCATCAAATGACCGTGTTGATCAGCTTGCAAATATATTGGATGAAAAATCTGTCTGGCAAAGATATGGCCTCTAAAAAGAATAAAAAAACTCCAAAGTTTCAAACTTTTCAAGACACAATTTTTAATTTACAAAAATTTTGGAGTAAACATGGTTGTGTAATTTTACAACCTTATGACATGGAAGTTGGTGCTGGAACATTTCATCCAGCTACTACATTGAGATCTCTTGGACCTAAACCATGGAAAGCTGCTTATGTTCAACCTTCAAGAAGACCAACGGATGGCAGGTATGGAGATAATCCAAATAGACTTCAACATTATTATCAGTTTCAAGTTATAATAAAACCATCTCCATCAAACATTAAAAAACTTTATTTAAATAGTTTGTCAGTCATAGGTATTAATCACAAAGATCATGATATTAGGTTTGTAGAAGATGATTGGGAAAGCCCAACTCTTGGAGCGGCAGGACTTGGATGGGAAGTATGGTGCGATGGAATGGAAATTACCCAGTTTACCTATTTTCAGCAAATGGCAGGTTTTGAATGCAAACCTGTTTCTGTTGAATTAACTTATGGTTTAGAGAGAATTTGTATGTTTACTCAACAAAAAAAAAATGTTTATGACTTGATTTGGAATAATGAAGACGTGAAATACGGAGAAGTTTTTCATCAAGCTGAAAAAGAGTTTTCAGCATACAATTTTGAACATGCAAATACAGAAAATCTTTTTAAGATTTTTGATATGTTCGAAAATGAAGCAAAATCATTAGTTGAAAAAAAGGTATCTTTACCAGCATATGACCAATGTTTAAAAGCAAGTCATATTTTTAATGTTTTAGATGCACGAGGAGCAATTAGTGTAGCACAAAGAGCTGAATATATTAGCAGAATAAGAGAAATAACAAAATCTGCAGCAAAGATTTGGATTGATACTCAAATATAAGATGTCAGAATTTTTTTTAGAGCTTTTTAGTGAGGAAATTCCTTCTGGTCTTCAAAAAAGTTTAAGAGAAAAAATTCTAGACGATTTCAAAAATTTGTTTGACAAAAATTTAATTAAATCAAAAAAAAGTTTTTCTTTATCTTCACCTAATAGAGTTGTTATAGTTTTTGAAGATTTGGATAATTTGATTAGCACCAAATCAGAAGAGATTAGAGGACCTAAAACCGAAGCTCCTGAGCAAGCAATTGAAGGTTTTGTTAGATCTAATAAAATAGAAAGAAAGAATTTATATAAAAAAAAAACAGAGAAAGGAGAGTTTTATTTTTATCAAACAGAAGCAAAGTCTTTAAAAACATATGATTTTTTAATTGAATTTATTCCAAAAATTTTAGCAAACTATCAATGGAAAAAATCAATGAAATGGGGTGAATATGATTTGAATTGGGGAAGACCATTAAAATCAATTTTATCAATATTTGATAAAAAAATTCTTAGTTTTAATTTTCATCATCTTGTTTCTTCAAACTCAACATTTGTAGATAAAGACCTTGAGGATAAGAAAAAAAATTTTGATAATTTTAAAGATTATGAGAAGTTTTTTGAAAAACAGGGAATATTTATCGATCAAAATAAGAGATTAAAGATAATAAACAGCAATTTTACAAAAATTTTAAACAAAAAAGGACTAAAAATTAATGATAATCCAAAATTAATTGATGAAGTTGTAAATTTAGTAGATAGCCCAAATGTCTTATTATGTAATTTTGATAAAAAGTTTTTATCAGTTCCTAAAGAGATTTTAACTTTAACAATGGAGACACATCAGAAATATTTTCCTACTTTTAATGATAAAAATGAGATTACCAATCAATTTTTGATTGTTGCTAATCGAAAAGATCATAAAGGTCTCATTAAAATAGGAAATGAAAGAGTGGTAGAGGCAAGATTAAGTGATGCAGAATTTTTTTGGAATAAAGACAAAGCTCAAAATTTGGTTAAGAAAGTATCAAATTTAAAATCTATGAATTTTTTCAAGGGTCTTGGAAATTATTTCGACAAAGTGCAACGAATGAGAAAACTTGGTGGTATGATTTCAGATGAATTATTAATTAGCAAAGAAAAAGTTGAACTATCAGCTTCAATTTGTAAAACCGATTTAACATCTGAATTGGTTGGTGAATTTCCTGAACTTCAAGGTCTGATGGGAGGATATTTTTCAACTTATCAAGGATTTGATAAAGATATTTCATTAGCTTTGACTGAGCAATATTTGCCGATTGGATTAAATTCTAGAGTTCCTAAAAAACCATTTAGTGTAGCATTATCGATTACTGATAAAATAGATACTATAGTTGGTTTTTTTGGTATTAATGAAAAACCAACGAGCTCTAAAGATCCTTTAGCACTTAGAAGGATAGCGCTTGGTATAATAAGAATTTTAATAGAGAATAAAAAAAATTTAAAGATAAATGATTTTTTGATTTATTCCTCAAGCCTATTTCAAGATCAAGGTTACAGACTTGAAAATATAAATTTGCAAAAAGAATTAAATGAATTTTTAAAAGATAGATTTAAATATTACTTAAAAGAAAAAGAAATAAGGTATGACATAACTGAAGCCATAATTTCATCATTTTCTCTAAATAAAATATTTTCATCTTATGAAAAAGCACGATGTCTTAATAAAATTATAAACAACCAAATTGGTCTAGATATTATTTCAAGCTTTAAAAGAGCCTCAAATATTTTAGAAAATGAAATGAAGAATAATAAAATTGAAATAGATAATACAACTGATCCTGGAATTTTTAAAAGTGATTTTGAAAAAAATTTATATAAAAAAGTAAATGAAATTCAAAAGTACTATTCTACAATCAATAATGATGAAAATTACGAAAAATCATTGTCAATTTTAGCCGATGCTAAAAAAGAAGTTTTTGAATTTTTTGATAATGTCAAAGTAAATGAGGAAAACGAAACTTTAAGAAAAAATCGATTGGAACTTATAAATATGTTATGTAAAACGTTTCAAAATTTTACAAATTTTCAAATGTTAAAAACTAGTAATGAATAAGTTAATTTTAAATTTTCAGTCAAAAGATACAAAAAAGATTAAGAATCCAAAAAATTTTTTAGGTGGCAAAGGTGCAAATTTATCTGAAATGGGCAGATTAGGTTTACCTGTACCTCCTGGATTTACTATATCTACGAAAGTTTGTGAGATATTTTATAAAGATAAAAAAAAGTTAAATTTAAAATTAGTCAATCAAATAAAAAAAGAATTAAAAGTTATAGAAGAAGATGTATCTAAAAAATTTGGGGATTTAAAGAATCCACTTCTATTATCTGTGAGATCTGGTGCAAGAGTATCAATGCCGGGAATGATGGATACAATTTTGAATCTTGGTCTTAATGATAAAACAGTAGTTGCTCTTGCTAAAAAAACTTCTAATGGAAGATTCGCTAAAGATAGCTATAGAAGATTTATTCAAATGTATGGAAATGTAGTTATGGGTGTAGAAAGCTACCATTTTGAGGAATTGATTGAAAATTATAAATTAACTAAAGGTGTTCTTTTAGATACTGATCTAGATGAGCAAGATTGGGATGGATTAATTAAAGATTTTAAAAACACTGTTAAAGAAAAATCTAAAAAAGAATTTCCTCAAGATGTTTATCAGCAATTATTTGGTGCTATTAGTGCTGTATTTTTATCTTGGGAAAGCAATCGTGCAAAAATTTACAGAAAATTGAATCAGATTCCTTCTGAATGGGGAACAGCCGTAAATGTGCAATCTATGGTTTTCGGAAACATGGGAAATGATTGTGCAACAGGTGTTGTATTTACAAGAAACCCTTCAGATGGATCAAATGATATTTATGGAGAGTATCTTATTAATGCTCAAGGAGAAGATGTTGTTGCTGGAACAAGAACACCACAGTACATAACTCAAAAAGCAAAAAAAGAGGCAAAAGTAAAAGAGCCATCAATGGAAGAATCGATGCCAAAAGTTTATTCTGAATTGCATAAAATTTTAAAGAAACTAGAGAAACATTATAAGGATATGCAGGATGTAGAATTTACAGTTGAAAATAATAAGCTTTGGATATTACAAACTCGTTCAGGAAAAAGAACTTCCAAATCAGCAGTAAAAATTGCTGTTGATATGGTTAAAGAAAAATTAATTTCCAAAAATGAAGCGGTTTTGAGAATTGATCCAAATTCTTTAGATACTTTATTGCATCCTACTTTAGATGAGAAAAGCTCAATTGAAGTGATTGCTAGTGGTCTTCCAGCATCTCCAGGTGCAGCAAGTGGTAAAGTAGTTTTTACATCTGAAGAGGCAGAGAGATTAAATGATATGATGCAAGATACTATCTTGGTGAGGGTAGAAACCTCACCAGAGGATATACAAGGAATGCATGCTGCAAAAGGAATTTTAACAGCTAGAGGTGGTATGACTAGTCATGCAGCAGTTGTTGCAAGGGGTATGGGTAGACCTTGTGTTTCTGGTTCAAGTGAAATTGATATTAATTATGATCAAAAAATATTTAAAACATCATCAATCGAAGTTAAAGAAGGTGATACAATTACTATAGATGGCTCATCTGGAAGAGTAATTTTAGGTACAGTCCCTACAGTAAAACCAGAAATTTCAGGAGATTTTTCAAAATTAATGAATTGGGCTGATAAGATAAGAAAATTAAAAATTAGAACTAATTCTGAAACACCACTTGACACTAAGACAGCAAGAGATTTCGGAGCTGAAGGAATAGGTCTATGTAGAACAGAACATATGTTTTTTGATGAGGAAAGGATTTTATCAGTCAGAGAAATGATTTTATCTAAAACCCAGGAAGATAGAGCCAAAGCTCTAAAAAAACTTTTACCTCATCAAAAAAAAGATTTCATCGAAATTTTTAAAATTATGCATGGTTTACCAGTTACCGTCAGGTTACTTGATCCACCATTACATGAGTTCCTTCCTAAATCTGAGAGAGAAATTCATGAGGTTGCCAAAGCCGTCGAAACAGATATTAAAGAGGTTATTTCTAGAATTGATGAACTTCATGAACAAAATCCAATGCTTGGTCATCGAGGCTGTAGGTTGGGAATTTCTTTTCCAGAAATTTATGAAATGCAATGTAAAGCAATATTTGAAGCTTTATCGGAATTAAAAAAGACAAAACAAAAATCAGCTTTTCCCGAAATAATGATACCTCTTGTTTCGACTGAGGCTGAGATAAAAATAATGAAGGATCTTGTAATTAAAACTGCAAGAGAAGTTCAAAATGAAAACAAAATAAAAATAGATTTTTTAGTTGGGACAATGATTGAGTTGCCAAGAGCAGCTATTAAATCAAAAGATATTGCTAAACATGCAGAATTTTTTAGTTTTGGAACAAATGATTTAACCCAAACGACATTTGGTATAAGTCGTGATGATAGTGGAAAATTTTTAAATGATTATATTGATAATAAAATTTTTTCCATAGATCCTTTCATTTCAATAGATGAAGGTGTAGCAGATCTAATAAAAATTGCTGTTTATAACGGAAAAAAACAAAATAAAAAAATTAAATTAGGAATCTGCGGAGAACATGGAGGTGATCCAAAAAGTATTGATTTTTGCTCAAAAGCTGGATTAAACTATGTTTCGTGTTCTCCATATAGAGTTCCAATAGCTCGGCTAGCTGCTGCTCAAGCAGAACTTAAAAAAAGAAAAAATTAAACTAATAAGCGTTTTGTTATTAGGTGCCCTTAATGTTGACTTGTTTAATAGCATCTAAATCATATTCAAATCTATGTAGGAATTCTCTTAAATCTTAGAATAATAACTCTAAAAATAAAAAGTCTTACTCTAAAATTATAAAATATTTTTATCAATGTACCAATCATCAAATCTACTAACTTGTTTAAAAACTCTGAGGTAATTGTTTTTTGTTAATAGATTGAGGATTTTATTTCTTTTAATTTTTTCATAATTATGCTCAATAGTAATTGTGCAGGGCCTAAATTTATTAAAATCTAAATTTTTTATAATTTCAAACTCGGATCCTTCAGTATCAATAGATAAATAATCAATTTTGCTTAAATTGTTCTCTAAAAACAGCTGGTTCAAACTAATTGATTCTAGCTTAATCTCATTCTCCTTTTTAGGTTTTGTCTCTTTTTCAATGAATGATCTACCTCCAGCCTGAATATTAAAATTTATAATTTTTTTTGATTCACTAAAAATAGGTCTTTTTTCTAAGATACAATTAGGTCTATTTTGAAATAGTTTTTTGTGCCAAAAACTAGCTGGCTCACATAATATACCGCTCCAATCTTTATTCTTTTCTAGCCAGTAAGTATTTGAGTGTGTTAATCCATCGCAAGCTCCAACCTCAACGAACAAACCATTTTTTTTATTTAATATATAATCAACAAATAAATCTTGCATTAATTGTCCCTTACTTTCTTTATGATTTTTAAAAAAATGAGATAACAAGTTTTCAATTGTTAATCTATTATTTAACGGTGTATCTTGAAGAAAAGATTTCTTTAAATTTTGAAGATCAATTTTTAAATAATCTTCCTTAAATAAAAGTATTAAATTGAATTTGAGCAGCAAATTTTTGACTATTGACTTTAAAAACTTGAAAATTTTTTTCATTTAATTATTTTAAAAATATTTAAAATAATATCTTATATCAGAGTCTATTAAGAATATTTAAGAAATATGAGTGGAATCTATTCTAAAATTTAATTTTATAAATGCTTATTATAATTAAATAAGCACAATTTAAGATTAGAAGGGGCGTTCTGTTGCCAGGTGCCCCATACCCCGTTTACTTAATTAACAAGTTAATTAAGCAGCAAGTGCATAACTTTCGTTAGCAATTATAAATTAGCCCTTTACGGAGGTACAATTCCGAACGAAAGAACAACTTTTAGTCACCCGTCGAATCTGGTTCACCCCCATAAGAAATTAATGGTGGAGGTGGTGGGTACTGCCCCCACGTCCGCAATGGTTATTACGAAATTCGTTTATCGTCATAGTTGGAAAACCAACATAATTAATATATTCCTTATTTTTAGATAAATAAAGTGCAAATGAATAAAAAAAATATTTTAATAATTTTGGTTTGTTTTTTTTTAATTCTATCAATTTTTATTTATTCTTTTAAAGACGAAATTTTTAATATTTTTATAAGTGGCGAAAAATTAAGGTCTAAACATTTTGCGCTATATTTGGCTTTAGCAT